>USEY01000012.1 GCA_900553815.1 uncultured Bacteroides sp.
ATCGCATAATCAGGAAGAAAATTTCAACAATAACAAATTTTAAGAGACACTAGTGATGTCCGGATTTATTTCTTTATTGGCTTATGTTGGATGTTGGTAGTTAGCTGGGTTGTGCCGGTGGAGTGGCGGTTCTGTTGGAGTGATTGTGGTTTTCTGTGTAGGGGTAGAAACTGAAGGCTGGAGGAAAGAACAAGGGCGATTGGTGTGGGGAGTGAAAAAATAACGGTTAAAGAGTAAAAAATAGAATGCTGATTTTCAGCATTCTATAAGCGTTTCGTTAACGGCCTATACTTTTGACGATAGCAGTGGACTTCCAGCACGATAGCAGTTAACACTTTAGCCGATAGCGGTGGACTCCTAACACGATAGCAGTTAACTGCTATTTCGAAAGGAGTTAACTGCTATCAGATGAGGTGTTTGACTATGTTTGGAGGACGATAGGTAGACGGTGACGTATTATTGTACCCGCTTGCATTTACCGCTTACTTCCTCTATGTCCAGTCTGATGATTTCTGTGCGGTGAAACGACTTTTCGGCATATTTCAGTCCTATGGTCAGGTCGTTGGGAGAGTACTTTTGAAGCAGTAGTTGCAAAGCCTGCATACGTTCGTCGGCAGGTAGTCCGGTCGTGGCGCGGCATTGCAACACGATGCTTTCGTAGGACGTGGTGAATTGGTTGGAGACTACATGCGTTCGTCCTACTATGCAGAACGAAACCTCGGGATGGGCAGCTATGCAGCACAATTTCCGGCCTTGGGGCGCACAGTGTATATACAGTGAATCGGCTTCGTTCCATACATAGTTGACGGGGATTCCGTATGCCTTGCCCGTTTCATCGGTCATTGATAATACGCCATATTCGCCCGTGCGCAGTAGGGTGGTGGCTTCCTCTTCCCGGAGGAGCCGGTCTTGTCTTCTAATCAGGGTGTTGTTGTAGTTCATAGTTCCTTTTTTGTGTGCAAAGAAAACAATTTCGCTTTCAGATTGTTCTTTATACTGAAGATAAAATTCCGCAGCACAGTTAGCGGAACTTAATTTGATAAATTAATGAAGAACGAATTATGAATATGAAGAAAATGTGTATGGCTGCTGTGATGGTGGCCGGTGGAACGTTGGGTGGTTATGCCCAGCAGGCTGGTGGTGTCAGTGTAAAGCTGCGTGGCCAGGAAGTCAAACTGAGTGGTATGCTGCCGGCAGTGGGTGCTGAGGCGCCTGACTTTACAGGTGTGGACGGTTCGCTGTCCGATGTATCGTTGAATGGTTTTCGCGGCAAACGTGTAGTGCTGAATATATTTCCCAGTCTCGATACGCCTACCTGTGCATTGTCGGTAAGGCAGTTCAACCAGATGGCTGCTTCGTTGCCCAATACGGTCATTCTGGCAGTTTCGATGGACTTGCCGTTTGCGCAGAAGCGCTTTTGCAGTGTAGAGGGCATTGAGAATGTGGTGCCACTGTCTGTCTTCCGCAATCCCGAGTTTGCCGAACGCTATGGTGTATTGCAGGTCAGTGGACCTTTGCATGGGCTGCTGGCACGAGCAGTGGTAGTGGTTGGTGCGGATGGCAAGGTAGAGTATACACAGCTGGTGGGCGAGATTTCGGAAGAACCCGACTACAAGGCAGTGATGGAAGCTCTGAAGTAGCAGTCTGAGCATAAGGCATGAAATGAGTTTATATAATATAATGTGTGTCTGTCTAAAAGAAATTTGATTTTCTTTGTACTTCTGCTGTAAAGCTCTATATTTGCGTAGATAATACGCAGTATGGAGCTTTTTTATGTTTGTGGCTCACCTGCTGTAGCAAAGTGGATGAAACAAGAACGATGGAAGATTTGAAGTACGCATACAAGTATCCGCATCCGTCGGTCACTACCGACTGTGTGATATTCGGCTTCGACGGCGTACGCCTGAAGGTATTGTTGGTGGAGCGTGGTGTTGAACCTTATAAGGGATATTGGGCCTTTCCGGGCGGATTCATGCAGATAGACGAGACGGCTGAAGAAGGTGCGCGGCGTGAGCTGAAGGAGGAAACCGGGCTGGAGACAGCCTTCATGGAACAACTGCACACCTTTACCGCAGTGGACCGCGACCCTCGTGAGCGGGTAGTGACCATTGCATTCTATGCCTTGGTGAAGATAGCCGAGGTGAAGGGAGGCGATGACGCTGCTAAAGCCTCTTGGTTTGCACTGGATGAGATTCCGCGGTTGGCCTTCGACCATGACCAGATATTGCGTGTGGCCATAGGGCGGTTGAAAGAGAAAATTCATTTTGAACCGGTAGGTTTTGAATTGCTTCCTCAGGAATTTACCATGACCGAGCTGCAAAGACTGTATGAAGCCATTTTGGGGGTGAAGTTTGACCGGCGCAATTTCTATAAAAAGATGCTGAAAACCGGTTTGCTGATGCAGGCCGACCGTTTGGCAGTACGTGCCGGCTCGCGCACACCTATTTATTATAGGTTCGATACCAACCGCTACAGCGAACTGAAGAAGGAGGGCTTTAGGCTGGAATTCTGACGTAAAACTGCTGCCGGCAGTTTGTTGGCAGAACTACTGCAAATATAAATCGCTAAAAACAGGAATGATTATGACAGGATTGATTATCTCTACTACGGTGCTCGTGGCAGCTTTGATTCTTTCTCTGTGGTTTTATATCAGCAGGAAGAAGAAGCAAGGACCTGCGGCAGCACTTTCGGGTAAAGGCCGGGAGGCCATGAGCTTGTTGCAGCAATGGCTTAAGGAGCTCAATTGTACCTACCAGGTGGATAAGGATGGCGATGATTCCATGGTTCACTTTGACTATCAGAGCGGACATTTTCAGGCTTTGCTCACTAAGGACAGTGAAGTGGTTACGCTTCGCTACCTGTTTATTTATACCACCGAACTGGAAAAGTTGCAGGTAGCGCGCACGGTTTGCAACAGTCTGAGCACCAGGGTCGATATGCTGAAGCTGGTTTATAGCCTGGGGCGTGAGAAGAATGAAGTGTATGTGCACATACTGGCTGATATCCCTTTGTCGGCCGGTGCTGCCGGACTGAAGGAACTGTTCAAGGAAGTGCTGACACGCTGTTTCAGTACGCAGTTCCTGTTTATGCGCGAGTTTGACGAGGAGGTAAAGCGTTGCAAGGAGGCAGGAACGGAGGATTTTGAAAATTCACTTGCAGTACATAAGCGGGCTCTCTTCTTATTGCGCGAGCAGGAGTTTTCACATCAGTCTGTTGAGGCGAGGTTACGTTCCGATGCCGGTCAGGCGCTGACGTTGGGACGTCTGTTGAGTGTCGTTTTTAATCGGACCGGAGTGAGCCTGTCCAAGCTGGTGGTGACCGACGCTGATGGCCGTGTACAGGTACTGACCGAGAATTTGCAGGAATATGATTTGCTCAGCTCTTTTATTGAGTCCGGGTCAGAAGGAAGCGAACCAACGTTTAAGGAATCTGACATTATGATGCAGGTATCTTTTTCTACGTCCGATGGAATCCAGAACGTATTGCTTATAAGTCTGAGACCCGATGGCTGTACGGATACTACTTGTTATGTTCGGGTCACCTGTTGTATTCCGGCGCTTGGCACCAATATCAATGTTTCGTTGGGTAGTGAGAACAATCAGCCGCATACGTTCAGTTTGCTTGTGGCCTATGACCTGCGGCCGGCAGAAAAGCAGTTGCAGGAGTTTGAGTATATGTGGCAGGATGCGAAAGATAAGATAGCCGCCGGAAAAGAGGAGGAGATGAGCAATGAACAGTGGCTGATGGCTGGTGCCGACAATGGCAATGTGGCTCAGGCTCTGTATCGTGGCAGCCAGTTGATGCACAGTGAGCGTTACTATGAGGCATTGCTCTATCTGGAGAATGCTTATGACGGTTTGCAGTCTCGTTTTTATACGTTGGGCAATTCGCAAAAGGAGCGTTTCTATGAGCTGTGTTATTATATTGGATTCTGCTACTGTGAGTTGAGGCTCTATGAACGGGCTTACTATTATCTGGATATTGTGTTCCAGTTGAACAGAATTGCATATACGCAGGAATATGTCAACTGTTTGGCCAATGCCGGTGATTTTCGTGCGCTCTATGTCATTGACCGCTTGTTGGCTGAACTTCAAAAGACGGAAAACGGGAAGGAGGCCGACGAAGAGGAAGAAGATGAGCCTAAGGAAGACGCTTCGCTACGCAATTTTATTAATTTCCTTCGCCGGCGCAGAGGTTATGTCCTTATTGAGTTAGGGCGACTGGATGAGGCCGAAGAAATTTTTAAGGCAATGCTGGACGAGCCTGGTAACAGCGATTATGCGCTGGAAGAGCTTGCATACATTCAGCGGTTGAAAGAAGAGGTTGACAAGGGGAAAGAGAAAGACTGCCCCTGATTACAGTCTGTGGTTGGAAAATTATTGTATGGTAGTATAGATATGAAAGATCAGATACGTTTGCTTAGAGATTGCATCAACCATGATATTCCCGCCGTGGTATTTCAGGGAGATGATAGTTGTGCTGCTGAAATTTTGGAAGCGGCAAAGGTGATTTATGCCCGTCATGGTTGTACACCGGAGTTTCTTTATGACTGGCAGTTGCTGATTAATGAAGTAAAGGCTTATCAGTCCGAGTGTCCTTCCCGTGTGAAACTTCCGAAGTTGTCTCCGGTGGAAATGGAATTAATCCGCGATGAAATGAGATTGAAGGGAGCGGATGAGTTGAAACAGACGGAGTAAATCAGAACTGCGTTTTTTTGGTGGATGCGGTCAGCTGGAGTTGTATTAAGAGCCATGAAGTAAGGAGTTAACTGCTAGCGACCGGGGAGTGGACTGCTAACGACAGAGGAGTACACTACTGTCATTTACACTTACGGCTGCATCGGTTGACGGATACGGCTGCGTTGGGCGACAGATACGGCTGCGTGAGATAACGCAGCCGTATCTGTTTCCGTAAAGTCCATGTTTAGCCTGCCAAAGTCCATAGTTAGCGTGCTAAAATCCCTGTTTAGCAGTAGCAGAAAGGGAGTGCAGGTGCTGAAATTCTGTCGCGCCATCCGAGGGGGCTTGTCGCTTTCTTCTATTCAGCATGAAAAATATAGGAAAGAAACGTAAAAGTACATCTTTCACCGTACGGAATATACTTTTCTCGTTTGAAGTTTCACGCCTTCACGGTAGGAAGTAATTTGTTGTCAAATAGATAAATACGGTGAAAGATGCACTCGGAAATATCATTCACGCTACTGAGCAGTCGAATGCGTGTGTGTTGCTATGGAATAGGATGTGTATTCATCCCTCACCTGATGCGATGTTTTGTGGCTACATGGTGTACCACGCCTTAAAATGAAATAGCTTTCACAGCATTCACTTGATAAACAGGATGATATGGTGAGTGAAGATCGGAAATGGAATATTATGCAGGCTGGAGTGAAGCGATGCTTCACGTCTCAACCGGGGACACGCTAACATTTGATTCCTTACCAGTACCTTTCACTGCAACCTGCTTGTTTCCAGCGCTTAACGGTGAAACTTCACCGGAATAACTTTTTCTTTCTTTCTTTGTGAAAGCTTATTTTCTTTCACCATTCTCACAAGAAATATCTGGCTTCCCTTGATGAAGGCTTTCTGATTTTATGTCTTTAGCCTTCTATGTGGGTTGCACTTTAGCATTATCATGGTTTACCTATGAGTCGGTCTTATCGTGACAGGGCAATCAAAAAAAACGGCATCAAAGGGTGCAAGTTGATTTTGCTTTCCCCTTGATGCCGCTTTAGTATGACATCTATAGTTTTCCTTTCAGTTATTCAGCTTCAGGAGTGATGAGCTTGTAGCCCTTACCATGAATGTTGATGATTTCGATGGAAGGATCTTCTTTCAGATGTTTGCGCAGCTTGGTGATATAAACATCCATGCTTCGTGCATTGAAATAGTTATCGTCAATCCAGATAGTTTTCAAGGCAAAGTCGCGTTGCAGGATTTCATTGGCATGGGCACAAAGCAATCCCAGCAATTCAGACTCCTTGGTAGTAAGTTTGGTTTGCTTCTCCGGAGTTGAGAGGATTTGCTTTTGCGTGTCAAAAGTAAACTTGCCAATCTTGTAGATGTTGCTTTCCTTGTTCTTCTTTCCGCGCACACGTCTCAAGATGGCTTCAATTCGAAGTGTTAACTCTTCCATACTGAAGGGTTTGGTAATATAGTCGTCTGCACCAATCTTGAAGCCTTCCAGAATATCTTCTTTCAGTGTCTTGGCTGTCAGGAATATGATGGGAATTTCGGCATTGGCAGCACGTACTTCCTGAGCCAGTGTAAATCCATCCTTTTTGGGCATCATTACGTCAAATACGCACAAGTCGTATTTGTTTTTCAAGAAAGCTTTGTATCCAGCCTCTCCATCGGGTTGTAACTCGGCTGCGTAGCCCTTTGCCTGCAAATATTCTCTTAACAGCATGCCAAGATTTTCATCATCTTCGCACAATAAAATTCGTAACTTTTCGTCCATATCAATCATTTTTTAATAAAGGTAATGCAATAATAAATTTAGTTCCTACGTTAATTTCGCTTTCGGCTCTGATGCTGCCTTTATGGTCCTGGATAATTTTCTTCACATAGGCCAGTCCCAGTCCGAAGCCTTTCACGTCGTGCAGGTTTCCAGTATGCACGCGATAGAATTTCTCAAATATCTTTTTCAGGTTTTCCTTTTTGATGCCGATACCGTTGTCTTGTATCGAAATCATCAGTTTACCTGGTTCGTTCCATGTTTTCACCATCAGTTGCAAGTCGGTATCCGGTCGCTTGTATTTTACCGCATTGTCCATTAAGTTGAATATCACATTGGTTATGTGCATTTCATCGGCAAAAATGGTAGCGTCTGTCGCTTTGAGCTCCGAATCAATCTTACCGTTATATCGTTCTACCTTCAGAGCGAAAGTATTGATGACACCCTTTATGAGTTCATTGGCATCAATCTCCTTTCTCTTCAAGGTAGCTTTCTGCCTGTCAAACATAGACATCTGAAGCACCTTTTCTACTTGGAACCGCAGTCGTTTGGTTTCATCGTTGATGACACCGGATATATGCTGGAACATGGCCGGCGACTTGCC
Organism: uncultured Bacteroides sp.; assembly: GCA_900553815.1. Lineage (GTDB taxonomy): Bacteria > Bacteroidota > Bacteroidia > Bacteroidales > Bacteroidaceae > Bacteroides. The sequence continues at coordinate 7,058 of USEY01000012.1, forward strand.
TACGGCCGGGTCGTTCAGCATCTGGGCTGCCAGCGAAATGGTCGAGATTGGCGTCTTGAACTCATGTGTCATGTTGTTGATAAAGTCATTCTTCATTTCTGTCAGTTTCTTCTGACGGAACACAATATATATTGTGAAGATGAATGTTATCAGCAGTATGAACGTAAATATCATCGACGGAATCATGAACGACACGGAACTGAAGATATAGTCTCGTTTTCCGGGGAAGTGTACCTTTACGATACTCATTCGTGCCGGAGGATCGTTCAGGAAAAGGGGTTGGGTATAGGAACTTTCGTTTCCTTGGTCGCTGTAGTCCGAACAGCGATATACTTCTCTTCCGTCTCGGTCGATGACCTTGAAATGATATTCCAAATCGATACCGTTGTCAACCAGACCGGATTTGATGTATTGGTCAAGGTTCTTGAAGTTGATGCGGTCTTCAATGGGCTTGTCGCTCGCATGATATATCATCTGCAAAACCACCTCATCCACCAATGCACGCTGATACAAGTAGCGGTTCTTCATCATGTCTGCCAAAGAGCGCGATGTCTGCGGTATTGTCTTTGTGCCGTGCTTACGTGAAATCATGGCACGTGGTACATTGGTGAAAGTTTTAAGTTCCACCGATGAGTGAACAGTCCCGTCGGGCGAGGTTATCATAAAGCGTTTCGACCTTATGGATGTATTCCTTTGGTTCTGGAGTTCCCAAGCTTTTTTGTCAGCTTCAGAAAGGTCTTCCCTTAACCAGCGGTCTACCTCTGCCGATTCCACATCCTTGGAAGCTGCCATCAGGGCACGCTTCACGGATTCATCAAACTGCTCGTTACGCATCTTCACCATTTCCTCAATGTAGCTGATTTGCAAGTACAGCAGACTAAGGAAGGAGAGACCCATCACGATGCCTAATATCCATATTGTTGACTTTTTCATAGCCACAAAATTAACACTCCCTAATTAACACTCCTAACCCGTTAACCTGATTTAACCGGGTCTTCTCGATAATTAACCGATAACCGTTTTTTAGGTTATGTAATGAACATTATAACAAAAGACCAAGACTTTGGTTTGCAAATTTAATAAAAAATTAATCATTCTCCAGCTGTTTTTATTATCAAATTAACTGAATTTTCATAAAAACACTTCAATGGCTATCTTTCCCTATCTTTTCTGAGTTAAAGATGGTTACGCTGCAATTCTTTGTTGATAGTAGTATAATACGGCTGCTATAGGCGAAAAGTAATGTTATGAGGTGGAAAGAGGGTAGGAGAAGGTGTATTTGTGCAATTCTGTAAATAGAGTTAGAAGTGTGATAATAACAAGTCCACTCTAAAGTCTTTGTCTTGGCTGCAGAATGCTAACCATATTGCCCAGGATGGAGGCAATGAGACCAGACTTTAAAGTGGACTTGGCTTATGGCAAAAAACGAATGTTATTCTTCGGCCTGCTTAGCTTCAAATTCTTTAATCAACTTGTCTTGTACATCGCTCGGAACAAGTTCGTAGCTGGCAAACTTCATGATGAACGAAGCACGACCACCTGTCAGTGAGCTGAGGGCGGTAGAGTAAGACGACATTTCCTTCAATGGAACCTTGGCGCTCAGTTTCTCATATCCGGCTTCACTGCTCATACCCATAATCATGGCACGGCGTCCCTGTAGGTCACTCATCACATCACCCATCTTGTCCGACGGAACAAATACTTCTACGTCATAGATAGGTTCCAGAATCTTCGGACCGGCATTCTTGAACGCCTCACTGAAGGCATTACGTCCGGCCAGCATGAATGAGATTTCGTTGGAGTCTACCGGGTGCATCTTGCCGTCGTAAACAATGACACGTACATCGCGGGCATACGAACCGGTCAGCGGCCCTTGTTCCATGCGCGACATGACACCTTTCAGGATGGCAGGCATGAAGCGTGCGTCAATGGCACCACCAACCACGCAGTTGACGAATACCAGCTTGCCGCCCCATTCCAAAGGAATTTCTTCCGTGCCTTTTACGTTCATCTTGAACTCCTGGCCGTTGAATTTATAAGTATCGGGTGCAGGCATGCCTTCATAGTAGGGCTCTACAATAAGGTGAACTTCACCGAACTGTCCGGCACCACCCGACTGCTTCTTGTGACGGTAGTCGGCACGGGCAGCTTTTGTGATGGTTTCACGGTAGGGGATACGTGGTTCCTCAAACTTGATTTGCAGCTTTTCATTGTTCTCCAGACGCCACTTCAGTGTGCGTAGGTGGAATTCACCCTGTCCGTGTACAATGGTCTGGCGCAATTCTTTTGACTGGTCGATGACCCAAGTCGGGTCTTCTTCGCGCATGCGGTTCAAGATAGACATCATCTTTTCCGTATCAGCCTCATTCACCGGCTTGATGGCGCGAGAGTATTTCGAGTTAGGATATTTAATGAAGTTGAAGCGGTTTTCTGCGCCCTTACCGTTCAGCGTATTGCCAGTGTGTACGTCTTTCAGCTTCACGGTACAGCCTATGTCACCAGCTACCATTTCCTCGACCTTGATACGGTTGGCACCGGCACAGGCATAAATCTGTGCGATGCGTTCCTTCGAACCGCGGTCGGCATTGGTAAAGTCATCGCCTTCATGCACCTTTCCGCTCATTACCTTGAAATACTGTACATCGCCGATGTGCGGTTCTACAGCCGTCTTGAAGAAATAAAGTGAAGTAGGTCCGTTGGCATCGGGTTTGATGATTTCGCCGCGTGTATTGTGCACCGGCGGCATTTCGTCTACAAACGGAACCACGTTGCCCAGGAACTCCATTAAACGGCGAACACCCATGTCCTTGCCTGCGCATACGCAGAATACCGGGAACATGCCGCGGCAAGCCAGACCTTTGCGGATACCTTCGCGCATTTCGTCTTCGGTCAGTGAGTCTTGTTCAAAGAATTTCTCCATCAGGCCTTCGTCGTGTTCGGCAGCTGCTTCTACCAGTGCCTTGTGCCATTCGGTAGCCTTTTCCATTTCCTCGGCAGGGACATCCTCGATAGTGGGTGCACCGCCTTCCGGTCCCCACGAATATTTTTTCATCAGAAGTACATCAATCAACGAATTGAAACCGGGGCCGGTAGCCAGCGGATACTGAACAGGCACTACCTTCGAACCGTAGATGCTCCTCAGTTGCTCCAGCACCATGTCGTAGTCGCACTTCTCGCTGTCCAGCTGATTCACCAGGAAGATGACCGGTTTACCCAGTTTCTCCGTATAGCGGAAGTGGTTTTGTGTACCAACCTCTGGACCATACTGTCCGTTGAGCAGCAGGATGGCGGTATCGGTCACGTTGAGCGCCGTGATGGCTGCTCCCACAAAGTCGTCACTACCCGGGCAGTCGATGATATTCAGTTTCTTGCCGTTCCACTCCACATGGAAAACGGTGGAAAACACAGAATAGCCATATTCCTGCTCCACCGGGAAGTAATCGCTGACTGTATTCTTGGCAGTGATTCTGCCACGACGTTTTATAATACCACTCTCATAGAGCAGCGCTTCTGTGAGAGTGGTTTTACCCGAGCCGTCATTGCCAAGCAAAGCAATGTTCTTGATTTCATTCGTCTGATATACTTTCATGATATTATAGGTTTTATAAGTGAATACTTTGGCGTACTTCCAAACACGCCTTTAACTATAAGTCGGGCGCAAATTAGACATTAATTGAAACAAAAGCAATAAAAGTGCGGCTGTTACTAAACTATGTTGTGCAGCATGTCATGGCATAAAATGCTGACAGCAGCCTTTTTCCTCCTCCTGACGGCTTGTGCAAAATACAAGAATAGTCTGGACGTGCCTGTTCGTATTGTCCCTGTTTTCCGTTATAAGCATGCTTTTCATGCTTCCTTTCTGCGCGATGATAGAATGAATGCTTCTTTCAGGTATGTACTATCTGGCTATAAAACAATGATTTGACTATGTTTTTATGCTCTATGCTGTAAAAATCCTTTCTATTACTATCATTCTTTTGGCACGCCTTAATGTTAAATCTTATCCGACTAAAGAATTTTAACCGTTTTTTTTTTTTGTTTGCATCCGTTGACATATCTTTGTCGCACTGATATGTGAACGGATAGAGTAAAAACGCTTAATCAATACATTCTATAAATGATGCACTGTTTTAAATTAATCGGGGCTACGCTGGCCTTGGTGGCTGCTTCGTTGCAGGTGTGGGCATCACCCGGCGGCGAGACCGATACTTATACCAGCGAACAAGATACGGCCATTCTTTTCAGGTTCGTACCCGGCAATCGGATTTTCTATTCGCCCTACAGGGGGAATGACGAAGCTATTCGCCTTGCGGCGCAGTTGATTGAACGCCATCGGGCCGAAATCGAGGCAGGTAAGGCCTACGTCCTGATACGCGGTTTCTGCGGCTCATTTCCTACCCGTCAGGAAAACCTGGCTGCGGCCAAAGAACGAAGCAACCACGTCAAGTCCTGGTTCATCGTCCATCATGGAATGAAGGAAGAATACTACCGCACCGGCAATTCCACCTATTCTTATAAAGGTATTAAAGACGTCGTGGCCCTCGTAGGGCTGCGCTACGCCGAGGGCTACGACCCCGAGGCCGCCCGTCGTGCCGAGCAAGCCCGTCGCGACAGCCTTGAACGCATGCGTGCCGACAGTCTGGCCGCCTTGGAGCTGCAACGTCAGGAGGCCGAACGGCAGGCACAGTTGCGTGCCGACAGCCTGCGGCAGGCCGAAGAGATGCGTAGGCGTCAGCAGGCCGACAGTATGGCCGCCCTGCCTCGCCGCGTTTACGAGGCTACTCCCTGGTTCATCAAGAGCAACCTGCTCTACGACGCTGCGCTCATGCCTTCGCTCGAAGTGGAATACCGCTTCAACGACCGTTGGTCGGCTGCCGTGGAGGGCAACATGGCCTGGTGGCACAACAACGGCAAACATAAATACTATCAGTTGGCCACCATCCTGCCCGAGGTACGCTACTGGTTCCGTCCGCAGGGTGACCGCCGCGGACACTATGTGGGCCTCTTTGGCGGTGGCGGATGGTACGACCTTGAGAACGGTGGCACCGGCTACAAGGGCGAAGGCGGTATGGTGGGCCTGAGCTACGGCTACATGTTCCCCGTGGGCAAGTACTTTGCCTTCGAGGCAGGCATAGGGCTGGGATTCATGACTACCGAATACGAAGAATACGAACCCATTGACGGACACTACGTCTATCAGCAGACCAGCCGCTTCAACTACTTTGGCCCGCTGAAACTGAAATTCGCTTTCGTATGGAACATTGGCCGCTGGACGGAGAAAGGAGGCAAAAGATGAAGACTATAATAATGAAGAACGAAGAACGCAGGGTGAAGAATTTGTTCGGCCGCCTGCTGCTGTCCGCACTGGTGGTGACCTCCCTGGCAGGATGCCGCAAGGACTTGTGCTACAACCACGATGAGCATGCCCTGAAAGTGCAGGCCGACGTAGACCCCGAATGGATGCAGGAGTGGGAAAACCCCTATACGGGAGGCGAAATGCAGTTTGACTGGGCAGCCATCTGGGAAGAACAGGGATGGCCGCGCGAGTATGATGAGTTTCGCCCGGAAATAGCCGATGGCATCCGTTCCATTGTCTATACCGAAGGCGCCGAGCCTGCCGTAAGCAATCTTGAAAACTACGGCGGATTGATTTCCATGTCCGAGGGCGTGCACGCACTCCTCTTCTATAATAATGATACCGAGTATATCATATTCGACAATACGGACAACTCAGCTACGGCTACGGCCAGTACCCGTACCCGTACACGTGGCGGATACACAGCCCCGCAAAATCACGAGGATGAGCGTACCATTACACCTCCCGACAATCTGTATGCCTCTTACGTGCCTGCCTACCTGGCCGAGGAGTCGCTTACGCCCGACGGACTGCCCGTCACCATGTTTCCGCGTACCTATACGTACCTGATACGTTACCACATCACCTCAGGACTGCAATATGTGTCGCAGGCCAGGGGAGCTTTGGCCGGTATGGCCGAGCGGGTATATCTGAACGACGGACACACCGACGCTACGACGGCCACGCTGCTCTTCGACTGCAAGGTGGACGAAAAAGGATGTACTGCGGAGGTACTCTGTTTTGGCGTTCCCAATTTCGCTTACAAGACCAACGAATATACCGACGACCCCGAGAAGATGCAATTCATGCTGAGGCTGGATGTGCTGCTGAAAAACGGCAAGCTGCTCACCTTCGATAGGGATATCAGCGAAGCCATGCGCTTGCAGCCACGTGGCGGCATCCTGGTGTTCAATGACATTGAAATTTCCGATGAGGACGGTATGGAAGGTGCTGGCGGATTCGACCCTGATGTAGACGATTGGGGAGATGAGATTGACATTCCGCTGCCTATCAATTGAGTTGTTTTTTGAATGACTATATACAATCAACTTTATGTTTTACTTTTAATTATTTTTATTATGAAGAAAAGTTTATGGATGCTTGGTCTGGCTGTAGCAGCTATGACAAGCTGTACAAATGAGGAAGTGATGGAAGTGGCTCAGAACCGCGCCATCGGGTTCAATGCTTTTGTAAACAACAATACAAAGGCTATAACAGAGGTTACAAACCTGACCGGTTTCTATGTATTCGGTGAGTTTGGTGATGCTGAAGGTACGTATGGTACACAGGTCTTCAAGAACGAGTCTGACAAGGCTATTCATTACTGGCAAGCCAGCAAGTACTATTCTTTCGGTGCTTATGCAAATGGTGATAACACTAAAATTGACAATGCTACATTTGATGCAGCAACCGGAACTCTTACATTCCCTGAATATACACCGAATGATGCCAACGATTTGGTAGCAGCCGTTAAGAAATTGCAATCAAATGCTGATGTAACGGCTAATGCTCCTGTTGATTTGACTTTTGGTCACATGTTGAGCCAGGTTAAGTTTACATTCAAGACTACCGATGCCGATGCTTATACTCTGAAGATTACTGAACTGAAGATTGAAGGTGCTGCGAGCCAGGCTACAGGTGTATACAATGGTACAGCTACTTGGAGCACAGTACAGAAAAATGATGGATACGCTTATGCTGATATTGATGATGTAGCAAAAGCTGAGAAAAATTATACTGCTTCTGTTGACAGACTCGTTATTCCGCAAGCCAACACTAATGCGTTGAAGGTTACTTTCAAGGCAACTGTCAGCGGTTCAGGAATGGAAGAAAAGACTGCTACATTTACAGCTGATCTGGGTTATGCAGCAGATGGGGCTGCTGGTACTACTGACAACACTTGGACACCGGGTTACCGCTATAACTATATTGCAACAATCAATGCTGATCAAATCGATCCGTCTCTTGAACACCAGAAGATTGAATTTACAACTTCTGTAACCGGTTGGGAAGATGCAGATAATACAGATAAGGGTGAATTGCCCAAAAATTAATCCTTAACCTGTTTTCAAACCCATAGGCCATGCGGGCTTGACCGCCCGCACGGCCACCATGGGGCTTCAAGCCCCGGAGCGAACTTTGACATGTTGGGAGAATAAAGAACGTAGGGGCGTACCTCCGGTGCATCCTCCTGTCGGACTGTCAGCCCGCACGTGGATAACGCTGATTTCGGATATAAATCTGTAACCATCAGTGTCGTCTGTGGTTTAAATCGTTATTTGGGTAGAAACCTTCTATCGCCTCGACGCTGATTTAGCATATAAGGCGGATAAAGAAATATAAACCCGCCTAATCCGCCTGCCTTAGTAGAGACGGGGCGTGCCCCGTCTTGAGAATGATTAGGTATTGAAACATCTGTTAATCAATGAATTCAAGGCGACTTGCATGCGGAGACGCGGCACGCCACGTCTCTACTAAGATTAGCATTTATCCGCGTTAATCCGCGCGTTCCAAAAATCTTATCGCCCTCTCTTTGTTCCCCCAACCTGTCCTACGTTCTCTCCCCCGTGAAACTTGAGTTATTAACCTAAAGAAAAAAGGAGAACGAACCATGGCACAGCAACTGAAGTACACCTTCGACCTCAACCTGAAGGCTTATCCCAACGAACTGACACAGGACGTTGACAACGACTACACCGTAAAGGTCAATACCCAAAGCACCCCTCTGACCCTCGACGACCTGGCCGCCTCGGTGGCCGCCCGCCTGGGCGAAGAAGTGGGTAAGGTGCGTAGCATCATCGAAGTATTCATGGACGAAGTGGCCTCGGCCGTGGCCAGCGGCTACTGCGTCAGCACCGATGCCTTCTATGCGCAGCCCATGGCCAGCGGCGTGGTGATGGAACACGAACTGTCGCAGCCCGTCGACCGCGAGCGCGTCCGCGTCTACGCCTCCTTCCGCCAAGGCCCCCTGGTGAAGGAATACCTGGGCAAGGCCAAGCTGCAACTCTTCCTGCAACCTGCCGTCACCGGCCCCTACATTGCCGGCATGACCAGCGCCTTCGTCGAAGAAACGGCTGCCGCCGACGGCGTCACCACCCGCGTGCCCCTGCCCATGGAGGCCGGCGAGATGTGCGTCATCACGGGCGACAACCTCAAGGTGGTGGGCAGCGACCCCTCGGTGGGCATCACCCTGACCAAGGCCGACGCGCCCCAGACCACGTTCTTCATCCCTCCCAAGAAGATTTCGCCCAACACGCCCAAGAAGCTGCAATTCAACCTGCCGGCCGGCGTCACCGAAGGTGCCTGGCTGGTGAAGGTGACCACGCAATATGCGGGCAGCAAGTACGAGGTGAAAGAGCCCCGTTCGTTCACGCTTTCGACGCCCGTCTATGTGGGCACTGCCCCCGACGGCGGTGGTGGCGATGACGGCGGTGAAGAAGAGGGCGGCGGAAGCATGGGCTGACACACCGCGTCCTGCCGCCTGCCTGCATCGGTGAATAGCTATTCAGCAGGCAGGTGAATGGCTATTCATCGGACCGGTGAATAGGTATTCATCGGTCCGATGAATACCTATTTCGGGGACCCCGAAATAAATATTTTGACAAATCAACCAATAAACGATATGAAACTCATTTCTGTAAAGATAATTCTCGGCCTCTCAGGCCTGCTGCTGATGGCGGCCTGTACCAACGAGCTGGTCGATAGTGCGGCCGATGGCGCCCGTGCCATCAGCTTTACGTCCGCGGCCGAGACGCGCGCGGCGGTAGAGGGGAACGCGCTGCCTGCCGACTTCAAGGTATGGGGCGGCTACGATGGCAACGCCGTCAATGTGTTCAACGGCGAAACCGTCCAATATCCCAACTGGACTTATACCGGCGGCACGCAGTACTGGATTCCGGGTAAGACGTATAATTTCTACGGCATGTATCCGGCCAGCGTCAATGCTTCATGCGCCACGGACGGCACGCTGACCGTCAGCGACTTTGATTGTTCCAAGACTGGCGCTGATGCGGTAGACCTGATGACAGCCAGCCAGACGGGAATTTCTTATGCAGCGGGGGTGACGCCGCAGCCGGTGTCTATGCAGTTCGGGCATGAGCTGGCGAGGGTGAATGTGGTGGCTACCGTGGAAGGTGGCGATGCCACAGTTACCAACATCACTTTTGCAGGTATGGCAACCAAGGGTGATTACAGCAGCAGCACCGGCAGATGGAGCCCAACAACGCCGGGAAGCTTTACCAATTCAACCGCCCAAATCTTGAATACGGAAGGAGTTGATTTGTTGGGCGACATGCTGCTCATTCCGCAAGATGTGTCGGGTTTTACCGTTACGGTGGATTATACCATGGATGGTGAAGTACAACCTCAGAAAGTGATTACTTTACCAACCACCATTTCTCAGTGGGACAAAGGAAAAAGCTATAAATATACCCTTGCCTTCAAAGGAAACAATATCATATTTACTGTCAATGTGGCTTCGTGGAACCACTCGACAGGTGGCATCATTACAGTAGAATAAAATAGAACCTGACATTATGAAAAGAAATCAATCCATTTTTGCCCTATCGGCATTGCTTTTCCTTTTATCTGCTTGCGGTGAGGAAGAAATCGGCGGACAGCCTGTCCTGTCGGGGCAGATTATAAAATTTGGTGCTCCTTCTATTCATGTCGAAGCTGATACACGTGGGCCGATCAACCAGTTGCCGAAAGGCTCTTCTTTTGGTGTGCTGGGCTATTGCCGGGCACAGACGGCTCCTGACAACACAACGTTGAATCCTGCATCGGGCAGCCAAACATGGGACAATAAGAAGCAGTTGTGCTATCCGGAGGTATTTTATAAGCAAGAGGTGACTTATGACGGGGCCTCTTGTTCGTATACGCCGTTGAAAGAATGGTATGAGCCGACCAATTACAATTATTCATTTTTTGCCTATTATCCCTATGAAGGCGCTTTTACTGTAACTACCGGAGCACTAGAACTTGGCGCCCCTAAGGTGAAGTTTTCCATTCCGTTTGTCAGCACAGACGAAAATACGCAGCTCGACTCAGATGCTGTTCCCGATGCCATGGTGGCTCAGGAGATAGACGTGGCTCGTAATACAGGACAGGTGCAGCTCAATTTCCTTCACATCCTGACAGGACTTAATTTTCAGGTGAACAACTATAATGCTACGGAAAGCGGTGCAGCCGGCGAAACGGTAACGATTCATTCTCTTAAACTTTATGGAACGTTCTACAAGTCCATCGAAATCAATTTTGACTCAGGATACAACTTCCCGAACGAGACATTTGGCGGTACTTATACCATTGTGCCGCAGGGTAGTAATATTGAAGTGCCAGGACTGACATCGCAGAGTGAAATAGGAGGTAAAACCATACTGTTGGTGTCCAATCTGTCGCAGACAACAGGTTCCAGCGCTTACTTGGGCGATTTGAAATTGGAGATAAAATACAGTTTTGGTGCAAGTATTTCGAATAAGACACAAACCTTTACCCGCCCTGACAATTTCCTACCGGCAGGCGGTACCATTTATACCGCACAGCTCAATTTCATAGGCAATTCATTCGTGTTGAATTTTGTTGTGGATAACAACCAGCAGTGGGAAGACGGAGGCGACAGTGACATTACATTTGAATAAACGGTTATAAAAATATTATATGAATATGAAACAACTGAAATATATCATGGCTGGTTGCTGTGCATTGCTTATGGCCTGTCAGCAGGAAGAACCTTGGCACGATGCGGGGAATCAGGCAGAGGGTAACGGCTTGCAACTTTGTGTACAGACTGACGGCTTGCTGAACCAATATACAGTAACCACCCGCGGAACGGATGTAAAGACACCCGAAGAACAGGAAATCAAATCGTTGCACGTATTTATATTTGATGCTGAGGGAAACTATTTGGGAGCTGCCGACGAGCACCGCTATCAAGGCTATCGCAGTATTACCGGTGGAAAAACCGTCATGAATATTGACCGTGAAGGTTGGGCGGATGCAACGAAGGCCAAAAAGGCCACGGTTATCGTGGTGGCCAATGTGGAGGAAGGGACGTTTCAGTCAGCTACGGCTGATACCCCGCCGACCAATATTGCCGACCTTGATGCTTTGGCTAATTTTAAATATACTCCTTTGCAACAAAGATACATTACTGAATTGCCCCAAAGTGGCATGCCTATGTATGGACGGGTAGATGATGTGGATTTGACCAGTAGCAATAGTGAACAGTCCATTGATATCCCCATGAAGGCTCTGATGGCACGCATCGATGTGTCGCTGCAAATCAATGCTGATAATTCGGATGTTACAGGTACGTTGCCCCAGCTGACGGTAACGAGTTGCAAGGTGCTAAATGCCCCCAAAGCAACCGTGTTTACAGAAACTCCTGATGCGGAAACAGACCTTTCGACATTGGGAAAAGCTGATTATACATTCCCGTCTTCGTCATTGAAGACCATACAGAATAAAAAAGGAACGTTGGAATATACTTTCTATACGTTTGAGAATTTGCAGGAACCGGATACTGTGCCAGGTACACCTTATAAATATCCTGATGGTATCAAAACTGAAGAAAAGCAGCAATACAAGCCGGAGCTGGCCGATCAAGACAATTCGATAGTCTTCCAGTTTGCAGGCAATTATATTACTTACAACGGTGCAAGCTATGATGCGACTTATACGCTGTATCTGGGTGCCAACCATACGAATGACTTTAAAGTGATGCGCAACAAGCAGTATAAGAACAATGTCACCATCAAAGGTATTGTGAAGGCGGGAAATAATCCCGAGCATATCACATTTGATACGCGCGTCAATGTTTCAGCATCCAATCCTTACTTTGTCTCTATCCTGAAAGACCGCACACTGGACAGCCATTTCAACGTGGTGCCGATGGACATTTATTTCTTTAATACCAATCCGTCGCAAACTCTCAATCAGACCATGAAGGTGGAGATTCTGGATGCAGGTACAGCAAACTGGGTGCGTATGGAAAGGATTCCGGCAAGCGATATGGAAAACGGTACGGCGCCTTCTGTTTCATCGGGGCCTGAGTTGCTGGCAACCAATGAAGGATGGCACGCCGGTAACGGTAAACGCAAGTACTTCACTACCGACTTGGTAACAAATACATTGGCTGGGAATACCACTGTAGAAGTGACAAGTAGTCGCGACCGTATCTATTTCTATGTTGACGAAAATTTGGATATATGGCATCTAGGTACGACTGAAGAACGTACACGTACGGCTACTGTCAAGATGACTTATTATGAAAATAATGTGGAGATGGAAACTCGTGAACTGACGCTGGAACAGGCGAAACTGCTGGAGGTGACATTCCATGACTCTGAAGAGTCAGGATTTAGTGGAGCGAAAATTTATATTGAAGCTTACGAAGAATATTTGAACCATGGCGACCCGTTGGATGAATATACCAATAATCAGGTATTTATTGAAGGGCGTCCTTGGGGAGCAAGTGGTACAGAAATAGGTTCTCTTCGCATTAATGGAAGTACGATTAATTCTTATAGAAATTTTTATTGGGGGCATGAATTTACTTCGACAATTGTAGGAAAAACAGAAACAATATCGGATTTGACATTAAACGAGAGACCAAATACAGCTGCCGGTTATTGTTACATTAAAAATAAACGAAATGCGTATGGAACTGTGACAAATCCGAAATGGTATTTGCCGGGTATTCGTGAATTGGAGCGTATCTTGGAAGACTACTATATTGAATATACCGAGTTTCAGAACAATTACTACTGGTCTTCTGCGGCAGGAGAGGATAATGTAGGAATTATTTTTGATAGATTTGAGGAAAATCAGCAAAGAGCTCGCGCAACAAAAGCATATATTGAAAATGGTGAGTTCCATTATTATGAAAGTGGCGATGGACATAACTATACAAATGAGAATGGAACAGGTGGTGCGGCTTTACGTACGCAATCTTTGCGTATCCGTGCTGCTCGTATAGATGCAAAACCACAATAACCCGCGATATATCCCCGCCGTGAGGCGGTGATTTTCCCCCATTTGCTTAGCGTAGCAAATGCAGTAAGATGGAGGGGAGGGTCACAGGAAAGGTCGCTTCGATGGATGTCGTGGCCGTTGGCCCTCACTTCATTGGTTTTTGATGCCTGGCATGACTGTGAAGCCGGGGCAGGCATCCATTTAATCAAATCTATTAAGCGTGAAGGCTGGAAAGTGGGTCGGTCCCTGTTTTCCGGCCTTCTTTGTATATTGGGATGAAAGGTCTATATTTGCGGGGCGTAATACATGAAATCAGTAGCAATATGACCGAACAGGAAGTGCGCCGCTACCTGCGGCAGATGAAGGAAGAAGACTCAGAGAGGGCCTTCCACGGCTTTTACAACTTGACCTACGACCGCTTGTTTCGCATCGCCTACTATTACCTGAAGCGGGAGGAGTGGGCACAGGAGGTGGTGCTCGATGTCTTCATGAAGTTGTGGGAGATGCGCGACCGCCTGCTTGCGGTGGACAACATTGAGGATTATTGCTTTGTCATGGTGAAGAATGCGTCGTTGAACTACTTGGAGAAGGAGGAGCGACGACCCGATGCCGACGGTGGGGAGGCGGTGGATATGGAGGCGGGCATGGGTTGTTCGCCCGAGGAGGAAATGATTGGCGAGGAACTGTTTGCCCGTTACGTGAAGGCACTCGACCGCTTGCCCGAACGTTGTCGTGAGGTGTTTATCAGGGTGCGCGAGGAGAAACAGAGCTATGCACAGGTGGCCGAGGAGCTGGGCATCAGTGTGAAGACGGTGGATGCGCAGTTGCAGAAGGCGGTGAAGAGGCTGATGGTGGCTTTGGAAGGGTGATTTATAATTCAGTGGTTAGCGGTCTGTGGTTAGTGGCAAGCGGGTAATTCGGCAGCTGTTTCACATTCTCCTGTTTCCTTATTTCCCTTATTTTTACTCTTCCTGAATATTTTCTAAAAAAAGTCGCTTGGGGAATAGGGACTTTTGGTGTTTTTCCTGTTTTTATGTATGGAAGGCGGGCAGATGGTTGTCTGGGTCGCTTTAGAAATAATATTAACCTAAACATTAACAGGAAAATGAAAAAGTATTTTGTGCAAATGGCGGGGATGCTCCTGCTACTGGTGATGGCTGCTTGCAGCCGCAAGGATGATGTGGCAAAGGATTACATCGGATTTGAGAAGACGTTGGTGGAACGGACGTTTGGTAAGAGTGAAGGTCCGGTGGAATTGAAGCTGAAGATTGTGGCCGGGGATAAGAGTCAGCAAGACCGTAAGGTGTTGGTGGAGATTGGTTCGGTGCCGGGCAAGGCTCCGGTGGTGAGCATTGTAGACAAGATGGTGGTGATAGAGGCCGGTAAGAAGTCGGCCGAAGTGCGCCTTAAAGTTTATCCTCAGAACATAAAGAACCGCAGTTCGGTGCGGCTGGTCTGCATTCCGCAGGTGAAGGAGAGCAATCGGACGCAGATGGTGCTGAAGCTGAAAAGCAGGTGAGTGGTAAGTGATGAGTGGTTAGTGATAAGTGGTAAGTGTCTAATTCTTCATTATTAATTCTTCATTCTTCATTTTTTATGAGTCAGAAACAAGACTTGGAACATTTGCTGGAACGATTGGTGGCTTCCACCCGTTCGCCTCGCGGTCGGTTTTCGGCGGCCAGCAGTTGGGTGCTGCTTGAACGACGGTTGCATGCAGGGCGTCGACGCCTGTGGTGGACAAGGGTGGCTGCCGTGGCAGCTGTGGTACTGGTGTGTCTGGCTGGTGGCTGGTGGATGTACGAAAGCTTGCGTCCGGTTGCCATGCAGACGGTATCTACCTTGGCCGAGACACGCACGGTGACGCTGCCCGACCATACGGAGGTGACACTTAACCGCTATTCGTCATTGGTCTACCCTTCGCGTTTCAAGGATGGGCAACGGAGGGTCAGCCTGCAAGGTGGTGCCTATTTTGAGGTGGCCAAGGACAAGGAACGGCCGTTTGTGGTGCAGACCGAGGCTGTGGATGTACAGGTACTGGGTACACATTTCGATGTGGAAGCCTATGATGCTGACAGCGAGGTGCGCACGACGTTGCTGGAAGGTGCGGTGGCGGTCAGCCTGAAGCCGGTGGGCGAGCGGCTGGTGTTGAAGCCTAATGAGCGTGCCATATATAATAAGGTAGAGGGAACCTTGCATAAAGAGGTGGTTGTGGCGACTGATGACGTGCCTGACTGGAGACGGGGTATGCTGCGCTTTAACCAGGAACCGTTGGAGGAGATTGCCCGCCGACTGTCAAACACGTATCATGCTGACATACGCATTGCCGATGCTGAACTGGCTGCCTACCGGCTGACAGCTGCGTTTCACCTGACAGAACCGTTGGAACAAGTGTTGCAAGTGCTTCAGACGGCGGGCGGCTTCGGTTGCCGGAGAGAGGGAACACAATATGTGCTGTATTGGAATAAGACAGAACTATACCAATAAAACCTTAATAACATCATGAAATCATCTGATTTTCTTTCTTTCCGCCCTGCCAGGATGTTACTTCTGGCAGGAGCGGTTATCCTGAGCCTTGCCTTGCATGCACAGAGCAGGCAGGTGAAACTGCGCATGAGCATACGCAATGCTACGCTGGAACAATTTATCAACCGCCTGGAGAATGCTACCGGCTATAGCTTTGTGTATGGACAAGATGTCAGGCTGGCCAAACGCATCAGCATGGAGGTGAGGGACGAAACGCTGGGTGAATTGCTTCAGCGGGCTTTCTTCGACCAGCCTGTGAACTTCAGCTTTTCAGGCAAGCATGTCTTGCTGACTCCGCGTGAGCTGCCACGCAAACGTGACTTGCAGCGGTTTACCATCAGTGGATACGTTACGGACAGCGAATCGTCGGAGACGCTGATTGGTGCCAATGTGGCCGAGCGGTTGCGTAGCAGCGGAACGGCTACCAATGCCTTTGGCTTCTATTCCTTGACCCTTCCTGAGGGCGATGTGAGGTTGCATGTTTCCTATCTGGGCTATGAGATGTTCAGCAGCAGCTTTTCGTTGAGGAAAGATACGGTGCTCAACATTTCGTTGCGCGAGAATAACCAGCTGTCGGAGGTTGTCGTGTTGTCGGACAAAAAGGAGGCTGGCATAGAGTCTACGGGTATGGGGTCGCACGATATTCCGATGACACAGGTCAGGCATACGCCCTCCATTCTGGGCGAGGCCGACGTTCTGAAGACCATACAGCTGATGCCCGGTGTGCAGGCTGGCATGGAGGGATTTTCAGGCCTGTTTGTGCGTGGCGGCGGAGCCGACCAGAATCTGGTGATGCTGGACGGCATTCCGGTCTACAATGCCGACCACCTGTTGGGTGTCTTCTCCATCTTTACGCCTGAGGCGGTGAAGAAGGTGACTCTTTTCAAAAGCTCTTTTCCGGCCCGCTACGGCGGGCGTCTTTCTTCTATAGTAGACGTACGTACCAACGATGGCGACCTGAAAAATTATCACGGCAGTCTGAGCCTGGGTACACTGACCAGCAAACTGCATCTGGAGGGACCTGTCGTGAAGGACCGCACGGCCTTTTCGCTAAGTGCGCGAGGTACCTACACGGCTTTTCTGGCCAACGTAGTGAATAACGATGACGGTAAGTACAATTATTATTTTTATGACTTCAATGCCAAGTTGAGCCATAAGTTCAACGACCGCAGTCGTCTGTTTGCCGGTTTCTACAACGGCAAAGACCATTATCACTACGACAGTGACGATTCTTACACTTATCTCGGAGACCAGCCGGAAGACCTGCAGCAGCAGACTTCTCTTGACAAGAATCACCTGAACTGGGGGAATACCCTGGCCACGCTGCGCTGGAACTATGTGCTGGGCAACCGGCTGTTTTTCAACACCACTTTGTCCTACAACAACTACTACATGTTGCTGAGTAACGTCATCAAGGAGTCGAGCCGATACGGGCAGCAGAAGAACACCTATGAATACTCCTCTGACTATCGTTCGGGCATCCGTGACTATGGTTTTCGCATGGATTTCGACTATACTCCAGTGCCAGTCCATCACATTAAGTTCGGCACGGAGTATCTGTATCACAGCTTCCGGCCAGAAGCTTTGAGTTCGAGGGTGAAGGAAACGGGTACTGGCATTCAGCCGCAGGATACAGCTTACAGCCGTGCAGGCAACGGACAACTGTATGGACACGAGGTGTCGGTTTATGCCGAAGACAACCTGGACTTGGGCGAGCATCTGGACTTGGATCTGGGGCTGCGCCTTTCATTGTTTCATACGCAGGGCAAGTCATATTGGTCTGCCCAGCCCCGACTGTCTGCACGCTATCGGTTGAGCGGTGGTTTTTCGCTAAAAGCAGCTTATTCGCAGATGGAGCAGTATGTGCACCAGCTGTCGTCGGCAGCTTTGGTAATGCCCACCGATCTGTGGGTACCCATTACCCGCAACATACGTCCCATGCGCGCCCGGCAGTATTCGGCAGGTGCCTATTTCAATGGACTCGATGGGTGGGAGTTTTCGCTGGAGGCCTATTACAAGCATCTGGATAACGTGCTGGAGTATCAGGACGGCGTGTCGTTTCTAGGCTCGTCGGTCAACTGGGAAGAGAAGGTTGAGATGGGGGAGGGACGTTCCTACGGTGTGGAACTACTGGTACAGCGTACTGTGGGGCGCACAACGGGGTGGATGGCTTATACGCTGTCGAAGACCGGGCGCCGCTTTAAGGACGGCAGCATCAATGCCGGTGCCTGGTTTCCTTATAAGTACGACCGGCGGCATAACATCAGTCTTTGCCTGAACCATAAGTTCAGCGACCGCATCGATATAGGTGCCACATGGGTATTCAGCACCGGCGGCGTGGCTACTATTCCTGAGGGACAAACGGTTATAATCTACCCTGATGGGCATATAGAGCAGGCTGATTACATTTCGAGTCGGAACAATTATCGCCTTCCGGCCAGTCATCGCCTGAATATTGGTGTAAACTTCAACCGAAAAACAAAGCATGGTGAGCGGACATGGAATATCAGCCTGTATAATGCCTATAATGCCATGAACCCTAATCTGGTTTATGCTCAGCGGGTCAGTACATCGTGGGGCTATTATCCTGATGAGTCGGGCAATGGTGTGGGTACGTATGGCGACACAAAGACGGTGTTGAAGAAGTTGACGATATTGCCTTGCATTCCCTCCGTGACCTATACGTATCGTTTCTGATAGTTTGCGTCTGTTGCTTTTCTTATGGTTAATGTAAGGATAGATAGTATGAATCAAAAGATAGAATATATGAAAATGGATAAACAAATGGTATATCTGCTGGTGGCGGGGATTGTATGGGTGTTGTCTTTTACGTCTTGCGAGAACGAGATACCTTATAATCCGTCGTTGCATGTACCCCAGTTGGTGATGAATGCGTTGCTGGAGGCCGGAGAGGAAGAGAACTTTGTCTATTTAAGTTTGAGCGGAGCCAATAACATATCGCATGTTGACGAAGCGGTGGTTACGCTCTATGTTAATGGTCGGGCTGTAGAGGTGGCTGAGGAATTGCCGCCAATACAACCTTTTGGCAATGCCCCCGATACAGAGTTGCCTGAAATAGCCAAGCGTAAGAAGTTCAGGCTCAAGACAAGGTTTTCTCCCGGAGACTGCTTGCGGCTGGAAGCTGTGGCTGAGGGAGGGCGTTACAGGGCAGAAGCCAGTGTGGTGGTGCCCCAGCCGTTGGATGGACTGCGGGTAGATACGGCTACGGTGATGCTCAGGTACCGTTATGATAGCTGGAAACCGTGTCGTCGTTACTTGGTTTCGATAGACGATCGGCCGGGAGAGTTGAATTATTACCGGCTGGATATCAGGCGTGAATTGAAAATTTATGGACGCAGCTTTGTCGGTAATGATACGGTGGATTTCGTAAATAAGACAAGTTTGGTTAATCGTGAGGATGTGGTCCTGACCGATGGACGGCCCATGACTGGGGATGAGGAGGACAATTTCTTTTTGCCCAATATGGAGAATAAGTTCAATATCTTTAGCGACAGGTTGTTTGCCGGTAGTAGCCATACCTTGAAGGTATATACTGAGACCTTGGATGATTTCACAACCAGTGTTGTCCATGACGTGAAGCGTGTGGAGCATAAAGCTGTGGTGCGCCTGTTGAGTTTGAATGAGGAGGAATACCGATATCTGAAAGCACTGAACTGTCTGGATTCGGACGATTATGACACGTCGCTGATGGAACCGGTCGTAATACCAAGCAATGTGAAGGGTGGTTTGGGATTTGTGGGCTGTAGTGCTGATGTCAGGGTGGAATTAGAGTTGCCTGAGGTCGTATTTAATGGCTATATGTAGGCCAGCCGAATAGGCTGTGTGTCTGTTTGATGGTGGGATGCCATGTCACGAAGTAAGTTTCGAGGCATAGCATCCCTGTTTTTGTTTTATAGTATTGGATGTGCTGACCTTTTGCTCGTAAATGTTATACTATACTTGAATATAGATGTTAAATGTGAATATATATTGCGTTTATGTTACGTTTTATAGCGTAAATGAGCCTTTTTGCCTATTTCTTTTTGATGTAGGTCAAGAAATGCATGGCAGA
The DNA here is from genome assembly GCA_900553815.1 of uncultured Bacteroides sp. Lineage (GTDB taxonomy): Bacteria > Bacteroidota > Bacteroidia > Bacteroidales > Bacteroidaceae > Bacteroides. The sequence continues at coordinate 26,983 of USEY01000012.1, forward strand.
CAATTATTTTTCTTTTGAAAGGTTTTTGTGTTATAAAACATGTATCTATATTTGCATCGGTAAAAAGAAACACTAAGCGCTTAGAACCTTTCAGTAGGTATTAGATTGTATAGATAAGATTAGTTTTTAGGATTAACAAATTTAAAAAAGTAGGTATTATGAGACGTTTAGGATTAACTTTAGTGGCAGCTGTATGCTTAGCTGTATCAACATTTGCGGCAGAAAATCAACCGACTACTGCAAAATGGGAAGGTAATATTAACGTTGCAATGTTGAGCAAGTATCTGAAGCTGTCGGCCAATCAACATGAAGAAGTGGCCTCTATTTGTGAGTATTTCAACGAGCAGATGACACGTGCTAACTACTCGAAGAAGAATCGTGAGAAATTGCTTCGCAACGCAGTGTATGGCAATTTGAAACTGATGAAGAATACATTGAATGCAAAGCAGTATGCCGACTACATCAAGGTGTTGAACCTCACCTTGAACAATAAGGGCATTGAAGTGAAATAATAGGAAACAAACCGTTTCTGTAGTCTGATTATGGGGCTGTAGAAACGGTGTTTTGTTTTTGGTAGAAATAAGAAGAGGGCACTGAAGTTTAATTCAGTGCCCTCTTTTCGTTGGCGGAAAGCCTATGACTTACCAACCAACTCCCTAACCAGTTTATTATAGATTTCCTACTTTCACAAGCAGAAGCGATCTTGCAGTTTTTTCTTGAACTTCCTCGACACTTGTAGTTCGCTTGCCTTGTCAAAGGGCGGGTAGAGGATACATTGGTTATCCCTGATAATCATCAGATAGTCAATGTTGATGATGTAGGACTGATGTATCTGTATGAACGAAGGCGAGTATTGGGTAATCTGTTCGGCAGTGATGCCACGGCGCAATACCAATGGCGGCCGGTTGCTAAGTATGACTTCCCATTGCTTTCTGTCAGAACAATACTTGAAGAAGCCTATTTCAGAGGGGCGGAGGGCGCACATGTCATTGGTGGGAGTTACCACGATGAATGTCTGGCCTACTTGCGGGGCATTCACAATGTTTGCTACCTGTTGTATCGGTGCATTGGCCTGTTCGATGAACCGTGTCAGTATGTCTTTCAGGTCTTGCTCTTCAAAAGGTTTCAGCAAGTAGTCGAAAGCTGATTCGCGGATGGCTTGTATCATGTATTTGTCGTAGGCCGTATAGAACACTACTTTCATGTCCCAAGTAATGCTGTCTCTGATTTCACGCAGTAAGTCCATACCGGTTGTATCGGGCATTTCCACGTCAAGAAACAGAAGGTCGGGCTGCACCTTGGCTATTACCTTCTTTCCCTGTTTCCCGTTTTTGGCAATTCCGTCGAGCGAGAATCGTTCGTCTTTTTTCAGGCTGAAACTTAGATTCTCCAAAGAAACTTCATCGTCATCGACCACTACAACCTTGTACTTTTCCATTTCCTTTTCTCTGATGTTTTGCTAGCGAATATAGACATTATATCCGTTCCTGACAAAGAAGTATTGACAGAATATGTACTAATGTGCACCAATATTGTACTATCCTGTCGAAAAACGGGGTTAATAGTTGCTTCTTAAATTCTGTAATTATACTTGTCGGGCAGGATGAAAGCAACTTCGCAGCCTGTTTCTCCACTGGGAAGCGTAGTGTTGTGGATACTTACCTCGATGGATTCCTTGTTTCGGGTGTTCAGAATCTGTATGGTCTGCATGATGACTTTCATGCCGGTTCCTGTGCCTTTGTTCTGGCTGATGGTTTTGAAACCGCCACCGTTGTCTATTATTCGGATGGAGATGCCTTTGTCTGTCTTGCTGATGTTTATCCAGAGCCGTTTGTCGCCTTCCTTGCCGCGCAGGGCATGTTTGACTGCATTTTCGACCGGAATCTGTATCAGCATGGAAGGAATCAGTATGTTGTTGGGATTGACCTGTTCGTTCAGGTTTATCTCTGGGTAAAAATCTTTGCCCACAGAACGTCGTTCCAGGTTGATGTAGGTTTGCACAAAGTCGAGTTCTTCGGTCAGCGTGACACACAGTTGCTCGGCTACTTCCAGATTGCGTCTCATCAGCTTGACCAGTTCGCCCAGTTCTTTTTGTTCTTCGGGGTTGCGGTTGGCCATTTCCTGGTTCAGCACGTTGAAGATGAAGTGAGGAGAGAGCCGGTTTCGGATGTTCTCCAGTCTCAGTGTTGACACGGTGCGTCGGTTCTGAGCCTGTAGCAGGGCTCTTTTCTTCTTGCCATACATGTATAGGAAGATGATGACAAGCAGGGTGAAGAAGCAGAGGGTAATCCAGAAGATAGTAGTTTGCCTCAGTTCCAGCACTTCATTTTCCTTTTTTTGTATCAGTACGTTGTGCGCCATGAGGGTCGAGTCCTGTGCATAGCGCAGGGTGGCGTCGGCCACGCGCATCTTTACGCGTTCATTCTTGACAGAGTCAGAAAGTTGCTGTTTCAGTTGTTGTATGTAGTAGGCTTCTTTGAAGTTTCCGTTCTCTTCAAAATATTGTTGCAGGTACTCGTACCGTATAAGCTTGATGTCGGTTTCCAGTTGTGGCGGGGTGGGGGTGGACAGCAGTATTTGCCGGGCTTCTTTCAGATTCTGCCGTTTGAGGGCAAGCCCTAATTCCTGTGTTGCCACATAATACAATGCCTGGTTGTAGTGGATGTCTTCAAAGAATGATTTACAGCGTTCCAGGTAGATATATGAGGAGTCTATTTCGCCCATTTTCTGAAAGACGTCGGCCATGTTCAGATAGCACAGGTTACGTTCGAACTTCAGCTCCTTATACTTGCCTAACAGTTTGCAGCACTGGCGGAAGTAAGACATGGCGCGTTCGTAGTCTTCACGATAGTAATAAGAGTTTCCACGGTTGTTCAGGTAGACATATTGTTCGTAGGTCAGCATTTGCTGAAAGTTCTTGCCAGCCTGCTCAAAATAGTAGTCGCATTGGTCAAAGTCGCGTAGCGACATGTAGATTTGTCCCAGACCGTAGAAGATGGAGGTTTTCTTGTCTTCCAAGTGTAGTGAGTCGCAGATGAGCAATGCCCGTCTATACCAGTAAGCTACCTGGTCGTACTGTCCCTGGCGGCTGCGTACATCGGCCAGGTTTATCAGAATGTCGGGGGCACCCTCGGTTTGTATGCCTCTCAGGCGTTGTTCGTAGGCTGTCTGGAAGAGGTAGGCGGCTGTGTCGAGGCTTCCCATTCGCGAGTAGTAGTTGCCCATGATGTTGTAGTACTCGGATATCAGGTCTTCCAGTTGTGGTGTTTTCTTTTCCTGTCGTTTATAGTATTGCTTGCCCAGCCTGAAATAATAGGCCATGGAGTCGGAGTCGAATGTGAAGAAATGGGTCTTCAGCACGATGGCGGCATACTGATACCATTCGAGGCTGTCCTTGGTCTGCTGCATTTGCAGTTTTGTCTGCTGGCGTGCCCATGCAGGATGCTCGGGCAGGGAGTCGCTGATGTGTTGGTAGAATGTATAGTAGTTTTTCAACGCTGCATCCTGCTTGCCCTTTTCCTGTTGCCGGCAGGCCAGGAAAGGGAGCAGGCAGACTGCAAGTGTGATAAACAGGTAGTGGCGTTTCATGGTGTTTGTTTTTCTCTACCTTATTTAATGGTAACCATAGTTGCCCCGAAACCATATTCCTGGAAAGAGGCATCCTGATGGCGGCATTGGGGATACTTGCGCTTCAGTTCGTCGAGCAGGGCTCTGCGCAGCACGCCGTCGCCCTTGCCGTGGATGAAGACAATGCGCTGCTCGCGTTTGTTCTTGTATTGTTCCATCACTTCGCGGAACTTGTCGAGCTGGTAATTCAGCATTTCGCTGTTGCTCATGCCGCGCGTGTCGTCCAGCAGTTCGTTGATGTGCAGGTCTATCTCAATGATGCCTTTCTTGTTGGTAGGCTTTTCTTTCTTGTGGGGGCGGTTGGTGTCTGTATTCTGTTTCTGCAACAGGGCGTTTTGCAGTTCTTCTGCCGACACGTAGACTTGCTTTGAGGGCTGGTCGTTGCGGGCAATGTCGTACATCAGTGCCGGAGTCTCGAAGAAGTCGGTGGGCTGGAAGGTGTGGAGCTTGTAGAACTTCACGGTGTCGATGCGCAACTCGACGCTGACAGCCGGTTTCAGCACGAACGAGCGGTTGTCCTTGAAGGCAACGAATTGTACGGCCACGCGTTCGCGGTCGTTCAGTTCCGATTTCTCAAATTCTTCCAGCAAGAGTTTGGTGTTGGGCTCTATCAGACCGTGCGAGCGGGCTGTCCAGGCCTTGCCTTCGGCGCTGAGGTAGGTGTAATAGAGGTAGTAGTTGCTGTCGTTCACCAGGTAGGTTTCGAACGGCGTGGTGCTGACAGCCTTGATGTCGGTCGGCACAAAGGCCAGGAAGACGTTCAGCGCGTCGCCGCCCTTGATTTCGGGTTGGCGGTAGACGGATATTTTCGGCTTTTCCACCTGGCGCAGTGGCTGGCCGTCGCTGTAGCTGCTGACGGGGCTTGGCGCCGTTGGGCGTGCGGGTTGCTCTTCTGCTTTCTTGCGCTGGGCGGCAGCCTTGGCGGCCGGGGTGGGTATGTTGTAGTCGTCTGTTTCGATGACAACGCATTCGCGTATGGGCATGGGAATGTCAAATCCGTCAGCGTCTTCTACCAGCACGATGTCTTTTCCTTGGAATCCGGTAACGACGCCTCCTCCTACTTCACTGAGAAAGCGCACTTTATCTCCTATTTTCATTGTTCTTTGTCCTTTTATTTATGGTTTTGCTTTTACTGCATGCAAAGATAATGTTTGCTTGCCTAATTATCAATATCTGTATCATTGAGATTTTCAGTGTCGTACATTCATGTCATTTATAAGGCTTATATCAATTTACTATAAAGCTTATAGAGGGTGACTATAAGCCTTATAGACCAGTGTTAAAAGCCTTATATTATTCAGCTAAAAGCCTTTTATTATATATGAATTGCTTGCGTTGACACGATGGAAGTAGGATACAGTCATGTGAAATGTAGAGAAATACGAGGTTTTAGTAATGATTAACCTTTTTATTATTGCTATATTACGAAATATTCGTAGATTTGCAACGAATTCAAACTAAAACTATATTCCATGGAAAAGTTAACAATGCAAGAAGAAGAAGTGATGTTGTACATCTGGGATTTGGAAGAATGTTTCGTGAAGGACATACTTGCCAAGTTTCCCGACCCGAAGCCACCCTATACCACCGTGGCTTCGGTAGTGAAGAACCTGGAGCGCAAGCACTATGTGAAGCCCTCACGCGTGGGAAACACGTATCGCTACACGCCCCTCATCCGCGAAAGCGAATACAAACGGACGTTCATGAGCGGCTTTGTCCGTAACTACTTTGCCAATTCGTACAAGGAGATGGTCTCGTTTTTTGCCAAGGAGCAAAAGATTTCGGCCGGCGACTTGAAAGATATAATTGATATGATAGAGAAAGGAAAAGAGGAGCGGTAAGCGGTGGGTGGTAAGCGGTGAGTGGTAAGCGGTGAGTGGTAAGCGGTGAGCATAGCCGGCTGCCATCCATCTTCAATCCTCATCAGTAATCACTTGATACTAACCGTTAACCATTAATCACTAACCATTAATCACTAACCATTAATCATTAATCACTAACCACTGAATTTATGGTCTATTTCCTGAAAGTAAATGTAGCGATAGCCTTGTTCTACGCATTCTACCGTCTGTTCTTCTACAAGGACACGTTCTTTGCCTGGCGGCGTACGGCTCTGATGTGTTTCTTTGCCGTTTCGGCAGCCGTGCCGTTGTTCAACATACAGACGTGGATAGTGCAGCAAGAACCTATGGTGGCCATGGCCGACCTGTATGCCGCGGTGGTCTTGCCCGAGATAACTTTGACACCACAGCCCCTGATGGACTGGAAGCAGCTGTTGGTGCAGGGCATCGGCATCGTCTATTGGCTGGTGGTCGCCCTGCTGGCTTTGCGCTTTGTGGTGCAGCTGGCCGGCATATTCCGCCTGGCAAGGCGCTGCCCCGTGCAGGAAATAGACGGCACCACCGTGCACCTGCTTCCCCGTGTCGAAGGACCTTTTTCGTTCTTCCGCTGGATATTCGTCTGTCCCGGCGCCCATAGCCGCGAGGAACTGAACGAGATACTGACGCACGAACGCACACATGTCTGCCAGTGGCACTCCATCGACGTGCTGGTGGGCGAACTAGCCTGCATCGTCTGCTGGTTCAACCCCTTTGCCTGGCTCATGAAGCGGGAAATACGTACCAACCTGGAGTACATGGCCGACGAAAAGGTGTTGGAGACCGGCTACGACTCGCGCACTTACCAATATCACTTGTTGGGTTTGTCACATCATAAGGCTGCAGCAACCATCTATAACAGTTTCAATGTTTTACCATTAAAAAGACGCATCACTATGATGAACAAAAGAAGAACCCGAGAAATAGGAAGGACCAAGTATCTGATGTTCCTTCCGCTGGCCGCCCTGCTGATGATAGTCAGCAACATCGAGGCCGTGGCACGTGCCACACAGAAGATGGCAAGCGAAGTCATCGAGTCAGTCAAGCCGGACGAAACTGCCGTTGTACAGTCTCAATCACAATCACAGGGCACTGTCACTACCCAATCACAGACCGCCCTCACCCGGCCCCAGCAGGGGAAGCCCGAGAAGGTGACTTACAAAGGAAAGTTAACCGACGAGGCCGGCAATCCGCTGGGCGACGTGCAGATTATCACCGACCGGAAGTTTCAGTCCACTACCGTCAGCACCGTCAACACTGACGGGGAGTTCCGGGTAGAGACTTCCTCCGAAGCCGGAATCATCTTTGAATATACCGGCAAGGATGGCCGGAAATTGATGAGGGGATACCGGGCCGATGAGCTGGCCAAGATGGGCCCTGACAATCTGGTTATCGTTTTGATACCGGTGGTTTCCAGCCCTCACGGGGCCGACCCCAACGTATTTGAGGTCGTAGAGAAGATGCCCGAATTCCCCAACGGAGGCATGCCGGGTCTGATGAAGTACCTGAGCGACAATATCCGTTACCCCGAGGCAGCCAAGGTGGCTGGCATACAGGGACGCGTCACCGTGGTGTTTGTAGTAGACAAGGATGGAAGCATCACCAACGTGAAAACCCTGAGAGGTGTTGACGCTGAACTGGATAAGGAGGCCATCCGAGTTATCAGCTCCATGCCTAAGTGGATACCGGGCATGCAGAAGGGGAAGGCTGTCAAGGTGAGATATACGGTGCCCGTCATGTTCCGTCTGCCTGTGGGGAAACCGGCACAGAAGTAGCAAATTCTCTCTTACATAAATTGTTTCACCACAGAGGACACAGAGTGGCGCGGAGTCATAAGAAGGGAAAGACTCAGTGAAACTCTGTGTCGTTCTGTGGTGAATGCTTATTTCTTCACCTGCACAATGCGTGTAGGCTCCATTTCAATGTTGCGCTTGTCTACCTGGCGCACTACGGCAGCGGCCAGCTGAAGGAAGGCACGGCCGGTGACGGTATCCGAGTCGAGGGCAACGGGCGTACCCTTGTCGCCGCTCTCGCAGATACTCTGTACGATGGGAATCTGCCCCAGCAGGGGGACATTCAGTTCCTCGGCCAGCTGTTTGCAACCGTCTTTGCCGAAGATGTAGTACCGGTTCTCGGGCAGTTCGGCCGGGGTAAACCAGGCCATATTCTCCACCAGGCCCAGGATAGGCACGTTCACCTTTTCGTTGGTGTACATGTCCACGCCCTTGCGTGCGTCGGCCAGTGCTACCTGCTGAGGTGTGCTGACAATGACGGCGCCGGTGATGGCGAGCGTCTGTAGCAGGGTAAGGTGGATGTCGCTGGTGCCCGGAGGGGTATCGAGGATGAAGTAGTCCAGGTCGCCCCAGTCGGCATCGCCCACCAGCTGCTTCAGGGCATTGCTGGCCATGCCGCCACGCCACAGGGTGGCCTGTTCGGGGTTGACAAAGAAGCCGATGGACAGGAGCTTGAGGCCATACTTCTCGATGGGGACGATGAGGTCGCGTCCGTCAATGCGTTCGGCATACGGGCGGGCGTCTTCTACCTGGAACATCTTGGGTACGGAGGGGCCGAAGATGTCGGCATCGAGCAGGCCCACTTTGTAGCCCAGCTTCACCAAGGCAACGGCCAGGTTGGCGGCTACGGTGCTCTTTCCCACGCCGCCCTTGCCACTGGATACGGCGATGACGTTCCTGACGCGGGGCAACATCTTGCCCGGTTCGGGGCGGGCAGCCTGTCGGCTTTCGGTGCTGATGGTTACTTCTACATCGGGCGACACGTAGGTGTGGATGGCCGTTTCGGCCGATTTCAGCATGGACTTCATGAAGGGGTCGGTCGGCTTCTCAAAGATGAGCGAGAAGCTGACCTTCATGCCGTCGATGCGCAGGTTGTCGGCCACCATTTCGGCTTCGACAAGGTTCTTGCCGCTGCCGGGATAGCGCACGGTAGCCAGTGCGTCCAGAATGAGTTTCGGATAGAGTGTCATAATCTATATGGTATTCAATATTTACAATTTAGATTTATTCTTTCATGAACGACGGCTCTTGATAGATAAGGCGGCGGTTCATGTAGGATAAGGTGGCGGTTTATCCATGATAAGGTGGCGGCTCATCCAGCATAAACCGCAGCCTTATGTAGGATGTCCATATCGGACTTATTACCAAACAGTTGCAGAGATTATTCAAGACTTCTTCCTGTTGGTAGGTTATTTTGACGTTTGAAGTCCGCTCCGCTTGCTACGGTTGTAGCTTCGGTAGTCGTCCAGCTCTATTTCCACGTCAGGTTCGGCAAGCATTCCTTCGTGCGGCAGTCGGAAACGGATGTACTTGATGTCCAGTCCGCGGTCCAACCATTGCTGCTCGTAGTAGGTGCGTATGCTGAGTATCTCATCGGCCATGCCTGAATGATAGAGGTCTTCGGTCATCACCTCCACCGGCAGGTGGTTGTGCTCTATCATGTACTTGGTGTAGGTGAACATGAAGTTGCTGTCGGTCTTCAGGTGCACCAATCCCCTGTCGGTGAGGAATCGACGGTAGCGTTCCATGAAGTAGGTGGACGTCAGGCGCTTGGTGGCTTTCTTCATCTGCGGGTCGGAGAAGGTAAGCCATATCTCGCTTATCTCTCCTTCGGCGAAGAAGCGGTCGATGATTTCTATCTGGGTGCGCAGGAATGCGACGTTGGTCATGCCGGCCTGGAACGACTCGGTGGCTCCCGTCCACATACGGGCGCCCTTGATATCGACGCCGATGAAGTTCTTCTCGGGGAACAGTCGTCCCAGGCCCACGGTGTACTCGCCGCGGCCACATCCCAGCTCCAAGACGATGGGGTGGTCGTTCTTGAAGAACGTCTCTCCCCAATGTCCTTTCATCGGGAACGGTACGTTGTCCACCACCGAGTAGGGGTATTCAAACACGTGCGGGTACTCCCGCATATCTGCAAACTTGGCTAATTTTCCTTTTCCCATAATTTTAGAAGGTCTCCACCCAGCCGGTATAGTTGTAGAATAGCCGGTCGGCGAAGGATTGGTGAAACAATGCGTATTGGTCTACACCCGTACAGTGGCACACGCCCAGCCGCTGTGGCAGGTGTTCGGACAGGTAGCGGGCTATCACTTCATACATCTTGGTTCCGGTGGTGCGGATATGGAAGCCTCCCAGCACCAGCTTCAGGGTGGTGTCGGGGAAGGTCGTTCGTACCGTGCGCAGGATGTTGGTGATGCCTCGGTGTGAGCAGGCGCTTAGTACGGCCAAGTCATGGCCGCGCTTCAGCGCCAGTGCCAGTTCGTCGTCGAAGCGGTCGGGTTGTTTCTTACCGTCGACCAGCGTGTAGAAGTGGTCGAAGTGGGTGTCGGCTTCGTCGGCGATGGGTAGTTGGGGGCAGGCGAAGATGCCCGGCAGCAGCTCCTCGGTTTGCTCCACAAAGCGGAAGCGGCTGAGGTCGAGTGTGTCGGGGTGCATCAGTCCGTTCTCGCGCTCGTCCTTGTATTTGGGGCGGAGCACTTCGCGCTTGCATACCACCGTGGCGCGGTCGTTCAGCCTCAGGAAGTGGTGCAGGCCACCCGTATGGTCGCGGTGTCCATGCGAAAGTACCAGATATTCCACCTCACGCAGGTCGATGCCCATCAGCCGGGCATTGCGGATGAAGAGGTCTGACGCGCCGGTGTCGAACAGTACCTTGTGTCCCTCTACCTCAACAAGCAGGGAAAGCCCGTGCTCTCCCTGCAATCCCTTGCCGTAGACCAAGTTTTCGGCAAGGGTGGTTATGGTTATGTCTTTGCTCACGCCTGTCATTCAACAATGGTTACCCAGCCGTGTGTGTCGGGCTCGTCGCCATATTGGATGGCGCGCAGCTTGTGATAGAGCTTGGAGCTGATTTCACCCGGCTTGCCGTCTTTTGAGATGACGTATGAGCGGTTGTTCTCGGGGTCGTCGATGCGTTGGATGGGGCTGATGACGGCTGCCGTGCCGCAGGCGCCTGCCTCTTCGAACGTGGCGAGTTCCTCTTCGGGGATGGGACGGCGTTCTACTTTCAGGCCCATGTCTTCGGCCAGCTGCATCAGGCTCTTGTTGGTGATGGAGGGCAGAATAGAGGTAGAAAGCGGAGTGATGTATGTATTGTTCTTGATGCCAAAGAAGTTGGCGGCACCACACTCGTCCATATACTTCTTTTCCTTGGCATCCAGGTAGAACTCAGCCGAGTATCCTCCTTCGTGGGCTTCCTTGCTGGCGCGGAGGCTGGCTGCATAGTTGCCACCTACCTTGAACGTACCGGTACCGAGCGGGGCCGCACGGTCGTACTTGCGGGTAATGACGTAGGGAGTGGTGGCAAATCCGCCCTTGAAGTACGGGCCTACGGGAGTGACGAATATCAGGAAGAGGTATTCATTGGAAGGTTTCACACCTACCTGTGCTCCTGTACCAACCAGCAACGGACGGATGTAGAGGGAAGCACCGCTCTCGTATGGCGGGATGAAGCGTTCGTTCAGCTTCACTACCTTCAATACGGCCTCACGGAAACGTTCGGTCGACAGCTCGGGCATCAGGATACCGCGGCAAGTAGATTGCAGGCGGGCAGCGTTCTCTTCCAAGCGGAAGATGCGCACCTTTCCGTCTTTGCCACGGAAGGCTTTCAACCCTTCAAAGGCTTCCTGTCCGTAGTGCAGGCAGGTGGCTGCCATGTGCATGGGGATGGTTTCTTCGCTGCATACTTCCAGCTCTCCCCACTGACCGTTACGATGATAAATTCTCACGTTATAGTCTGTCTTCATGTATCCGAAGGACAGATTTGACCAATCAATTTCTTTCATAATCTATATGGTTATATTGTTAACTTCTTCTACAAATTCTGCTGCTCTCCTTGTTTATTAGTCAGCGTTAAGTTCATCTTCCAATGTCGCAGGGTCTTGTCGGCAGTCCCATACGGAAATCACTATCACTTTGTCGTTCTCCACACGATAGATGACCTTATAGTGCGGATGTGCGATGATGGAACGATAGGCAAAGGATAAACCGGCATATTCCGTCAATGTTGTTCCCATGAGAGGATGGGTTGCTAAAAGTTCAATCGTATCACGTATCTTATCAATCATTTTATAAGCGACCTTTCGGTTTGCCACTATCCGATAATAGTCAAATATCTCGCGTAATTGCCTTTTAGCTCCTTCTCGTATGACTATTACCATGTGGCCATTTCTCTTTTAAAATTTTCCCATGATACAACTTTGCCTTCAGCTATTTCCTTTTCAGCCTGTATTAAATCTGCTATCCGTTCCTCCTCGGTATAAGGCAGGCCAGGGATGCGTCCGTCCTTTTCCCTCTCTTTCAAATCTTCCAAAAAGGCTTGAAGCACATCCATAGCCCAGTCTTTATCCATCAGGGAAATGACATCCTGTAACACTTGCTGACGTAGTTTTATTGAAGTCATGGCCTTTGTAATTTGGTTCAGCAACAAAAATAGTCTTTATTCTTCACTTTCTTGCTTTTCAGCCAGTATTTTTTCTATTTCCCGGTCTGCTTTTGTCAGTTTGCTTTCGCAGAAGGCTATGATTTCGTTGGCTTCCTTTATTTTCTCGGCCAGTTCGTCTATCTCCAGTTCGTTGTTGTCAATCTGGTTGACAATCTTCTCCAGGCGGCTCATGGCCTGTGAGTAGGTTTCTTTCTTTCGGGGTGTGGGCATATTGGGCAGTTATTTTATGGATTTTACGGTAGATGTTATTTCTCCTTTGTAGACTTTGGTTGTCAGTACATCGCCTGCTTGCAGCTGTGAGGCGTCTTTTACTGCTTTTCCGTCTTTCAGCGTCAGGCTGTAGCCGCGTGCCAGCATCTTGTCGGGCGAGGTATCGGCAAGGCGTTGTTTCAGCAGTTCCAACCGGTAATGGTGTCGGGACAGCATTGTTTCCACTGAACGGTGCAGGTCTTTGCGGACGGTGAGCAGTGCCAGCTTGGCTGATGAAATGCGTCGGACGGATGCCGCAGGGATGCGGTGGCGACATTGGTTCAGGCGAGTGCGTTCCTGTTTCAGGCGGTTGACGACACCCTCGTGTAGGCGGGTTGTCAGGTAAGTCAGGTGGTCGGCTGCTTCGTCCATGCGGCTGATGAGGAACTCGGCTGCCGCAGTAGGGGTTTTCACACGCATGTGGGCTACGGAGTCGAGTACGGTGTCGTCGCGCTCGTGGCCGATGCCGGTGATGATGGGCAGCGGAAACTGTGCACAGGCGGCGGCCAACAGGTAGGTGTCGAAGCAGGATAGGTCGGACGTGGCGCCTCCGCCGCGTATGATGACTACCGCGTCGAACTGGTCGGCACGTTGGTTTATTGCGTCCAGTGCCGACAGGATAGATTCTTCGACACGGTCACCCTGCATGGCGGCGGCAAAGAGGTCGACCTTGAAGTAGTAACCGCGCGGATTATGCTCTAGCTGATGACAGAAGTCGCCGTACCCGGCAGCCGTGGGCGAGGATATGACGGCAATGCGTTGTGGCAGCACGGGCATGGGCAGCTCTTTGTTCAGCGTCAGCACGCCTTCTTCTTCCAGCTGCTTCAGAATTTCGCGCCGTCGGCGGGCCATGTCACCCAGTGTATAGGTGGGGTCGATGTCCTGCACGGTGAGGCTATAGCCGTAGAGTTCGTGGAAACTGACCGTGACCTGCACCAGCACCTTGATGCCTGCCGTGAAGGCCTGCCCTGTGCTTTCCTCAAAATAAGGGCGGAGCAGGCGGAATACATTGCTCCAGATGACGCCGCGGGCTTTGGCCACCAGGTTATTGCCACGCGGGTCTTTCTGCACAAATTCCACGTAGCAATGCCCTGTGGACGGATGTATGCGTACTTCGCTCAGTTCGGCCTGCACCCAGTATTCATCGGGCAGGCACTGTTCGAGGCTGTGGCGCACCAAGGCGTTGAGGTCATATAAGGATAAAGCTTCCATCATGTAAAGCTGTTGTCGGTTAGAAAAAATATTATCATTCCTTCTCTTATGCGCCAAGCTGGTAGTTCCTGTAGCGGCTCAAGGAGTGAAACCAATAGTTTCAGGCTATGAAACCGATGGTTTCAAGCAATGAAACTGATAGTTTCAAGCAATGAAACCGGTAGTTTCAGACTATGAAACTTATTGAAACTATTCTTGGGCTACTTCAGTTGCTCCTTTGTTTTGGTCGGAAAGGTAGCTTTTGTAGGCTTTCCACAGGTCGGGAACTCCGTAGCCGTAGATATTGTCGGGGTAGTCGACGCGGTCGCCCGAGCGTCGTACCAGTTCTATCACTTCTTGGGCTGTGAGGGTGGGACAGGCCTGCCACAGGCAAGTCACCATGCCACACATGATGGGCGAAGCGAACGAAGTGCCGTTGGCATGCGACTGGTTGCCGTTGGTGCCCATGACGTCGGCGCGGAATCCTACTGCTACAACGTCGGGCTTGATACGTCCGTCGGCCGTCGGGCCAATGGACGAGAAGGTGGCCAGTGTGCTTTCCTTGGTGATGGCGCCTACGGTAAGTACTTGGTCGGCATCGCCCGGAGGGGTGATTTTCTTCCACGAACCGGCACCAGAATTGCCTGCGCTGCATACCAGAATCATGCCTTTACCTGCAATGTGGCCAGCCTGACGCGACATCAGTGAGAAGTGACCGTCCAAATCGCGCAGCCGGTAGTTCTTTGTTTTGTCGTCGAAGGTATAGTAGCCCAGCGAGGTGTTGATGACGTCGGCTCCCACACTGTCGGCAAACTCCACGGCGGCAGCCCAATAGTCCTGTTCAACCAGATGCTCGGAGTACTCGTCTTCGCTCCGCAGCAGCCAGTAGGACGCCTCGGGGGCAGTTCCTACCATGATGTCGGGCCGATTCATGGCCATGCACGACAAGACGGCCATGCCGTGGCTACTCTCGGCAAAGATGTCGGCTTCACGGCTGACGAAGTCTTTGGTGCCCAGTATCCGTACATTGTCCAAGGCTTTTATTTTGTCAGCGTTGTGAAATCCGGCATCGATGACGGCTATCACCATGCCCTGCCCCTTGAATCCGGCATCGTGCAGTTGGTTGCCGTGGCTCATTTTTATCTGGTCGGCAGCCGGGCCATAGTATTCTCCTTTGTATTCTTTGGGTTGGTTTATCAGGGTATCGCGTTTGGTGGCGTGGGTGGGCTTGTCCTTGGCCGGAGCCGTCCACACTTTCTCGGTGGAGCGGACAAAGGGCAGAGCAGCAATGCGCTCTACCAGCTTGGGGTCGTTGCACGACACGGTGACATAGTTTTCCCATTTGCCCGTCTGTACGATGTGTACGCCGGTGCGTCTGATTTCATCGACATAGGCTTTGCACACAGGTAGGTCGGTGGAGTCGATGGCGATATGTTGCTTTTGTCGGCGTGCAATGGCCCGTTCAGACAGGAAGTCCTGCGGACGGCTGAGCGAGTAAGTGGTGGCCGCCTTGTCTGTCAGGCCGATGCGGTATTTCAATGTGTCTTGTTGGGCTGCTGATGTTCCGGCCAGCAGCATAAAGGCTGAAAGTAAAAATAGCTGTTTCATATAGTATTCTTATTTTATACATACATTCCTATTCCCCGTTGTGAGGCGATGAACGAACCTCCCACCAGGCGGTTGCCAATATAGAATACGGCCGACTGGCCCGGAGCAATGGCCGAAGCCTCGGACTGGAAGTTGACCAGCAACCTGCCGTCGTCCAACCTGCGCAGTGTGCAGGGGATGGGCTTGCTGCGGTAGCGGATACGAACGCTGAGCTGCGGGCTGTTCATGGCTTCCGCCTCGTCTACGAAACGGTCGTCTTCTACCAGCATGTGGCTGGTTTTCAGTTCTTCGGCATCGCCCAGCATGACAGTATTCTTCTGTGGATTTATTTTCAATACATAGGCAGGTTTGCCGAGCGCAATCTCCAAGCCCTTCCGTTGTCCTATGGTGTAATAGGGGAAACCTTTGTGTTCGCCCAACTTCACACCAGCAGCATTGACAAACCAGCCTTTGCCTATTTCTTGGTCAATTTCGGGTGAGTGTTCGCGCAGGAAGTCGCGGTAGTCGCCCTTGATGAAGCACACCTCCATGCTTTCGCCTTCTTCGGCCTTCAGCTTATAACCTTTGCTGCGCAGGTAGTCGCGCACTTGCGGTTTGGTGAGTGTGCCGAGCGGGAAGATGCAGCGTCGGAGCACGTCTTGCGACAGGCGCCACAGGAAGTATGACTGGTCTTTCTTGTCATCGTCGCCCGTCAGGATGTAGATGTGTCCGCCATGTTCTTCCAGGCGGGTATAGTGGCCGGTAGCTATGAAGTTGCAACCCAGGCGGTCGGCCCATTCGGTGAGGATGCGGAACTTGAACAAAGGGTTGCACATGACACACGGGTTGGGAGTACGGCCCTGGCGGTATTCGTCAATGAAATTCTGTACGATGATTTTTCTGAATGCCTCCCGTTCGTCGGCAATATGGTGTTCTATACCCATCTGTTCGGCCAGTTGGGCCGCTTCTACGGGCTTCTCGCCCCATACCCAGAGGGTGAGTCCAACGATGTCGTATCCCTGCTCGCGCAGCATCAGGCAGGTGGCGGTGCTGTCTATACCTCCGCTCATGCCTACCAGCACTTTCTGTTTTGCTTTCTCCATTGTTAAGTTATCCGTTATATATTGTATATAGCTTTGCGTTGCCTTGTCGTCTGTTTTCAGAGTCCCATGCACTCGCGATAGAAGTCAAAGACCTCGAAGATAACGTCTTTGTCGGCTGTTTGGTTCAGACAGATGTGGCCCACATCGCTCAGCAGGGTGAAGTTGATGATGCCGGCCATGTTCTTCTTGTCGTGCTTCATCAGTTCATAGAGTCGGTCGTAGTGGCGGCATTCAAAGTGGAAAGCACCGTAGTTTTGCCGGATGAAGTGGATGGATTGCTGCATTTTCTCTTTGGGGAAGCCACATTTCAGGTGCGAGAGGTACAGCTCGCAGACCAATCCCCAGGCTACGGCATAGCCATGAAGCACGGGTCTGTCTTCGGCCAGTGCCAGACTTTCGAAAGCATGTCCTATGGTGTGTCCTAGGTTGAGGGCCTTGCGTATGCCGTGTTCGTGTGGGTCTTGCTCTACAATGTCTTCCTTGACCTGCACCGATTGTCCTACCAGCTCCTTCAGTCGTCCGTAGTCTATGCACTCAGTGTCGAAGGCCAACAGTTCGCTCCAATGCCGGTCGGTACTGATGAGGCCGTGTTTCAGCATTTCGGCGTAGCCCGAGAAGAAGTTGTGGGCGTCCAGTGTGCGCAGAAATTCGGTTTCGATAAGTACGCTGACGGCAGGCGAAAAGACACCCACTTCGTTCTTCAGCCCGTTGAAGTTGATGCCCGTCTTGCCGCCGACAGAGGCGTCGACCATGGACAACAGGGTGGTTGGTATATTGATGTAGTCAATGCCACGCTTAAAGGTAGAAGCGGCAAATCCGCCCAAGTCGGTCACCATGCCTCCGCCCAGGTTGATAAGTAGCGAATGGCGGCTGGCTCCCTGAGTGCTGAGTGCCATCCATACGGAAGCAAGCGTGTCCAGATTCTTGTGCACGTCTTCGGCACCGATGGTTATTTCCGTGGCCTGATGCAGGTCGTTTGCTCGGTTCAGCACAGGCATGCAAAGATTGTGTGTATGCTGGTCGGTGAGAATGAAAACCTTGTCGTAGTTTTTTCTGCCGATAACGCCCGTCAGGTCGCTGTCGAGTTGTTGGCAAAGTATGACTTCTTGCTTGTTCATTGCGTGAATTCTTTATTTTTTGCAGGCAAAGATATGATTTCTCTGTGAAAGATGTATCTTTGTCGAGCCTTTAAGATGAAGACTGGAGATTTTGTAAGTCCGAATCAATTGTTTTATCCATTAAAAAAAGAACCTTTATGAAAGCATTGCTGCCTGTATATTGTCGTCCGTTGGGTTATTTCATCATGGCTTTGGCCCTGTTCCTTCCCTTTGTACTGTTTATGATGGGGAGGGTGACAGATGCCAACCTTCTGTTCTACAAAGAATGCTCTAAGCTTTTAATGATGATGGGGGCATTGATGATAATCTTTGCGCTGAACAAAAACGAGAGCCGTGAGCTGGAACAGGTCCGCAACAAAGCTACACGCAATGCCATCTTCCTGACCGTACTTTTCATCTTTGGCGGCATGCTCTACCGCGTGGCGCAGGGCGACTATTTATCGGTCGATAGTTCGTCTTTCCTGATATTCCTTATCCTGAACGTGCTTTGTCTGGAGTTTGGTATTAAGAAAGCATCGGTTGACAAATTGTTCAAGCGCAATCGGCAATAAGGTCGTGACAAGGTAAAGCGTTGGTGGCCTTACCGCTTTTATTCACTTTCTATATTATTTTTATAATGTGTTGTTTCGATGAGTGCGGTAGAATTTGCATCGCGATACAAACGAAGCTTTATTGTCTGTACTTGACTGCATGGGTGATAATCGTTAAAGGTTCCTTTTGATAGCAGTTAACTGCTATGAATCGGTCTATATTGAGCGAGTGCATTGAATTTCAAAAGTCTTTTTAATATTCTTTAAATTAAACCTTTTCAGACAAGCACTGTCAAATGAAGCGTATGTTTGAAAAACATAGTTGATTTTAGAATAGAATAGACATTAAACAGATGAAAAGATTGATTGGTGGAATAGCGTTGTTGTTGCTGGCAACGCTTTCGGCATTTGCACAGACCAAACGGGTAACTGTGTCGGGACGTGTAGTGGAAGACACTGGCGAACCGGCCGTGCAGGCAACAGTACAGTTGCTATCATTGCCCGACAGTACATTTACAACAGGCATTGCCAGTAACGAGAAAGGTTATTTTTCCCTGCCTCGGGTAAAAGCAGGCAAGTATGTGTTGAAGGTTTCTTATATCGGTTTCAAGAACAAGTTGATTCCGTTGCAGTTGACTGCATCGGCACCGAACAAGAATGTGGGAACGGTGAAGCTGGAGACGGATGCTATTATGCTGGCAGAGGCTGTGGTAGTGGCAGAAGCACCGCAGGTACAGATTGTGGAAGATACGGTGGCTTTCAATTCATCAGCCTATCGTACACCTGAAGGAGCCATGCTTGAAGAGTTGGTAAAGAAATTGCCGGGTGCCGAGGTGGACGATGATGGCAATGTGAAAATCAATGGAAAGGAAATATCGAAAATCATGGTGGATGGTAAAGAGTTCTTTGGCGGCGACGTACAGACCGGACTGAAGAATTTGCCGGTGGACATGATAGAGAAACTGAAGACGTATGATAAGAAATCAGACTTGGCACGAATTACTGGTATTGACGATGGCGAGGAAGAAACTGTACTTGACCTTACGGTGAAGAAAGGCATGAATCAAGGTTGGTTTGGCAATGTGGACGTGGCCGGCGGTACGGAGAAACGTTATATGGGTAGGGCTATGGTGAACTATTTTTATGACAAAACGCAGGTTTCTTTGATTGCTGGTGCCAACAATGTGAACGACCAGGGATTCTCTGCGGGTGGAGGTGGACCACGTTGGAGACGTAACAATGGACTGACTGCCAAGAAAATGATTGGTATAAACTTTGCAACCCAGACTGATAAGATAGAGTTGGGTGGTAGTGCTCGTTACAATTATTCAGATGGTGATATAGCCAGTGTAGGATCGACTGAGAACTTCCTTACCAGTGGTAATTCTTACTCTAACTCCAATACGTTGAGCCGGAATCGCAATAAACGGTTTAGTGCAGATTTCCGTATGGAGTGGCGTCCCGATACAATGACAAATATCATATTCCGGCCTGATTTTTCTTATGGAAAAACCGATAATCTCTCTTCTTCCGAATCAGGTACCTTTAATGATGACCCGTATAATCTGGTTGAAAACCCAAATGATTATCTGAACCTTGATAATCTGGCGCAGAATGATCCGTTGCGCGAAGTACGTGTCAATGCCATTAACAGTGGTACACTGAACGATAATAAGGATATAACGGCTAATGCCACCTTGCAAGTGAATCGTAAACTGAATTCGAAAGGACGAAATATAACTTTCCGTGGCCGTTTCAGCTATGGTGATTCTGAGAGCAATCAGTTTACCGAATCTATGACCAATTATTTCTTGTTGCAGAACTATCTTGGGGGTGACTCGGTGCTGATACGCAATCAGTATATCAATACACCGGCAAAAGATTATAATTATCGTTTGCAATTGACTTATAGTGAACCTATAGCTCGTGCTACCTTCTTACAATTCAGTTATCAGTTCCAGTATAAATATAGTGAGAGCGACAAGAGTACCTTTGACTTGCAACCGTTCTCCGACTGGGGACTTGGAGCAACACTTCCCGATGGTTATGAGGAGAATGAAATAGACAGTTTGGGTAAGTATGCCGAATATCGCTACTACAATCATGATGCTTCGGTAGCTTTGCGCTTCATTCGCGAGAAATACCAGTTGAGTGCAGGAATGTCGTTTCAGCCCCAACATACTATTTTGTCTTATAAACGGGGTGACTATATGATAGACACTACACGAAATGTCTTCAACTTTGCTCCTAACATTGATTTCCGTTATCGTTTCTCGAAGGTTAGTCAGCTACGTTTCACTTATCGAGGACGTAGTAGTCAGCCTTCCATGGAGAATTTGTTGCCTATTGTGGATAACTCCAATCCGCAGAACATACGCATTGGTAATCCGGGTTTGAAGCCGGCTTTTACACATACCATGCGTTTCTTCTATAATACTTACGATGCAGACAAGCAGCGTGGTATTATTGCCCATGCAAACTTTTCGGCTACCCAAAACAGCATAAGTAATAGTCGTATATACAATGAAGCTACCGGTGGATGGACCACTACTCCCAAGAACATCAACGGTAACTGGAATGCGTTTGGTATGTTTGGTTTCAATACGGCATTGAAGAATAAGAAATTTACTATTAATACTTTCTCCAATGCCAGCTATGTAAACAACGTGGCTTATTTGACTGATAGTCAGACAAGGGTAGAAAACAAGAATACTACAACTAACCTGACACTGAATGAGCGGTTGAATGGTACATACCGGAATGATTGGTTTGAATTTGGATTGAATGGCACATTGTCTTATTCGATAGAAAAGGATAAACTGACGCCTGACAATAATCAGCAGCCTTACACGTTCTCTTACGGTGCTACAACAACAGTCAGCATGCCCTGGAGCATGAGCTTGTCTACCAATATTGCCAATCAGAGTCGTCGCGGTTATCGTGATGCCAGTATGAATCGTAATGAGCTGATATGGAATGCCCAGTTGTCGCAGACATTCTTGAAAGGAGCTGCCACAATTAGCTTCGAAATGTATGACATCTTGCGTCAGCAGAGCAATATTACCCGTTCGTTGACGGCTGACGGTCGTTCGGTGTACGAGTATAATGGTGTGAACAGCTACTGTATGCTCCATTTCATTTATCGTTTGAACATCTTTGGCGGTAAGGCAGCCCGTGACAAGATGAATCAGCGTCATGGTCCTGGCCCGGGTGGTTTTGGCGGACCGCGTGGTTTTGGCGGTCGCAGACCTTTTTAAAATGTTAATATGACCAGCATTGTGTTATAAGTTGATGCTTTTTCTTACATTTGTTTACATTTACTCGGTTTATGTAAACAAATGTAAGAATTATGTTCGACTGGAATATGCTTGCCGGACAGATTGCAGAGCTGGCATGGAATATCATATACTTTGGTCTTGTCATCAGTACGGTTATTGTTGTGGTGCTGGATAATCGCAATCCGGTGAAGACCATGGCTTGGGTACTGGTACTTACTTTCTTACCCATTGTGGGTCTTATACTCTATTTCTTTTTCGGTCGTAGCCAGCGGAGGGAGCGCATCATCAGTAAGAAGAGTTATGGTAGATTACTGAAGAAACCCAAGGCTGAATATTTGGCACAAGAGAGTGCTTCGTTACCCGTCGGCTATACTCGGCTGATTTCATTGTTTCGGAATACCAACCAGTCTTTCCCTTTTGATGGTAATCAGATAGATACTTATACTTCAGGGGCTACTTTCTTTGCTGCTTTGCTTCGCGAATTGCAGAAGGCTACTCAGCATATTCATTTAGAATTTTATATTTTTGAAGACGATGCCATAGGGCGCATGGTGCGCGATGTGTTGATAGAAAGGGCAAAGGCCGGAGTAGAAGTACGTGTAATCTACGATGACGTTGGTTGTTGGCATGTGTCTGACCGCTTTTTTGAGTCTATGCGCGAGGCGGGAATAGATGTACGTTCATTCTTGAAAGTTCGTTTTCCTTTGTTTACCAGTAGGGTTAATTACCGCAATCATCGCAAGATAGCTGTAATTGATGGTTGTGTAGGATTTATTGGTGGAATGAATCTGGCTGAGCGTTATATGCGGGGTATTGGTAGCGGAATATGGCGCGATACACATTTGATGATTAAAGGTAAGGCTGTGCATGGATTGCAAACAACCTTCTTGCTTGATTGGTATTTTGTAGACAGAACCTTGATTACGTCTGCTTCATTCTTTCCTAAGTTGGACGTTTGTGGTACTTCGTTAGTGCAGATAGTAACCAGTGAACCGATTGGTCCTTGGAAAGAAATAATGCAAGGGTTGGTAAAAGCCATTGCATGCTCCAAGAAGTATTTCTATATGCAGACACCTTATTTTTTGCCTACCGATTCGGTGATGGTTGCCATGCAAACAGCAGCTTTGGCTGGTGTGGATATTCGTTTGATGATTCCTGAGCATGCCGATAGCAAGCTGACACATCTGGGTTCTTGTTCGTACCTGGCCGATGCCATGCAGGCTGGTGTAAAGGTCTATTTGTATAAGAAAGGTTTTTTGCATTCTAAACTGATGGTATCAGACGACGAATTGTCTACTGTGGGCTCTACCAATGTAGATTTCCGCAGTTTTGAGCACAACTTTGAGGTGAATGCCTTTATTTATGATAAGGAGGTGGCTTTGCAGATGCGGGAAATATTCTTGCAAGACCAGCGCGATTCTGTCTTGTTGTCACTTAAAGCATGGACGAAACGGCCTTGGTACAGAAAAGCGGCCGAGAGTATCGTCCGCTTATTGTCTCCCTTGCTTTGATAACGTATAAGGCAAGTATTGATAGGTGCCTTTAAATATTCAAACAATCCGTATTTTTCATCGGAAGAAAGAGAAATTGACGCTTCCGTAAACTCTTCTTTCTATGAAATGAGGATGCGTCTCAAAGTCGTTTTTCTTTCCGTGTTCCAAGACGAACAATCCTCCTTCTGCCAACATGTTATTTTCAAAAACAAGGTCAGGAAGTGTTTCAAGGCCTGGAAGCTCATAGGGCGGGTCCGCAAAAATAAAGTCAAACTGTTCCCGTCCGCCTTTTATATATTTGAATACGTCGCCTCGTACAGGAATGCACTTATCCGTTTTGACTTCCTGCATGATTTTGCAGATGAAGGCATAGTGGTCACGGTCTTTCTCTACACTGATGACTTGTTGGCAGCCACGTGACACCAGTTCTATACTGATGCTTCCTGTACCGGCAAACAAATCGAGTGCACGTACATTGTCTTCTTCAAAGTCGAAATAGTTTGAAAGCACGTTGAACAAGTTTTCCTTGGCAAAGTCAGTTGTAGGACGGGCTTTGAATGTATGTGGAACATCAAAGCGTCTTCTTTTGTATATTCCGCTGATTACTCGCATGTAACAATGGTTTTTAAGTCTAAATCGGAAGTCGGTTCCAAATAGGATACTTTTTCTATGAATTTTTTCAGTTCAGCTACCAGCTGCTCTTTGCCGGCCACACTGCCGGTGAGGCATAATTCATCTTTTTCCTGGTCGAAAGACAACTGTTTCCACAGATAGAGTATGTAGTACAGATAGTCAGAAATGTTTCGGCAGTCAAAAGAATTGGCCAGAAGCAGTTTACTACCCTGATAAGCTAAGGAATCAAGCGCTTTGTTGCGCAGGTGGATGTATAGCTTGCTATTGTGAGCCGTTCGGTTCAGGGTTGTTACGTGCTCCATGAAAGGAGTTACCTGTGAATAGAATTTCAGATTGTCATATTGCTCACGCAGGTAGTTGCGTGCGCTTTTATCCATACCAAAGAGTACAACCACATTGCTTCTATGCAATATGTTATATTCAACGGTTTCATTCTCCTTTTCGGGCAGGTTGTGATAGAAAAAAGTTTCTGTCAGTTCGTCTTCGAAATATTCCAGTGGAACCAAAGTGAATCGCTTGCTTGCCATGATGACATTAACCCTTTTGAACGGGCGTTTCAACCATTCCAAGTCAAGGAATGCCTGTTTCAAGTTGGCATTAAGTGAAAGTGTTTCGTTTGTCTTCCATGTGTGGAATGTGATTTCTCTAGCCGACTCGTCGGTTATAGAAAAAGAAAATCCATCCGTACTAAGACGGATGGATAATGTATATTGTTCCGATTTACTGAAATCAGTGTTTTCTATCATATATATAATGTATCAGTTCGGAAGAGGGAAGTTCTTATTATATTATTCCCAGTTTCCTGCATTGTTGTTGGCTGTTTCCAAGCTACCAATCATCAGACCGCAGTACTTACCCAATTTGGTTTGTACGTCTTTCATGTTGGCAATTTCTTGTTTGTCCAGACCGTTCAGGTAAACTTCATACGGAGTTCTAACTTCGAGCAAGCAGATAGGAGCACCAGACTTGGCAGTGTCGTTTCTTACTTCCATCTCGAATTGAGTACCGTTACCGAAGGGAACGTATCTCAGAGAGTCAGCGTTAAAGCCTTTCGGGAAGATTGTATCCAGAACTGCTACCCACATAGTATCACGTTTGAAGTTCTCCAAGCCCCACTTCTTAACTTCGTCATAGCGACCAGTTTTCTTGGCTTTTTCAATGATGCTGATAGCTTTCTTTTCTGTCAGACCATCTTCCAGCTGCTTATCGTTCAATTCGCCTTGTTTGTAGATGAACGGAAGTTTCTGGTTTTTAACGAAATCAATCAGAGTGTCAAAGTTGGCAGTGTATTGCTGTTGATTCAGGTTGCGGTACTCTGTTTGTGCCTTACGAATGTCAATCAGTCTGGCAATAACTGCTTTTTCTCTAATTGCTTTTTCCTTGTCGAAGTTAATCGGGCCCATGATGCTGGCATAGCAGATGTAAACTAAAACCAACGCGCATAAAGCCAACACGATGTTAAATACTGTTTTCATGATAAATATGTTTTTTTAGTTATTATATTCGCACCGCAAAAATAAAAGAAATAAATTTAAAAACGACTCTTTCCTGTTACTTTTTTCTTGTAGAAAAATGATAAATAACTATTTAGAAAGGCAAATTAAGGAAAATTTCCCTTATTTGCCAACTCCTGAGCAAGATTTGGCCGTAAAATCGCTGTCTGAGTTCCTCCTTTCGCGGGAGAAAGATGGCGTTTTCCTGTTGCGTGGATATGCTGGAACGGGAAAAACTTCGCTTGTAGGAGCATTGGTGAAGACCTTGGACAAGTTGCAACAGAAGACTGTCCTCTTGGCTCCTACCGGGAGGGCGGCAAAGGTTTTTGCAGCTTATGCCGGGCATCCTGCATTTACCATTCACAAGAAGATTTACAGACAGCAGGCTTTTTCCAATGAAATGAATAATTTCTCGGTAAACGACAACCTGACTACCCATACCTTATATATAATAGACGAAGCTTCGATGATTTCCAATGAGGGACTCTCGGGCAGTATGTTCGGCACCGGCCGATTACTCGACGATCTGGTGCAGTTTGTCTATTCTGGCCAGGGATGCCGTTTGTTGCTCATGGGTGATACAGCTCAGTTGCCGCCGGTGGGCGAGGAGCAGAGCACAGCCTTGTGTGCTGATGTTTTGAAGGGGTATGGGCTGGAAGTTATGGAGGCCGACTTGACTCAGGTTGTCAGGCAAGAGCAACAGTCGGGCATCCTTTGGAATGCCACCTGTCTGCGCCGTCTCATAGCCGAAGACAGGATAGACTCACTGCCTAAAATTAAATTGACTGGATTTGCCGATGTCAAACTGGTGCCGGGCAATGAGCTGATAGATGCCCTGAACACCTGTTACGACCACGACGGCATGGACGAAACCATCGTGATTTGCCGTTCCAACAAGCGGGCCAATCTATATAATAAAGGTATACGCGCCCAAATACTATGGCGCGAAGAAGAACTGGAAACCGGTGACATGCTGATGGTAGCCAAGAACAACTATTACTGGACCGAGAAAGAAAAAAACATGGACTTTCTGGCCAATGGTGAGACGGCGGTGGTGAGGCGTGTAAGACGTACGCGCGAACTTTACGGCTTCCGTTTTGCCGATGTTACATTGGTGTTTCCCGACCAGCATGATGCCGAACTGGAAGTGAACGTTCTGCTCGACACTCTGCATAGCGACGCACCCGCCCTGGCCAAGGCTGACAACGACCGCTTGTTCTATGCCGTACTGGAAGATTATGCCGATGTACCCCTGAAGCGCGACCGGATGAAGAAAATGAAAGTTGACCCTTATTATAATGCACTCCAAGTGAAGTATGCCTATGCCGTTACCTGTCATAAGGCGCAGGGTGGTCAATGGAAGAATGTCTTTCTGGACCAAGGCTATCTCTCTGATGAATACCTGACGCCCGATTACTTCCGTTGGCTCTATACCGCCTTTACCCGAGCCACAGGTACGCTGTACCTTGTCAACTATCCGCCCGAGCAGACAGTCTGATTGTGTCTGATTAGGCGTGCTTATAGCGTCTCTTTGATGTCTTGCAGCTCCACCAGCTTGTTGACGATGGCGTAAATGGTGAGTCCTGCCGACGAGTGAATTTGCAGTTTGCGCGCAATGTTGCGGCGGTGGGTGATGACGGTGTGTATGGAGAGAAACAGCTTGTCGGCAATGGCCTTGTTGGTCATTCCTTTTACCACACAGGTGATGATTTCCTTCTCGCGTTGGCTCAGGGCCTCCTGCTCGTTGTCGCCGGTAGCCTCTTCTTCGTTTTTCAGCAATTGCTCCAGCCGTTCGGCAATGACGTCCGTGTCGTCGTAGATGGCAAAATGGGCATCGTATTCCTTCAGTGCATTGGTGTCAATGACCGAACAGACCATCGCCACATATTTTATGTTTTCTTGCCTCCCGTGTTCTGCCTTGAAGTCTTTCAGGTTAAACCATCCGCCAAACGTGGGGTTGACAATTACCACGTCGGGCGTGTGCAGTTGCAGGTAGTTCTGCAAGGCATCGGGCGAGGACACTTCAACGGGATGCACATTCAGGTTGGGCAGCCGCTTCAGCACGGAGGTCAGTCCGCTGCGTATGATGACCGAAGTCTCGGCTACTACTATTTTCAGTGAAGTACTATTGTTCATTTCTCAACTTCCTTTCCATTTGGGCCACGGCTGGAACAAACATGTAGTCCTCCACGCGGCAATGTGATGCCAAGTCCTGTTCGCAGTTGAATATGTCGAACAAAACGGCGTTCAGCAGGTTGTTGTTTTCCTTTTCAGGGTAATATTTGATGATGATATTCTTCAGCTCCGTCAGTTTGCGGTCTATCTGGTTGTGTTTGCTGGCAAAGGTGGCAATGTCATAGCTGTCAGATAGTTGCCCTTTCAGCAATCCGTCCACATAGATAAAGACAGCCTCGTTCTCGTACTCCATGTGGCGGCGCACTTCGCGGGCATATTCATCAAAAAACTTCAGAATGAGGAAAGCCACATCGTCGGCACCCGAGCAGTCAATGGCTTCTATCAGTTTGCGGCGGATAGCCGGCAGGCTGAAGTCCAGGAAATAAGTGTGTGCCCGCTTCAGATAATCCATCAGCGACTGTATGGAAAAGTCTTCCGTATTGTCGTTGTATGAGCACTGTTCCTCGCTCATGAAGTTGGCTACCGCCAGAAAAGTCTTGTAGTCAACTCCCTGTGTTTCGCACACGTCTTTCACCGTCTTGTCGCCAAATCCCAGCGACAATCCAAAGCGGCTCATCACCATCAGTAGGGAGTAGTTGTCGCAGATGAGGTCGCTCATCTTGTCGGTCGGCCGGTATTTATGAGGTTCGTTCATAGTTGGTAAGCTATTGTTTATCTGTATAACTCGCTGCTTGTCAGTATTGTTTTCTTTATGGGCGCAAATTAACGTTTTTTCGGTCTGCCGTGCAATCCCTATTTGTAGGTATTTTGTCGTCCTTCCTGTCTTCTCCGTGTTTCATTCCGCCTTCTCTATGCTTTGGTTTGCTCATCTCCCAGGTTTTATATCATAAACAAGCCTTATTATTTTTAATTAAAAGCCTTATAATTAAT
Organism: uncultured Bacteroides sp.; assembly: GCA_900553815.1. Lineage (GTDB taxonomy): Bacteria > Bacteroidota > Bacteroidia > Bacteroidales > Bacteroidaceae > Bacteroides. The sequence continues at coordinate 54,690 of USEY01000012.1, forward strand.
TTATATAAGGCTTTTAACATAGTGTTAAAAGGCTTATAGTATATGTTTAAAAGCCTTTTAATACTTATTTATAAAGCTTATTTTAGTACTTTATAAGGCTTATAAGAGTATATAAAGTTCTGAGTAGACTACATTGAGGTAATACTTTCGGTGTATAAAGGTTGGTATTCTAAGGTTGAAGTGTTCGCTACTTGGATACTTTTCGGCGTAAACTATAACCTTTAGTTTTAATTAACGAGAAAAATTAGTTTATAAACTAAATAATTTAGTTATTTGCGTTATCAATAAACTGTAGATTGTAATTTATAGCTGAAAATTAAAAGGATATGAAAGGACTGACTGCAAAAGAAGAAGAAATCATGGGCTTTTTCTGGGAGAAGGGGCCGCTGTTTGTGAAGGAGATGCTGGCTTTCTACGACGAGCCGCGTCCGCATTTTAATACCCTGTCCACCATTGTGCGCGGGTTGGAGGAAAAAGGCTACTTGGCACACAAGGCTTTTGGCAATACCTACCAGTATTATGCCACCGTCAGCCGCGACGACTTCAGCCGCCGCACCCTGCGGGGCGTCATCAGCAAGTACTTCAACAATTCCTATCTGGGGGCTGTGTCGTCGCTGGTGAAGGAAGAGGATATTTCGCTGAAAGAACTCAAGGAACTGATACAGCAGGTAGAGGAGGGTAGGTTATGAGACGGCGTATGCTGATGTTTGTGTTTTTGCTGTGTTGGTTAGGCGTGCAGGCACAACTGAAGGTGGTGGAGAAACCTTACTTCCTGGGCGGGGAGACAAGGCTGGAAGTGGGCTGTGTATCTCTCTATGATGACCGTACGGTGGTCGACGTAGACTATTATGCCGGAGCCATGGGTGATGCAATCAGATTGTCGCCTTCGGCTACCTTGTCGGCCGGAGGCAAGCAATATGCCTTGAAGAAGGCTGAAGGCATTTCTACCACGGAGGAGCTGGAGGTAGCCGTTAACGGGAAGGTCAGCATGCAGTGGACATTCGAACCACTTCCGCTCGATGTCGCCACATTCGATTTTCAGGAAAATGTGGACAGGGGCTGGAAACTGCTTCAGATACATTTGGACGGCAAAAAGCCCGAAATCGTTGTGCCCGAACGTTTGGTCAACCATCGGCCTGACTATGACCGCCCTCTGCCGGCGGCCGAGCCTGTCTTCGGAAAGTTCCGCATTACCGTCCGTTTCTTGGGTAAGGTGTCGCCGGGCAGTATCCATTATGGTTTGAGCGAATGGGGGGCGCAGTCGTTCCTGCCCATTTCAGTCGAAGAGAAGGATGGCGTTTGTGTGATAGACGACTACCTGACCCATCCGGGACTGAAGTCGTTCTACGTGGGCAGACGTAAGTTTTCTGTCTTTGTGGTGCCGGGCAGCGAGGTGACGATGACCATCAACTACTATGCCATGCAGATGGCTGCTACGCATCTCTTTGGCGAAGAATACAAGGACGTGCAGAAAGTGTGGTTCGAGGGCGATTACGACGGGCTGAACACTGTGTTGGCCAACGGCCCTTACAGCCTGGATGCGACCGACGAACTGGATGACATCGGTACCATGTCGGTGGACGAACTGAAAGAGAAGATATTGGCTTATTATAATCGGGTGGAACGATGGCTGGAGAACGATGCTTCGCTCAGTGAGCCTGTGAAGAGGCTGCTGCACTTGGAGTTGCAGGCCCAGACATTCAGCAATGTCGTTTCTGCCAAGTACACCATAGGTTATGCTCCACGGGCCAAAGGACAGAAACGGGGCAACTTGACCGAGGGACCCGGCTTCCGCGACGAAATCATGGCACTTGACTCGCTCCGCTCACCGGCCATGATGATGACTACGCGCTATTTGAGCATTGTGTCGGCCTTGAGTGAGGCTCACGACCCTGCCGCAGACCATCCTTGGTGCAAGGATTTGGAAAGCAAAGCCTTGAAGGAGATGGCGCGCCGCTACCTGGGACGTATGGCTCCGTTGCCTGATACGTTGCTGGCCAAGGTGGACAGCCTGCATACGCCGGCCATCCGCGAATATGTACTGACCAAACACCGTGAATACGCAGAGGCTCTGAAAAAGTCAGCCAATGGAGGCGACGGCTACACCATCGTTACGCTGGACGCTTCCGTCAGGGGCGACAGTCTGTTGACGGCCATTGCCGCCCGTCACAAGGGGCGTGTGGTACTGATAGACTTCTGGGCCACGTGGTGCGGTCCGTGCCGTCAGGCCATGAAGAGCATGGAGCCGATGAAGGAGGAACTGAAGGGAAAGAACGTGGACTTTGTGTTTGTCACCGATGAAACCTCTCCACAGGTGTTGTGGAAGAAGATGATTGCCGACATCCACGGCGAACACTATTACCTGACCAACACACAGAATGCCGACCTGCTGAAGAAATACCAGTTTACAGGCATCCCCGCCTATCTGATACTGGACAAGGAAGGCCAGGTGGTCTACCAACATATTGGTTTCCCCGGTACGGAGGTCATGAAGCAAGAGCTGGAGAAGGCGTCAGGAAAGTTTTGAGTTAACTCGTCTACTTGTTAACTCGTCAACTAAAATACAAACTATATGGGAATCTTTTTAGTCTACATACTCAAGTCGGCCGCCTGCCTGGCTGTGTTCTACCTGTTTTACAAACTGCTGATGAGCCGCGACACGTTTCATCGGTTCAACCGCTTTGCCCTGTTGGGGTTGCTGGTACTTTCGTCCCTGCTTCCGTTGGTGGAAGTCAGTGTGGAAGACCCGGCTCCCGTGCACGAGACGATGCTCACGCTGGAGCAACTGCTTATGCTGGCCAGTGCGGACGAAGGGGGTGAGGCAACTGTGATCGGGCAACCCGACACGGTGGGGTGGATACAAGTGATGATGCTGGTTTACCTGGCCGGCATCGCCTTCTTTGCCTTGCGCAACGGCTGGTCGCTGTGCAGGCTGATCGTGTTGCTCCGCCGGGGACGGTTGGAACGTGTGTCGGATTACCTGCCGGGCAGGGGAGAGAAGGTAAGGCTGGTGGTGCACGACCAGGCTATTGCGCCCTTCAGTTGGATGCGCTACATCGTCATTTCGCGCAAGGACTTGACCGAGAGCGGCCGCGAGATACTCATCCACGAGCTGGCACACATCCGCAACTGCCACTCGTGGGACTTGCTGCTGGCCGACCTCTGTATCTTTGTGCAGTGGTTCAATCCCGCCGCCTGGCTGCTGAAGCGCGAGTTGCAGAACATACACGAGTATGAGGCCGACGAAACCGTGCTGCGCGAAGGCGTGAATGCCAAGGATTATCAGATGTTATTAATAAAAAAAGCTGTCGGCACAAGGCTCTACTCTATGGCCAACAGCTTTA
>USEY01000013.1 GCA_900553815.1 uncultured Bacteroides sp.
TTGGAACCATATAAACAACTGTACTACAATATTTTAATTTATAGAACTCCTCTTATCGTACTGGCCTGGCGAGGCGGACGAACCTACTGCAACACTATCTGCCCTGTAGGTACCGTGCTGGGCTTTTTGTCGAAGTATGCTTATCTGAAGCCTGTTATTGACACCTCAAAGTGCAACAGTTGTGGTCTGTGCGCACGCAACTGCAAAGCCTCGTGCATTAACTCCAAAACACATGAAATAGACTACAGCCGCTGCGTAGCTTGCATGGACTGCCTGGGCAAATGCAAACAAGGCGCCCTAAGCTACGCCCATCGTCCGGCCAAGGCTGCCACAACCCAGGAAGCAGGCAAACCGACACCGACTGACAACAACCGCCGTGCTTTTCTGGCCTCGTCGGCACTGGCTGCTACTACAGCAGTCCTGAAGGCACAGGAAATGAAAGTTGACGGTGGCTTGGCTACCATAGAAGACAAAAAGATACCCAACCGACAGACCCCCATCCTACCTCCGGGTGCCCAAGGCGCCCGCCACTTTGCACAGCACTGCACGGCCTGCCAGCTTTGTGTATCGGTATGTCCCAACGAAGTGTTGCGCCCTTCAACCGGTTTGCTGACCCTGATGCAGCCCTTCTCATCCTACGAACGTGGTTATTGCCGCCCCGAGTGTACCAAATGCTCTGAAGTATGCCCAACTGGCGCCATCAAGCCTATCACCGTGGCCGACAAATCGGCTATCCAGATAGGACATGCCGTGTGGGTGAAAGACAATTGCGTGGTGCTGACCGACGGAGTGGCATGTGGCAATTGTGCGCGCCACTGCCCTACAGGCGCCATCACCATGATAGCATCCGATGCCAATAACCCTGATTCGCCCAAGATACCGGCTGTAGATACCGAACGTTGCATCGGTTGCGGTGCATGCGAGAATCTGTGTCCGGCCCGGCCGTTCAGCGCCATCTATGTAGAAGGACACGAACGACACAGGATTATCTGACGACAGTCATCGGTTTATGGTGAGCGGTAAATAAAAACAATTCGGTTTACCGCCTCCAACTTTCTCCTTTATTACTATAAACTTTATAACAATGAACGAACATAATCATTCCAAAGATATTTCCCGCCGCGAGTTTTTGAAAATCGTAGGCATCAGCACAGCCACCGCAGCACTGGCGGGATGCGGCTCCAAGCAGTCGGAGCAAACTTCACTGCAAGCGCAAGGTGAAATTCCTACCGATAAAATGACCATGCGCGAAAATCCAAAGACCAAGGAAAAGGTATCGCTGCTGGGATACGGATGCATGCGCTGGCCTACCCTGCCTGCTCCTGAGAAAGGGGGCAATGTCATTGACCAGGACGCCGTGAACGAACTCATCGACTACGCCATGGCTCATGGCGTGAACTACTACGACACGTCGCCTGTCTATGTGCAAGGCTGGTCGGAGAAATCAACCGGCATTGCGCTCAAACGCCATCCTCGCGAGAAGTTCTTTGTAGCCACCAAGCTGTCCAACTTCTCCAACTATACGCGCGAAAACTCCATTGCCATGTACAACCGTTCGTTTCAGGAGTTGCAGGTGGACTACATTGACTACTACCTGCTCCACTCCATTGGCAACGGCGGCATCGAGACTTTCCGTGCCCGCTATATAGAAAACGGCATGATAGACTTCCTGATGAAAGAACGCGAAGCAGGCCGCATACGCAACCTGGGCTTTTCTTTCCACGGCACGCAGGATGTATTCGACGAAGTGCTGGCCATGCACGACCAGGTACACTGGGACTTCGTCCAAATCCAGCTGAACTATGCCGACTGGCGCTATGCCTCAGGACGCAATGTCAACGCCGAATACCTGTATGCCGAGTTGGAGAAACGGCATATACCTGCCATCATTATGGAGCCCCTGTTAGGTGGACGCCTGTCCAAGTTGCCCGAGCACTTAGTGGCACGAATCAAGCAACGCAATCCCGAAGCCAGCGTGGCCTCGTGGGCTTTCCGCTTTGCAGGCACGTTCCCCGATGTGCTCACCGTACTGAGTGGAATGACCTACATGGAGCACCTGCAGGACAACCTGCGCACTTACTCCCCTCTCGTGCCATTGACCGACGAGGATTTTGAGTTTTTGCAACAGACGGCCGACCTGATGAATCAATACCCCACCATCCCTTGCAACGACTGCAAGTACTGCATGCCCTGTCCTTATGGCATAGACATCCCTGCCGTGCTGATACATTATAATAAATGTGTGAACGAAGGCAATCTGCCTACCTCGCAGGAACATGCCAATTATCAGGAAGCCCGACGAGCCTTCCTGGTAGGCTATGACCGCAGTGTGCCACGTCTACGCCAGGCCAGCCATTGTATCGGTTGCCAGCAATGCGTGTCCCACTGTCCACAGAGCATTGACATACCCGAGGAGTTGCATCGCATTGACCGTTATGTAGAACAGTTGAAACAAGGAACATTGTAATCAGTACTTAGAAACAGCTAATGAAAGAACTTATAGAAAAGCTTCACGCAGGGGGATACTCCTGCGTGATAGCCAATGGTGACTGCATCCGCACATTCACCCAACGGGGTGTGGCCGACTTGTATGACCTGTTGGTGCAAGATGCAGATTTTCTGAAAGGAGCTTCCGTGGCCGACAAAGTAATAGGCAAAGCCGCCGCCTCATTAATGGTGTTGGGAGGAGTGAAAGAAGTATATACGCGCACCATCAGCCAGCCTGCCCTCCTGCTATTGCAAGAAGCCGGCATCAACGTCAGTTACGACGAAGCAGTGCATCATATCATCAATCGTGACAAGACCGGTTGGTGCCCGCTGGAGCAAGCCAGCCGTGACCTGCACTCGCCACAAGAAATATTTCCCGTGATTGAAAACTTTATTTCCAACCTGAGAAAAAAAGCATGAAAAAAAGCTATCTGACCGGAGGAATATTCGCATTCCTCTTATCACTGAATACCTTCCACGCACAGAGTCAGGAAGATTCTACCCGCATTGCCCGCAACCTGACAACCGACGAGGTTGTAGTAACCGGCACCCGTAATGAAACAGACATCCGGCATTTGCCCATGACCATCTCTGTTGTTGACAGAAAACAACTGGAAGCCACCTACCAACCTTCCGTACTCCCCACCCTGACAGAACAGGTACCCGGACTATTCACCACGAGCCGTGGCGTCATGGGCTACGGCGTGTCGACTGGCGCAGCCGGAGGCATGAGCCTGAGAGGAATTGGCGGTAGCCCGACAGCCGGCTTACTGGTACTGATTGACGGACATCCACAATACATGGGATTGATGGGACATCCCATTGCCGATGCCTACCAGACAATGATGACCGAACGCGTAGAAGTGTTGCGCGGTCCTGCATCCGTGCTCTACGGTTCTAATGCCATGGGTGGCGTTATCAACATTGTTACCCGCCGAATGCAGGAAGAAGGTGTTAAAACCGATTTGCAGGTAGGCTATGGTTCCTACAACACCCTGCAGACCGAAGTATCCAACCGGGTAAAACACGGACGCTTCACCAGCATCAGCACAGCCTCCTACAACCGAAGCGACGGACACCGTCCCGATATGGACTTTGAACAATATGGCGGATATGTCAAGCTGGGCTATGACCTCAATGAACGCTGGAAAGTTTGGGCCGACCTCAATGTTACCCACTTCAATGCTTCCAATCCCGGCACCACAACAGCTCCCTACATAGACAATGATTCGCGCATAACGCGCGGCATGACATCAGCCGCCTTAGAAAATCACTACGAACGGACATCGGGAGCACTCAGTTTCTTCTACAACTGGGGACGCCACAAGATAAACGACGGTTATCACCCGGGCGAAGAACCACAAACATCACACTTCAACTCCAAAGACCGCATGATGGGCATCTCGTGGTATCAGAGTGTCACCCTGTTTGAAGGAAACCGCATTACTGCCGGCTTCGATTATCAGCACTTCGGCGGCGAATCGTGGTACAAAGTACTGGCTACGGGCGAGAAGCAGCCACAAGTAGACAAACAACTGGATGAATTTGCCGGATATATAGACTTCAGACAAAACATCAACGACTGGCTGTCGCTCGACGCAGGTTTGCGTGTCGACCACCATTCACACACGGGTACCGAGTGGATACCTCAAGGCGGATTGGCATTCCATCTTCCACACCAAGCCGAACTGAAAGCCATGGCCAGCAAAGGATTCCGCAACCCAACCATCCGCGAGATGTTCATGTTCTCCAAGAATCCGGAACTGAAACCCGAAAGCCTGATGAGTTATGAACTTTCCTTCACGCAACGTTTGTGTGACAATGCCCTGTCCTATGGACTCAATCTCTACTACATCGATGGCAAAAACATCATTATGGTAGACCCTGCCCAACGCAAAAACATGAACTCCGGCAAGATAAAAAACTGGGGCATGGAAGCCAACATAGCTTATCGCATAAACGCTCACTGGCAAACCAATGCCAACTACAGCTGGCTTCACATGGAAAATCCTGTACTGGCCGCTCCCGAACATAAATTATATGCCGGCATAGGCTATCAGCAAGGCCGATGGGCCATGAACAGCGGCATACAATACATCAATGGCCTATACACATCGGTCACTCAGGGAAAGGAAAAACAGGAAAGCTACGTCCTTTGGGATGTGAATGCCAGCTACCGCCTGTGCAAGCTTGCCACCCTCTTTGTAAAGGGAGAGAATCTGCTGGCACAGCGATATGAAATCAATGCCGGCTATCCCATGCCTAAAGCTACATTCATGGGAGGAATAACACTAAGTTTCTGACACAGGAAAAAAGAATAGCATAACATGGAATATGACCTGACAGCACAATGGTTTGTCTTCTTCAAGGACAATCTGCTGATACACAAAAATACCGACGGCACCTATCATGCCCCCCTTGGAAACCAACTGCCCGTAGCACCTGCCAAAGGACAGACCATCCACCGTGTAACCCTACCAACTGGCATACAAGTTTACACATTTGCCATCGACTACCCCATGGCAGAAACAGATGAATGGATAATGACCGGCTTGCGCGCTTCATTTGACTATCTGCCCTTGACAGATTACCAGGCTGCCGGAAAGGCATACCAGATACTCTATTGGGACAAACATAGCCGCTACTGCCCAGTATGCGGTACTGCCACCGAACAGCATACCGACATCATGAAGAAATGTCCCCAATGCGGCAACGAAATGTATCCTCCCATCTCTACAGCCATTATTGTGCTTGTCAGGCGAGGCGAAGAAATCCTCCTGGTACATGCCCACAATTTCCGTGGCACCTTCTATGGCCTGGTAGCAGGATTCTTGGAAGCCGGAGAAACACTCGAACAGTGTGTCCGACGCGAAGTAATGGAAGAAACCGGACTTAGCATCAAAAACATCACCTACTTTGACAGCCAACCCTGGCCCTACCCCAGCGGACTGATGGTAGGTTTCTTTGCCGATTATGAAAGTGGGAAGATAAAACTACAAAAAGATGAATTAAGTGCCGGTGCCTTCTACCACCGAAACAACCTGCCGGAATTGCCACGCAAATTAAGTATTGCTCGCCGCCTGATAGATGCATGGCTGGCAGGTAAGGATACGCGTAACAGATAAATTCCTAATAATCTGAATAGTAGAAAAATTACAATATATAAAATACATCCTATTTCACGGACAGCATGATAGCAGTAAACATTTTACGTAATAGTAGTAGACAGCTATTGTATTAGCAGTCTACTACTATCATTCAATCCGTAAAATAGAAGGAAAAATATCTACTGTCCTATTCTTTTCCTTTAGATTCTCAAGATTCTAAGGATATCTCTACCCCTATTCAACCACTCTCCAATAACTCACTCTGCCACCCTCCTATCACCAATTCAATACCATTTTTTCCGTTTAAAATACAAGAATACAATCAAGGCAATAAGCAGCATCAATCCCCAAGCCATAGCATAGCCATAATGCCAATCAAGCTCGGGCATCAATTTGAAGTTCATACCCCAAATGCCGGCAAAGAAGGTCAATGGTATAAACAAAGTGGAGACAATAGTCAACTGCTTCATGATGTTGTTCATACGCAGGTCGTTATTAGACAGATACAAATCGACCAATGCAGAAAGGATATCACGGCAAGTTTCCAATGATTGAAGAATAAAATGCAAATGGTCGTTCACATCGTTGAAGAAAGGACGGCTATCATCCGATATCAGATTATTGTTAGTCCTGAACAAAGCATTTATCTGCTCTTTTAAAGGCATCACTGTTTTCTTTATCAAACGATAACTACGCCTGTACATCTGTATATCTTCTACCCCCGATGTTTCAGTCCCCAATGCATCAAGTAAGTTCTCTTCCATATCTTCCAATTCGTCTTCCATAGTGGAAAGTATAGACATGAAACTGGCCATCACACTATTAAGTATCACACTCAATAGAAAATCAGCACTCCTACTCCTCACCTTCAACACATTCTGTTTAATGGCCGAACTAATCTCATTGAAAAACTCTGTATCCTTCTCTACAAAAGTCAACACATAGTTGCAACCTTGAATGATAGAAAGCTGATGAGCTTCATACTCATTTTTCTCCTTTGCTACCAGCAACTTGATGATGACCACATTGTAATCGTCATGCTGCTCTATTTTCGTCAAGTGGCGTGCATTCAGAATATCCTGTATAACAAGAAAGTCAATGCCAAAATGGTTACACACCTGCTGAATGGTATCCGTATCCTGCAAACCATGTATCTGCAACCAATTAATGCCGTCCGATCTCAGACAACTGGTCACCTGTTCAAAATCCTTATCTGTATGAAACTCTACATGGTCACTATTGTAAGTACACAGATGCAAATGTGTTGGTGTCCGGCTATCACCGATATACTTCAGCTTTTCGTCCAATAAATTGTTCCGAGTCATATTCTTTTCTTTTTATACAATATTCCGCATCATCCAAACAAGCGTATAAACCAACTAATCCACAGCTACATACCGATAGACCGCTTCCGATATACGCGCTATAAGCTGCGCATTACTCCGGTCATCTGCGGCTGAGTCTTTCACAAAAACAGCTACTACGTAACGCCGTCCATCTGGCAAATACACAAAGCCGATATCATTGGTAGCTATCAGCAAGCCTTCGGCATTCACATCGCCCGACCCTGTTTTATGACCAATCACGGCCTCTGTACCTTGCAAAGGAGCAGACAGGCGATCACGCCCAGTGTTACATTCCATCATTGTCTGTTTTATGAAAGATCTATGCAGGCAACCGGGCCAGTCTGTTGTCAGAAACACTTCAAGCAAACGGGCTGCTTCGAGCGGCGATGACCAGTTCAGATAAGAAGCCTGCACATCACGATGCATATCATCCTCTGTTTGCGACACAGAGAAATCATTTATACCCAACGCACGAATATATCTATCAACTGCAGAAGTTCCGCCTAACATTTCAAATAAGATATCACACGCATTATTATCACTCTGCTGAAGCGTATAGCGAAGCAATTCGCGAATAGAAAGCCGGACATTACCGGACGGATAGCGGTCGCGTAATGGACTGTAAGTATTGGGCTTCAGCTGTTCGGGGCTGATAAAAATCAATGAATCCAAAGAAGTATCTCTACATTGCATCCAACCGGCTACCGCCAATGCCTGATGAAACTTCACAACACTCATCAGCGGATAGCGAACATCGTTGTTCACTACTACCGTGTCCGTACCGTTCACGATAACAGCAACGCCAACTTCAGCCTGATAGTCGCCTATCACCTCACGAATCTTCTGCTCCAATCCCTGTGCACAAACACCTGCAGACATCAAAGAAGCACTCCAAAAGAACAAACTACATATTGCAAACCTGACCGATAAGCTCATCTTATATATGCAAGTCATATTGTTATTCATCTATATTCACAAGCATGATTTGAAGAAAGGTTCCAACTTCAATGGAATTCTCCACAGAGAGTTGGAACTTATCTACATGCTTATCTCTTACGCTCTATATCCTCTGTCTGGAAGAAGTAATCCGAATAGCGTATGCCCCATAAATCATAACGGTCAAACTGAACTGGCATCTTTGCGGCAAAACGTTCCCAACTTTTCTTCTCTTCAGCAGTCCAGGCATTCTCTGCCAATGCCGCCATACGTGGGAAAAGGAAAAACTCTAACTTCCAGGTAGTGGGCAAATATTCTGTCCACAAACATCCCTGTACTCCCCATACTCTACTTGCCTGCTCTTCCGTCAAACTATCGGGCACAACCTGATATTCATACGCCTTACGCAAGTTCAAAGGGCCAGGAGCACCTACAATCGAAGGTGCATTGCGTGCTTCCTTACGGTTGAAATAGGTCCATCCCGAGCTGGTCATGATAGTGCGGTGTCCTCCCTTCAAAGCCTTGGCTCCAAAGGCTGGCTTACGCCAATTCATGACAATGCAATCTTTTGAAATGCCACCTTCCATTATCTCATCCCAACCGATAAGCGTCTTCCCCTTGGTATTGACCACCCGTTGCACAAAGTGAATGAAATAGCTTTGCAATTCCTTTTCATCCTTCAAACCCTGCTCACGCATGAACTGCTGGGTCTGTTCAGACTCCTGCCACCACCGTTTGGCACATTCGTCACCACCCACATGAATATATTGTCCGGGAAACAGTTCGCACAACTCACCAAACACATCTTCCAGAAAATTGAACACGGCCGGCACTGGTGCCAAAACATTATTGAACTTATTAAAGATACCCCACGTCAGCGCACACTTTTTAGCCTCCTCGGGCGTTGTACTAAACTCGGGATGTGCAGCCAACACAGCCATACAATGACCGGGAATATCAATTTCAGGGATGACCGTTATGCCACGCTCCGCAGCATAAGCCACTACCTCGCGCACATCGTCGTGGGTATAAAAGCCTCCGTATGGCATTTCTTTGTATGTGCCCGGATAGTAACCAATAATTTCTCCCTCACGCTTAGAGCCACGCTCGGTCAGTTCTGGATGACTCTTCATATAGATGCGCCAGCCCTGATCATCGGTCAGATGCCAATGAAAATAATTCAATTTATGGAAAGCCATGAAATCAATGTAACGCTTCAGGTAACTGACCGGAAAGAAATGGCGCACAACATCGAGATGCATGCCCCGATATTGAAAACGGGGATAATCATTGATGGTCAATGCAGGAAGTACCGGTATGGCTCCTGCTCTGACAGGGAGCAACTGTATGAGCGTCTGAATGCCATAAAACACCCCTGTAGCATCGGCACCTTCAATTGTAATGCCAACCTCAGGTTCAATACGCAAACAATAAGCACCAGCCTTATCATAACTTGAATTTAATGCCAAACGAATACGGTTTTCTTCCTGCTCTACTTTTTTCCTGTTCTTTCTTTTACCAGCTCCAACTGTATCAAACTCTATCGGCAACCCCAAATAACGCTCGGCATAATCTACCAAGTAAGTAGCTGAAAACGTCAAGGATTCATCGCCCACATAAAGAGGGATATGGGATTCAAGCATAAATTCTCCCTGTGCTTCTATAATTTCCACTGGTTCGGGAATAATGTTGTAACTATGTTCGCGGGCGGCCGAAGCTGAAAGTGTGCCGGCCATCAAGGCAGAAAACAAAATTTTTCGTACCATCGTGTATTTTTCTAATTATTAGGTTTTACATTAAAATATCAATAGCTGGTTGCTTCTCCCGGCTTAGCCACTCTTGCCGAAATATACACCAACTGACCGCAAATATAGTGAAAGGTAAGAGCAGAGGCAAATGAAAACAAAGATATCGAAACACAACTCAGTCTAATTATACACGACCCAACACAAACCTCATTCAAGAACAACCTTTCTTTTAGTATTAAGCTGTCAGTTTAAAAGACAAAACGCCCAATATAGTTATCTTTTCTTCCTTTTTCCCATCCAATTATTTGCTATCTATACAGAAAAGCCTATATTTGCACAATTCCAACCAAAATGTGCAATATATATGGAACAAAGTTTTATTGCTTTTATAGAGAACAGCATCAAGCAAAACTGGGACTTGGATGCACTGACCGACTACAAAGGAGCTACTTTACAATACAAAGATGTAGCTCGCAAGATAGAGAAGCTGCATATCATATTTGAAGCAAGCGGCATAAAGAAAGGAGATAAAATAGCCGTCTGCGGACGCAACAGTTCACATTGGGGAGTTACATTTCTGGCTACACTGACCTATGGAGCCGTCATTGTCCCTATTCTACACGAATTCAAAGCAGATAATGTACATAATATAGTGAACCACTCGGAAGCCAAATTACTCTTTGTAGGTGATATGGTGTGGGAGAACCTCAATGAAAGTGCCATGCCACTACTGGAAGGTATCATGTTGATGAACGATTTCTCCATCCTGGTATCGCGCAGCGAGAAACTGGATTTCGCCCGCGAACACCTGAATGAAATGTTTGGCAAGAAATATCCCAAGAACTTCCGAAAGGAACACATATCCTATCACAAAGACGAACCCGAAGAGCTTGCCGTACTCAATTACACCTCGGGTACGACCAGCTACTCCAAAGGTGTCATGTTGCCCTACCGCAGTCTTTGGGCCAATACCCAGTTCGCCTTCGAAGTCTTGCCGCTGAAAGCCGGTGACAAGCTGGTGTGTATTCTTCCAATGGCCCACATGTACGGACTGGCCTTTGAATTCCTCTATGAATTTGCCGTAGGTTGCCACATCTATTACCTCACGCGCATGCCCAGTCCTAAAATCATTTTCCAAGCTTTTGCCGAAGTCAAACCCAACTTGGTGGTATCTGTTCCACTTATCATTGAGAAAATAATCAAGAAGAATGTACTCCCCAAGCTGGAAACTCCTACCATGAAGCTACTGTTGAAGCTGCCCTTCATCAACGATAAGATAAAAGCTACGGTAAGGGAACAAGTTATCAATGCGTTTGGCGGTAACTTTGTAGAAATAATCATAGGCGGTGCTGCTTTCAATCAGGAAGTAGAGCATTTTCTGCGCATGATTGACCTTCCATATACAGTGGGCTATGGCATGACAGAGTGTGGTCCCATCATTTGCTATGAAGATTGGAAACGCTTCAAAGTTGGCTCGTGCGGAAAGGGCGTGCAACGCATGGAAGTCAAAATTCTGTCGCCCGACCCAGCCAATATTCCTGGTGAAATTGTATGCCGCGGTCCGTACGTCATGTTGGGCTACTTCAAGAACCCAGAGGCTACAGCACAAGTTCTTGACAAGGACGGATGGTTGCATACAGGCGACCTGGCACTGATGGATGAAGAAGGCAACGTCACCATTAAAGGACGCAGCAAGAATATGCTGCTGGGTCCTAACGGACAAAATATTTATCCGGAAGAAATAGAAGACAAACTCAACAACATGCCTTATGTGTCTGAAAGTATCATCGTACAACAAAATGAGAAACTGGTAGGACTGGTATATCCTGATTTTGAAGAAGCCTTTGCCAATGGACTGAAGAATGAGGATATTGAACGCATCATGGAGGAAAACAGAGTGGCCCTCAATGCCGAATTGCCCGCTTACAGCCAGATTTCAAAGATGAAAATCTACCCTGAAGAGTTTGAAAAGACTCCCAAGAAGTCTATCAAGCGTTTCCTCTATCAAGAAGCCAAAGGATAGAACAAAAGCAAGCACGCGCCCATTTCCTTCAACAAAATACTCTAAAAAGGAAATGGGCGCGCCTTTTGTTCATAGGACAAGACTTAAACTACTGTTTAGAATAGACATCATTCTATTTTAAATCGACTTTCATCTCTAAGTCAAAAAAAGAAAATATTCTAACCATTAACTAAACCAAAGAATCCGTATCATTATAACATCATGCGCCTCAACCTGTTATTTATCGCCCTGTTGCTAACCGTCCATATTCAGGCACAAACGCAGCAGACAACGCCAAACATCAACTTTGCCAAAACATCCCATAGAGTAAACCTATCCTTGTG
The DNA here is from genome assembly GCA_900553815.1 of uncultured Bacteroides sp. GTDB lineage: Bacteria > Bacteroidota > Bacteroidia > Bacteroidales > Bacteroidaceae > Bacteroides. Next base: position 11,971 of record USEY01000013.1, read on the forward strand.
GAAGAATATTGCCACGCAACCCACTGACACAACCAGTGCTACTGCCTTCAATCTGGGTATCTACTCTTCCATGAACCGGCTTGACGGACTAAGTGTAAACATTTTAAGCTCGGTGGTAGGCAGAAACATGAACGGCATGCAGATAGCAGGTCTGTCGAACATGACCGGCGGAAGCATGACCGGATTACAAATAGCCGGCATCTGCAACGTCAACGGCAATAACCTTACCGGCGTATCTGTTGCCGGTCTTGTTTCACTGACCGGCAACGAAGCCCGTGGACTATTGGCATCCTCCATTGCCAACATTGCCGGTGAAAACAGTGCTGGACTGGTTATTGGCGGGCTTATGAATATTTGTGGAGAAAATGCCGCTGGAGTCCATTTGGGAGGAATTACCAACATTGCAGGAGGAAACTTCCGAGGGGTGGCACTCGCAGGTCTGCTGGGAGTAGCCGGAGGTTCGGTGAACGGTGTTCAGATTTCAGGATTGGGCAATATCACAGCCGAAGACTTACATGGTATCCAAGTCTCAGCCTTACTCAATGTTACCGGCAAGGAAATGACCGGTCTTCAATTATCACCTGTAAACATGGCTATTCGCGCTAAAGGACTTCAGATAGGACTGGTGAACTACTACAAGGAAAATTTAGACGGGTTCCAACTGGGCTTGGTAAATGCCAATCCCAACACACACATCCAACCCATGATATTCGGTGGAACAGCTACCAAATTCAATGCCGGAGTAAGGTTCAAGAACAATCTCTACTACACCATCCTCGGCGCTGGTACGCACTATCTGGACCTCAACGACAAATTCTCAGCCTCTTTCTTCTACCGTGCAGGAATAGAACTTCCGCTCTACAAGCAATTGTTCATCAGCGGCGACCTTGGATACCAGCATATCGAAACCTTCCGCAATAAAGACTACGGATACCCCGCACGGCTCTATGCCCTGCAGGCAAGGGTCAACCTTGAATATCGGTTTAATGAAAGAATAGGTGTATTTCTCACCGGTGGCTATGGAGGAAGCAGCTACTATAATAAAGGAGTGACATACGACAAAGGTATCATTGTAGAAGGAGGAGTAGTTCTACTCAGTTTCAAGTAGCATAACTCTATAACCACTTGGCAAGCTATCTCCATAAACGGCAAATCAGCCTACCTGCACTAAAAACAAAAAGATACAGATTATAGTATTTACCTTACAAAAGACTTCTGATACAGGCAAACAGCTTACGCTGCCTTTATTCAAACCATGCAAAATAGCTTGGTTCAAGGAGTCAAAATAGCTCTTGAGTCATAAAATATACCATGTTTTACTCCATAAAGTCCATAGTTATGGTGCAAAACATGGTATATTATGACAGAAAAGTGGCATTCTTTTCATCACAAATACGGCTCTTTCATGCTAAAAACCCGTATCTGATGACCGATGCAGCCGTATCCTTCAGCTTTAGCAGGCGTCTGCATCAGATTTTTCAGCCAATTTGCCCCTGATTCATCCGGTTTTCAAACCTATTTGCCTTTCTTTTCTTCTATTTCAATTGTAAACATTCTTCTAATTAACTATAATATAGATATTTACAGAAAATCGTTCCGTTTTTTTCGACCAGCCTGTCCTTTGGTCCAAAATAAACGATTCTCGCGCATTAGAAAATACAAAATGTCAAAATGACAAATTTATCTATACCAATAGTAGCTACCAACCCGAATGCTTTATCTCTTAACGCCAGACAAGATAAGTTGTATTGACAGGAACCGGCTGTTGGGGCAGTTTCCCAAACTCATGCCGATTTCCATCCTTATCCACAGCCCAACCATAAGAATCAGAACCAACGATATAAACAGCCTGATTGACTCCTAACTCAACCAAAGCCTGTGAAAAGTCATGAAAGGATACTTCATCTACCGTCTCTGCCATGAAGATTTCACCTTGTCGGTCGCATATACCGCGACGTACAGATTTCCCTTTCGGCTTATTTTCTACGACCTGTCCGTTGCAGACTAACGGATATTGACGGAAGAAATATCCTTCTTTTTCGGTGGCAGCCTCAAACAATGGAGAGTTTTCGGCTACGCCAACGTACACTTGTCCCTCAATACTGGCACAATAGCCTCGCTTCGATAATCCCCACGACAGCGGCTTCCCCTTACACACAAAAGCACCAACAATCCCTCCATTGTCGGCTCTCAAGTCGGCCGCACGGGCTATGTAGACAATGGTCGTATCATGCAATTCTATCTGTCCTGTTTGCAGGGTCATTTGGGCATGGTGAGGAACATATAACTTTAAAGCTACCTCATTGGCCACCGTATCTATGATTTCAACAAATGCCTTCTCTGAAATACCTGCCTGCAATCCCAGTTTCGGCCTATGGGGCTGAGAACTTTTCATCGCTCCACTTTCTGCCTCTGCTCCGACTGGAGCAGAAACCGCCTCCTGCCGTTTCGCAGGAGAATATGCAAGATAACATACCAACATGCCTGCAACAACAACCAGTAAAGCCGCAATCACCACCACACCAACGCGATGCTTACGTTTACGCCCCATGCTTTCCTTCCCAATGACCCGAATCTGGTCATCACCTATATCCTTGAAATCTTTCATCATTGCTTCACCTCCTTTTCCAAAAGTTCCTTCAGCTGTCTGAGTGCTTCCTTCGATGCCGACACCGTATGACTGAATGACTGTGCATCAGAAAGTATCAATTTCTGCTTCGGAACGTTGATATAATAAATGTAGGAACGGTTTATTATCAGACTCTTACCTATTCAGATAAAAAGTTCTCCCTCACTTCCCAACTGGCAAGCTATCATTTTCTCTATCTGCCCCAGTTGAAAAGAAAGCATACGAGTTTCCCCATCGGACTGAACTAACGTAGAATAATTGCCATCGGAAGCAATATAGACAATACCGTCCGGAGTAATGCGTACCAAATCAATAGAAGTTGATAATACTAACTGCATCTTTATCCAAATTCTTTTTAGACAAAAGTAGTGCGTTTTTCCAAACTCTACAAATACGAACCATATATATGAATCGATATACTGATTGATTAGCTATTCCTTCCCAGCCAGCATCCTCAGTGGCAACACCGACAACAACAACTGTTACCTCATGAATTTCCGTTTCAGAATACTCCCCAGACAGGTTCTTACATCTTCGTTTTCTGCTTCTTTAATACTATTTCGCATACTGACAGGCCATAATCAAGAAAAAAAAGATACCTTTGCCGCTGGAATTATAATAAAAAATAATAGTCATGAAGAAATTAGTAAGTTATGTATGGATGCTGGTTCTGAGCATCACTTTCGCTGTAGCCCAAGGCAATGCAGATATTAAATTTGACAAAACGACACACGACTTCGGACAGTTCTCTGATAAAGACCCCATTGTAAGCCATACGTTCACATTTACCAACGTAGGCGATGCACCACTGGTCATTCACCAAGCCACAGCTTCATGCGGTTGTACAGTTCCCGAATACACGCAAGAGCCCATCATGCCGGGTAAGAAAGGTACAGTTAAGGTTACTTATAACGGCACAGGCCGTCTTCCCGGACATTTCCGCAAATCCATCACTCTACGCACCAATGCCAAGAATGAGATGATGAGAATCTACATTGAAGGCGAAATGACAAGCGAAAACAAAAAATAAAGACTTACCAAGCATACAAAAAGAAAGGAGGATAGAGCTATTCTCCTTTTTTTTTGCTTTCTTTGAATCCTAATTTTAGAGGAAAGATAAAAAACGTGCCATCCATAACGGTAGACACATAAATTTCTGCTATCCTCTGTATCGCAAGTCATTCATTAAATTAAACTAACAATAGAAACAGACATGAAAGAGACAGAAAAGAACGAGGCAATCACCAGTTTGCCGGAAAATGCGTTCAGAGAACTGAAACCGGGAGAAGTGTACAATCCGCTCATGCGGCCCGACAAGGAGTATCCTGAAGTAAACCTGTGGTCTGTGCTTTGGGGTATCGGTATGGCCATACTCTTTTCGGCCGCAGCTGCCTATCTGGGCCTGAAAGTGGGTCAGGTATTTGAAGCCGCCATCCCCATTGCCATCATAGCCGTAGGCGTATCGAGCGCCGCCAAGCGCAAACACGCCTTGGGCGAGAATGTCATCATCCAGTCCATCGGCGCCAGTTCGGGTGTCATCGTGGCAGGCGCAATCTTTACTCTGCCGGCCCTATACATCCTACAGGAAAGCTATCCCGCCGAAATACAGATTACCTTCATGCAGGTCTTTATCAGCTCATTGCTGGGAGGCGTACTGGGTATCCTGTTCCTCATTCCCTTCAGAAAATACTTTGTAAGCGATATGCACGGCAAGTATCCTTTCCCTGAAGCTACCGCCACCACGCAAGTACTCGTATCAGGCGAAAAGGGTGGCAGCCAAGCCAAGCCGTTACTTTTTGCCGGTATCATCGGTGGTTTGTACGACTTTATTGTAGCTACCTTTGGCTGGTGGAACGAGAACTTTACCACCCGTGTTTGTGGTTGGGGAGAAATGTTGGCCGAGAAAGCCAAACTTGTATTCAAGGTAAACACGGGTGCCGCTGTTCTAGGACTCGGTTACATCGTAGGACTGAAATATGCCGCCATCATCTGTGCCGGTTCGCTGGCTGTATGGTGGATTATTATTCCCGGCATGTCACTTATTTGGGGCGACGCCATCCTGGCACAATGGAACCCTGAGATTACAACTACCGTAGGAAGCATGTCGCCTGAAGAAATTTTCAGCAACTATGCCAAGAGCATTGGTATTGGTGGCATTGCCATGGCCGGTATCATCGGTATCATCAAGTCGTGGGGCATCATCAAGAGTGCCGTAGGACTGGCAGCCAAAGAAATGGGAGGTAAAGGCAAAGAAAGCAAACAAACCATTCGTACCCAACGCGACCTTTCCATGAAAATCATCACTATCGGCTCCATATTGACACTGATATTGGTCTTCATTTTCTTCTATTTCGACGTTATGCAAGGTAATCTGCTCCATACTGTAGTAGCCATTCTGCTGGTTGCAGGTATTGCCTTCCTGTTTACCACCGTAGCAGCCAATGCCATTGCCATCGTAGGTACCAACCCGGTATCGGGAATGACACTGATGACTTTGATTCTGGCCTCGGTAGTCATGGTAGCTGTAGGTTTGAATGGTCCTACAGGTATGGTGGCAGCCCTCATCATGGGTGGAGTGGTCTGCACGGCATTGTCCATGGCCGGCGGTTTCATCACCGACCTGAAGATTGGCTACTGGCTGGGAACAACTCCTGCCAAACAGGAGACATGGAAATTTCTGGGTACCATTGTATCGGCTGCCACTGTGGGCGGTGTCATGATTATATTGAACAAGACTTACGGCTTCACCAGCGGCCAGCTGGCTGCTCCGCAAGCAACGGCCATGGCTGCTGTCATAAAGCCGCTGATGAGTGGTGTGGCTGCTCCCTGGCTGCTATATGGCATCGGCGCATTACTGGCTATCGTACTAACCTTGTGTAAAATTCCGGCACTTGCCTTTGCATTGGGTATGTTTATTCCCCTGGAACTGAACATTCCTCTGCTGGTGGGAGGTGCTATCAATTGGTATGTCACTACCCGTTCCAAAGACGCCGCAGTCAACGCTGCACGCGGAGAAAAAGGAACCCTGCTGGCATCCGGTTTCATTGCCGGTGGTGCATTGATGGGTGTGGTCAGTGCGGCCATGCGCTTCGGCGGCATTAATCTGGTAAACGATGCCTGGTTACAGAACTCCCTGTCTGAAGTATTGGCATTGGGTGCATACGCCCTGCTGATTGTTTACTTCATCAAAGCTTCCATGAAGAAATAAATCCACTTATAACACAATAGAAACTACTACCATGAAAGTTATTTCATTTTTTATCGGATTATTCATATCAACTATAATTTTTGCACAACAACCTATCGAAATATCACTCTGGCCTAATGGCATGCCTAACAGCAACGGACTGACTGGCACCGAAGAGGACCTGGAAGGTGGACGAGTGGCCAATGTTGTAAACCCTTCTATTGCCGTCTACCGGCCTGAGAAGTCCAACGGAATGGCCATCATCATGTGTCCCGGCGGCGGTTATGCACGCCTTGCCATGGGACATGAAGGACATGACATGGCTGCCTGGTTCACCACACAAGGCATCACCTATGTAGTTCTGAAATATCGCATGCCCAACGGACATTACGAAGTGCCCCTGTCTGATGCAGAGCAGGCTATCAGAATAGTACGCCAACATGCAGCTGAATGGAACATCAATCCCCATCGCATTGGCATCATGGGCGCTTCGGCCGGCGGACATCTGGCAGCTTCATTGGCAACTCTCTACAGTAGCCAGGAGACTAGACCCGATTTCCAGGTGTTATTCTATCCTGTCATCTCCATGAAGGAAGGAGTCACCCATGCAGGTTCAAGAGTCAACCTGATTGGTGAAAAGCCATCGGCCGAGCTGGAAAAGAAATACAGTCTGGAACAACAAGTCAATGCACAAACCCCACAGGCATTCATCATGCTTTCTTCAGACGACGGTGCAGTGCCTCCTGCCAACAGTCTGGGCTATTATGAAGCTTTGCTCAAAAACCATGTACCGGCCACTCTGCACGCCTACCCCATTGGTGGACACGGCTGGGGCTTCAGAGACAACTTTACCTACAAGCGCCAATGGACAGGCGAACTGGAGAAATGGCTGCGCGAAGGGGTTACATTTAATGAATAATACTCAATTAATCTATAACTAAAAACAACTGAAACAATGAAAAAATTGTTATTAACGACCCTTGGGGCCACACTGTTCGCAATCAATATGATGGCGCAAGACGACGAAAACGCCATGCTTAACTACGGAATAAACTTCCTCGACGTTCCATACGTGGCGCATACACTGGAAGTAAACGACAACGAAGAGCTGGTAATCAACTGTGATGAGGTGGACTGCACCACATTCGTGGAATACGTATTAGCCATGGCACTTTCGCCCACAGAAGACGGACAGATAGCCGAAGGTGACTTTGCAGAGAACCTGACCAAGATACGCTACCGGGACGGAAAGATAGACGGTTATCCTTCACGTCTGCACTACATTGCCGATTGGGTAAACAATGGCGTACGCAATGGCTTTCTGGAAGACATCACAGCTATCAAGAGCCCTGACACACAGAAAGTAGAACTCTCATACATGAGCACGCATCCACAACTCTACAAACAATTGGCAAATTCACCTGCCAACGTAGAGCGTATGAAGGAAATAGAGAAAAGCCTGAACGGCAGCACTTTCCACTACCTGCCCAAAGAAAAGCTTACCAACGAAGGACTTCTCTGGATAAAGAACGGTGACATCATTGCCATCACCACCAATACCCCGGGACTCGATGTAGCACACTTGGGAATTGCATTCTATGCCGATGGCAAATTGAGCCTGCTGCATGCCTCGTCTACTGAAAAAAAGGTTGTTGTTTCCAAGGTTTCTTTGGCACAAATGCTCAACAAGAACGATAAATGGACCGGCATACGCGTATTGAGAATGAAGAAATAAGGCTCACTGAACAGTGAGAGTATCCTCGCACCAAGCGGTGAGAGCACCCTCGCACCGAGCGGTGAGAATACCCTCGCACCGAAGAGTGAGAACACCCTCTCACCGAACAGTGAGAATCCTTCCATAAAAAAGTAGGGAAGACCCGAAGCCTGGCTCTTCCCTACTTTTCTTTTTATGCTCTTCCTGCTAACTGTTGCAGATAGAGAATCCCTTTATAAATTATTTCCAACCGCCTCCCAACGCTTTGTAGAGGTTGACCATGGTAATCTGCTTGTCACGCACGGCATAACTGAGGCTAAGCTGAGCATCAAAGTAAGTACGCTGGGCATCGAGCAAATCCATATAACCAATGGCACCGTTGACATATTGCAGCTGAGCCAGATCGAGGGTGGTCTTAGCCGACTGCTCCAAACGGAGACGTGTGTCGTATATTTCCTTTATCTTATTGAACTCGGCAATCGCATTGTAGGCATCCTTAAAAGCATTGAGCACTGCCTTTTCATAAGCATAGGTAGCACGCTCGTAGGCAGCTTTCTTGGCTTTCAGCATCGCACGATTCTTGCCCATGGCAAAAATGGGTTGAAGGATATTGGCTGTAAGCAAATGGTAAGGTGACTTTAATATATCGCTCAACTCACCACTTTCGCTACCTGCAGCTGCCGTCAGGGCTATACGAGGAAATAAATTGGTGAAAGCTACTCCAACGGAAGCATTGGCAGATATGAGTTCCTGCTCTGCCTGACGCACATCTGGCCTGCGTTCAAGCAATGCAGAAGGTAACCCAACCGGTAAATTCTCGGGCAAAGGAACATCTGTAGACTGCTGAGCCCGTGTAATAGCATGTGGATACTCACCTGTCAAAAAAGCAAGTTCATTTTCCTTCAAGGTAATCTTACGCTCCAAATCAGGTACCAGTGTAACTGTTTTGGACAACTCTACCTGTGCCTGACGAAAAGGAATCTCAGAAATAAGTCCGCCTTCATAGCGTAAACGAACCAGATGAAGACTCTCTCGACGAGCTTCTACTGTCTGCTTTACAATAGCCAATTCATTATCGAGTGAAACCAACTCAAAATAGGCTTGTGCCACTTGAGCAATCAAACTCATCTGCAAAGCACGCTGATTCTCGATGGAACCCATAAAATCAGCTAAACTTTTATCGCGAGCCCAGCGCAGATTTCCCCACAAATCAAGTTCCCAGGAAGCAACTCCTTTCAAGTCAAACTGGTCACTATTTGACTTATGATTTCCACCATAGTTCTCCCGCTCACGTTCCAAATAAACTTTAGCACCGATTTGTGGAAACATATTGGCAAAGTCAATGCGCTTCATGGCTGCCAATTCCTTGACGCGAGCCGCAGCCATCAGCATATCCTTGTTATAGGCCAGTGTCTTACGAATCAACCCCTGAAGCAAAGTATCAGGATAAAGCTGTTCCCAGGCATAATCGGCAATAGAAGTCGAATCAGCCATTGCAAGTGAATCTGCCTGAACTGAATCTTGTAAAGTAGCAGGCAAGTCAAGTTGAGGACGGGTATAGTGCTTGCCCAACTGACAACCACTAAATAAAAACATGGAAACAAGCAACAGAACAATCCCTCTATTTCCTGACTTCATTCTCTGCATTCCACTCCGCCAAACCGAGGAAAAGCCAGAAGAAGCATTAAGAGACATTGTCTTGGTGGCATATAGTATATGTATCATAACATTCAAATCATTATATTTTATACAATTGTTGTCTCATATACTCTCCCCCATCCTCCTCTCAAAACTGAGAGGCAGGAAGAGAGATAAATATATTATTTCTTGAATGGACGGAAACTTGGCTTTTTAACTTTATTCTTCACCTTATATATCATCACAAAGAAGAAAGGAACAAGAACAATGCCCACCGTTACTGCCACAATCATACCAAAGAATACACCTGTACCGATAGCCTGACGGCTGGCAGAACCCGGACCCGAAGCGATGACCATAGGCAACATACCCAGAATGAAGGCCAAAGAAGTCATCAAGATAGGACGGAAACGGAGGTGGGCGGCATGCAGAGCGGCTTCCACAACATCCTTGCCGGCATCGGCTTCATCCTTGGCAAACTCCACAATAAGGATAGCATTCTTGGCGGCCAAACCGACAAGCATTACCAGACCTATCTGGAAATAAGTATCATTCTCAAGTCCGCAAAGCGAAACACCCATATAAGCACCCAGTGCAGCTACCGGCAAAGAAAGAAGTACCGCAATAGGAATACTCCAGCTCTCATAAAGGGCAGCCAGGAAGAGGAAGACAAACACAAACACAAGAGTCAAAATCAATCCGGTCTGTCCGCCTGCCTGTTTCTCTTGATAGGACAATCCACTCCACTCAATACCGATATTATCGGGCAAATGTTCACGGGCTATCTGCTCTATGATTTCCATGGCCTGACCAGAGCTATAGCCCTGCGATGCAGTACCTCGGATAATGGCCGTGTTGAACATATTGAAGCGTTTGATGCTACCCGGACCTGTTGTATACTCGGTAGTTCCCAAAGCTGTCAGAGGAATCATGGCACCGTCACTTCCTTTCACGAAGAAAAGGCTGATATTGTCGCGATGCTCACGATAAGGAGCCTCAGCCTGCAAGTATACACGGTAGATACGGTTGAACATGTTGAAGTCGTTCACATAAACAGAACCCGTATAAGCCTTCATCGTAGAAAAGACATCGGCCATAGGTACACCCAGCATCTTCACCTTATCGCGGTCTACATCGAAATAGAGTTGCGGTATTTCTGCCTGAAGTGAAGAAGAAAGACTGCTCAACTCCTTACGCTGGGATGCATAGTACATCAATGTATCGGCTGCCTGTACCAGATTCTCGTAAGAAGCCTCACCACGTGCTTCCAACTGCATTTCAAAACCACCCGATGTACCCAAACCTGGAATAACAGGAGGGGTAGAAAGATAGACCTTGCACTCAGGATACTGACTGAATTCACGATTGACTTTACTCATGATTTCATCTATCGTAGTGTTGTCACGCTCTTTCCATTCTTTCAATATGACGGTTAATTGGCTACGCGCCTGGCTGGTACCAACACGCGGACTGGTACCCGTTACGTTCTGCACATATTCCACTTCCGGCAATTTCATCAGATAATCAACCGCACGGTCGGTTACTGTACGGGTACGCTCCAACGTTGTACCTTCAGGCAATTCAAGTTCTACCGTAAAGTATCCTTGGTCTTCCACCGGCAAGAAACTGGTAGGTATAAGGCGATAGAATATGAAGATTGCTATCAGCACCATGCCAAAACCTGTTGTAACACGACGGGGATGTTTCAGAATACGCTTGATGTAGGACACATACTTGCCATTGCCCAAATCAAGCCAACGGTTTATAGTACGGAACACCCGGTTTTTCGGTTTATTGGGGTCAGTGGGTTTCAGAATGAGCGAACACATAACAGGACTCAAAGTCAAAGCCACAACCGTAGACAACAATACAGATACCGCAATGGTCACACTAAACTGACGATAGAGCTGTCCTGTGATACCTGAAAGGAAGCTAACCGGTACGAATACGGCAGCCAGCACCAGTGAAGTGGCAATGATGGCACCTACCAGTCCTTCCATGGCCTTCTTTGTAGCTTCATAAGGACTAAGATGTTCTTCTTCCATAATGCGCTCCACATTCTCCACCACCACAATGGCATCGTCCACCACAATACCGATGGCAAGCACCAGTCCGAGCAACGTCAGCATGTTAAGCGAGAAACCAAAGATAAGCATGAACCCGAAGGTACCTATCAATGAAATAGGTACGGCTACCACCGGAATAATTGTGGCACGCCAGCTCTGCAACGAAAGATATACAACCACAATAACCAGGAACAAGGCTTCAAACAATGTCTTGTATACCTCGTGGATGGACTCTGAGATATAAGTGGTCATATCGAAAGGAAATTCATAAGACAAACCTTCGGGGAAGTTCTTGCTGATTTCCTTCATGGTCTTCTTCACATTCTCGGCCACCTCCATGGCATTGGCACCGGGCAGCATGTAAATACCCAGCACGGCAGCATTGCCGGCATTGATACCACTCTCTGTGTTGTACGACTGGGCTTCAAGCGAAACACGAGCCACATCGCGCAAACGGATAAGCGAACCATCGGGATTGGCACGAAGCACAATCTCTTCAAACTCTGCCGAGCTGGAAAGACGTCCTTGAGCTGTAATGGGAATAGTAATGTCAAGTCCCGTCACAGGTTGCTGTCCCAATACACCGGCAGCCGATTCACGGTTCTGATCTTTCAAAGCATTCTGCACATCCTGCACCGTAAGGCCGAAGTTGGCCAAGCGAGCCGGGTCTACCCAAATCTGCATGGCGTAATAACGGCTACCTATATTGGATACACGTCCTACACCAGGAATACGACGCAAAAGGTCGAGAACGTTGATAGTAGCAAAGTTACTCAGGTAGATTTCGTCAAACTTAGGGTCATCGGAAGTCAAGCAGAGAGTCATAAGCTGGCTGGCAGCCTGTTTCTCTATTTCAATACCATTCTGTACTACCTCGGCTGGCAAACGCGATTCGGCCAGTTTGATACGGTTCTGAATTTCTACGGCAGCCAAATCCGGGTCGGCCGAAATGTCAAAAGTAACCGTTGCAGAAAAGCCTCCCGAGTTGGAGCTGTTAGACTCCATATAAAGCATGCCCGGTGTACCGTTGAGTTCCTGCTCAATAGGTGTTGCCACAGCCTGCGACACGGTCAAAGCACTGGCACCCGGATAAGAGGCACTGATTTTCACCACCGGTGGAGTAATTTGCGGATACTGATCGATGGGAAGCATTGTCAAGCCAATGACGCCCACGATAACAATCAATATGGAGATGACGGCCGAGAACACCGGCCTGTCTATGAAAAAGCTTACTTTCATCTTGTAATAAATCAGCGATTATCGATTATTTTTCCTTAGTCGCGCTTTCTTCCTTGCGAGTAGCTTCTCCCACACGCACCTTAATGCCCGGAGTCAGTTTGTGATAGCCTTCGCTCACCACCATTTCGCCTGATTCCAAACCACGCTCAACCACTACATTGTTGCCAAACTCAGGACCGAGCTCAATGAAACGACGCTCAACAGTAGAGTCACGGCGCATTACGAATGCATAAGCACCACCCTTCTCAATGATAAGTGCTTTCTGTGGAATTACCGTGGCATTCTCGCGTACGTCAAGCAACAATCTTACCTTGGTAAACTGTCCGGGAAGCAATACCCGGTCAGGATTAGGCATTTCGGCACGAACAGAGAATGTACCGGTCTTGGGGTCTACCTGCGGTTCGGCAAAATCGACCAGACCTTTATAAGGATATACACTGTTATCGGGCAAGGTAATAGTTACAGTAGGCTGCCAGGAACGGGTAGAATCCTTTTGCCCCAATGTAACATTGCGTTCCTTGCTTTTCAGATAGTCAAGGGCAGTCATGCTGAAGTCTACCAATACCGTATCACTCTTAACCACCGTGGCAAGCAACGACTTACCGGCTGTACCAACCAATGTACCCAAATCGACATAACGTTCACTGATATGTCCGGATATCGGAGAGCGAACCAACGTATAGCCCAACTCTTGTTCTGCCTGGTCAAGGTCAGCCTGGCTCATGCCTACACTTGCCACAGCCGTCTCGTAGGCTGCGATAGCATTATCCAAATCGAGCTGACTGGCAGCATTCTGCTCATACAATGGTCTGATACGTTCCAAATCACGTTCGGCCTTGCGAGTTGTAGCCGAATCTTTTTTCAATTGAGCACGAGCTTTATCAGCCTTTGCCCTATATTGCCGGGGGTCAATAACGAAAAGTACCTGATTCTTGGTCACGTATGTACCTTCAGCAAACTCCATGCTTTCCAGAAAGCCTTCAACACGGGCACGCACTTCCACAAACTGCTGCGCCCTGATACGACCTACATAGTCACCATAGATTTCCACATTTTCCGTATGCGCCGGTTCAACAATTACAACCGGAGCTTCCGGAACTACTTTCTTAGGCCAAGTAAGGATGATATATATTGCAAGCAATACAGCCATGCAAGCAATCATCATGACAATTCTATTCTTTCTCAGTCTTAATTCCCTCTTTGTAAAAAATAGTCTCATGTTTGTTTGTTTAAAATTAACCAGTTTTCCCGCTTTTATGAGTGCAAAGATAATACCATTTTCTGAAATACATTCATTTACGGACGTAACAATCACATTTCCAACGAAAAACCTTTTTTCTTTCATACCTAGACACTTGATTTGTCTACATGCTTGTTTGTAGAAACGCTCCACATCTTGTAGAATAAATCCACACCCATCCCGAAGTAATCCACACTATAAAGAGATTTCCACACTATAGTCCGACCTTGGAACAGATTCTGTTTCATACAGCCCCAGCCATGTCAATCTATTGCTATAAAACCGTACAAAATGAAAGATAAATTCTATTTTCCGTAACAACCACTTCTACCCCAAAACCGAGAAATAGAAAATACAGGTAGCCCAATAACGCATAAATATACATGCTACTAGACAAATAACCGATAAATGCAGCCTGATTATGAAAGAAAATACATCAGGAAAGTTCCCGCCAGGTACATTTAAGGTATCAGCAGTGGAGAGTTGGCTCATAAAGTCTTAACATCTTTCATGCAACGAGTGTACTCCCAATAACATAGCACTGTACTCTCAACACGACAAGTGTTAAGTACTAAGACAAAATAGTCAAATTCTCCGCCCATAAAACACCTATTTCCGCCTAGAATTATTGTAAAGATTCATATATCATACTCAATATAAAACAAATATATCATCTGCAATCCCCAAAAATCCGATCTACATACATTGAGCCGAAAACAAGGCATTCTCATGCGTTAGAAAATACAAAGTGACAGTTTGTTCAAACCATACTTTAGAACCCGGTCAATAAACAATGAGCCCCGGATAGACGGTGAGTTAATTAAAAACTTATAAAAAAAGCCTTAATAACTATGCCCACCAAGAAAAAGCCGTATCTTTACAAAAAACATTGAAAAAGGCTTCTTGTATGCTGCCGTCCAGACAAGCCATATACTATGGTTCAGACAGACAGAACTTGAAACCTTTGCCAATGAGAGACTTTAAACCAAGTATTTACCTAAAAAAACAGAATTATGGCAAGCAGAAGACAACTCAAGAAAAGTGTAAACTATATCACCGGTGAACTTTTCACCGAATGTCTGGTTCATCGTTCATTTGTACCTGGAACTGACCAACAGAAAGCTGAAGACCTGATGATAAACATCCTGAATGTACAAAACGAATTCCTCAGCCGTATCAGCCATACAGAACCAGGCAACGTGAAAGGTTTCTACAAGAAATTCAACGCGGATTTTAATGCCAAGGTCAATGAAATAATCGATGCCATCGGCAAACTTAAAAAAGAATAATGAAGAAAAAGCTATATAGTTTTATCTACCATCGCCTGTTGGGCTGGAAAATGAACTTAACGGTGCCGAACTATGACAAATGTGTCATCTGTGCGGCACCGCATACTTCCAATTGGGATTTATTCATAGGAAAGCTGTTCTATGGCGCCATAGGCCGCAAGACAAGCTTTATGATGAAGAAAGAATGGTTCTTCTTTCCACTGGGCATTTTGTTTAAAGCCATGGGAGGTATACCGGTAGACAGAAGCCGGAAGACATCACTTGTCGACCAAATGGCGACCCGCTTTGCACAAAGCAAACAGTTTCATTTGGCCATCACCCCCGAAGGCACCCGCAAAGCAAATCCTGAATGGAAAAAAGGGTTCTACTACATAGCTCTGAATGCCCATGTCCCTATTGTGCTTTACGGCATTGACTATTCGTCAAAGACTATCACCGGAACTAAAGTCATCATGCCTTCGGGAGATATCGACAAGGACATGGCCGAAATAAAGCAATACTTTACCCAGTTTAAAGGAAAGAACCCTAACAACTTCGCTATATAATATATATAATGAATAAGCTACGCATCAGTCTGCTTCAAACAGACATCTGCTGGGAAAACAAAGAATATAATCTCCGCCGCCTTCACGAAAAGCTGGAAAAGCTGAGTGGAACGACGGAGATTGTCGTTTTGCCCGAAATGTTTTCAACGGGCTTCAGCATGAACTGCCATGATTTGTCCGAGCCTGTCTCGGGGGCAACCATGCAACAACTTTGCGCGTGGGCCAACCACTACAACACTGCAATTGCCGGGAGCTACATTGCCAGCGAACGGAATATTGACAGCCAAACCTGCTATTACAACCGAGCCTTTTTCCTGACCCCCGACGGAAAGAAATATTTCTATGACAAACGACACCTTTTCCGTATGGGTCACGAAACCGAATGTTACAGCGCAGGCAAAGAACGAACGGTCTTCAACTACCTTGGCTGGAACATCATGCTCATTGTCTGCTACGACCTGCGTTTCCCTGTGTGGACACGCAACTGCAGTCTGGAATACGATTTGCTCATTTGTCCTGCCAGCTGGCCTACTCCCCGACGACGTGCTTGGGATATCCTGCTCCAGGCACGCGCGCTGGAGAACAGCTGTTATGTATGTGGAATCAACCGCATTGGACAAGACGGATATAACCTGCACTACAACGGTGGCACTGCCATCTATTCACCCAAGGCAGAGCTACTGGCTCATGTGCCCGATGCTGAGGAAGGACATTGCACGGCAGAACTCAATCTGGAAGAGCTGCAACATTTCCGGCAGAAATTTCCTACCTGGCAAGATGCCGACCGTTTCAGCCTAGAACTTTGAAACAATACTGTATGTCTGATAGAAATTCAAGCAGAGTCTTTTATATCTTAACAGCACTTTTTAAATCATTTAAAGAAAATACCTAAATATAGGAAGTACATCTTTAGCAAAAAGTACCTATTTTTGTCCTCTGAAATAAAGTCGGAAAGACCTTAGAACAATTAATTTATTAACACTAACCCCTAAATCCTATGTTGACTCAATTAATCAACGCTCGCATCCTCACCCCACAAGGATGGCTGAAAAATGGATCCGTACTGATAAGAGACGGAAAGATATTGGAAGTAACCAACTGCGACCTGGCCGTTATCGGCGCACAACTCATCGACGTGAAAGGCATGTATGTATTGCCCGGTGGTGTAGAAATACACGTGCACGGCGGTGGTGGACGCGACTTCATGGAATGTACGGAAGACGCGTTCCGTGTTGCTGTAAAGACGCACATGAAACATGGTACAACCAGCATCTTCCCTACGCTGTCTTCATCTACAGTACCTATGATAGAACAGGCAGCAGAAACGTGTACCAAACTGATGGCCGAACCAGACAGTCCCATTCTGGGTCTGCACTTGGAAGGACATTACCTGAACATGGCCATGGCAGGTGGACAGATTCCTGAGAATATCAAGAACCCTGACCCCAATGAATACATACCTATTGTAGAAAACTGGTCGTGTATCAAACGCTGGGATGCTGCTCCAGAGTTGCCTGGTGCCATGCAATTTGGTAAATACATCAGCGGTAAAGGCATTTTGGCCTCCGTTGCCCACACGCAAGCCGAGTTCGAAGATATCCGCACGGCTTACGAAGCCGGATATACCCATGCCACTCACTTCTACAATGCAATGCCAGGCTTCCACAAACGTCGTGAATACAAATACGAGGGTACAGTGGAAAGTATCTACTTGCTGGACGACATGACTGTAGAAGTAGTAGCCGATGGCATACATGTTCCTCCCACTATCCTGCGACTGGTATATAAGATAAAAGGTGTAGAACGTACTTGCCTTATCACCGATGCATTGGCCTGCGCTGCCAGCGACAGCCAAGAAGCTTTCGACCCCCGTGTCATCATAGAAGACGGCGTTTGCAAACTGTCTGACCACTCGGCACTGGCAGGAAGTATTGCCACCATGGACCGGCTGATTCGTACCATGGTACAGAAAGCAGACATTCCTTTGGCCGACGCCGTACGCATGGCTTCAGAAACGCCTGCCCGCATCATGGGTGTATACGACCGCAAAGGTTCGCTGCAAAAAGGCAAGGACGCCGACATCATTGTCATGGACGAAGACTTGAATGTTCGCGCCGTATGGTCTATGGGCAAGCTGGTACCGGAAACGAACAAAATATAAGAACAAAAAAGGGGAAGCAGGCGTTATATCTTAATACGCCATGCTCTCCTGGTTATGATTTACAGTCCTGATTTCTGGTAACTGTCGGCAGAGACATTCGCAACAGCTTTTAATATTAACAAAGCAATCAATTCAATTTATTAAAACCATATACGTATGAAAACCAATCTCAGCTCCCAAATCACGCTCAACCGGGTATCTACCCGGTATTACAGACCCGAAAACGCATTTGAAAGATCTGTATTGACCCGACTGGAGAAAATCCCTACCGACATTTATGAATCGGCAGAAGAAGGAGCCAATCAAATAGCTCTCGACATTGCCCAGATTATCCGCGACAAGCAACGCGCCGGACGTTTCTGCGTACTGGCTCTGGCAGGCGGTAACTCACCACGCAATGTATATGCTGCACTAGTCAGAATGCACCAGGAAGAAGGACTTAGCTTCCGCAACGTTATTGTATTCAATCTTTATGAATACTACCCCATGGCTTCTGATGCAGCCAACAGCAACCTCAATGCGCTGAAAGAAATGTTGCTCGACCATGTGGACATTGACAAGCAAAACATCTTCAGCCCTGACAGTACCATTGCCAAAGACGCCATCTTTGAGTATTGCCGTCTGTACGAACAACGCATTGAAAGCTACGGTGGACTGGATGTTGCACTGCTGGGTATTGGACGCGTAGGTAATATCGGATTCAATGAACCGGGTTCACGTCTGAATTCTACTACACGCCTTATCTTGCTTGACAACGCTTCACGCAACGAAGCATCCAAGATATTCGGCAGCATTGACAGTACTCCCATCAGCTCCATCACCATGGGTGTAGCTACCATCCTTGCAGCTAAGAAAGTATATCTGATGGCTTGGGGTGAAGAAAAAGCACCGATGGTACATGAATGCGTAGAGGGTGCCATCACAGATACCATTCCGGCTTCGTACCTGCAGACACACAACAACGCACATATCGTAGTAGACCTGAATGCTGCCGCCAACCTGACACGCATCAAACGTCCTTGGCTTGTAACATCATGCGAGTGGAATGACAAACTTATCCGCAGCGCCATCGTATGGTTGTGCCAGCTGACCGGCAAACCCATCCTGAAGCTGACCAATAAAGACTATAATGAAAACGGCTTGAGTGAATTGCTGGCTCTCTACGGTTCTGCCTACAATGTAAACATCAAGATATTCAACGACCTGCAACATACCATTACCGGCTGGCCGGGTGGCAAACCGAACGCAGACGATACATATCGCCCCGAACGTGCGACACCCTACCCCAAACGTGTCATTGTCTTCTCTCCTCACCCCGATGATGACGTTATCTCCATGGGTGGTACTATCCGTCGATTGGTAGAGCAAAAGCACGACGTACACGTTGCTTACGAAACCAGTGGAAACATTGCCGTAGGCGACGAAGAAGTAATCCGCTTCCTCCACTTCATCAACGGCTTCAACCAACTCTTCAACAACAGCGAAGACGCTGTCATCAACGAGAAATATGCCGAAATACGCAAGTATCTCCGCGAAAAGAAAGACGGTGACATGGATACGCGCGACATCCTGACCATCAAGGGACTCATCAGAAGAGGAGAAGCACGTACAGCATGTACCTACAACAATATTCCGTTGGATCACTGCCACTTCCTCGACTTGCCCTTCTATGAAACCGGCAAGATTCAGAAGAACCCTATCAGCGAAGCCGATGTAGAAATTGTACGCAATCTGCTGCGTGAGGTTAAGCCTCACCAGATATTCGTTGCCGGTGACTTGGCCGACCCGCACGGCACACACCGCGTCTGCACAGATGCCGTATTTGCCGCCATCGACTTGGAAAAGGAAGAAGGTGCAGAGTGGTTGAAAGAGTGCCGCATTTGGATGTATCGCGGTGCATGGGCCGAATGGGAAATCGAAAACATTGAAATGGCAGTCCCCATCAGCCCCGAAGAGCTTCGTGCAAAGCGCAACTCTATCTTGAAACACCAGTCTCAGATGGAAAGCGCACCGTTCCTGGGTAACGACGAACGCCTCTTCTGGCAACGCAGCGAAGACCGCAACCGCGGTACCGCCTCGCTTTACGACAAGCTTGGACTGGCCAGCTACGAAGCCATGGAAGCTTTCGTGGAATACATACCGCTCTAATAGTATAACCATAGCCTCGTCATTGTCTCTTGAACAATGCTTGTACAAAGACAATGACCCGATAAAACAGGGCAGATAGAAGAAGGAAGCCTACGCAGCAACCAGAAACTATCTGCCCTGTTTGCATTCCAACCACAAAAGAATAGCAAAGAAAATATTGGAAAGATAATCGGATTTCCACCAAATAAACTATCTTTGCCCTACAGGTAAACATAGTATTCACCCTTAAAAAACTATAGTCATGTACACCATACAAGCCAATCCCAGCGGAACACGCAGTATAGAAGTATCGGAAGAAAACCTCCAAACGATTGAGAAATACGGACTTTTCCGCCACCTGATAGACAGTAACGGTATTGTTGACGAAACTGTACTCGACAAGCTGAAACTAAATATCCGCTCACTCATTGCAGCACAAGAAGACAACTGCAAAGACCTGCTTGACCTTTGCATTGACGTCATCTACCACAATAACATGAAAGCTTTCGGCCTGCAACAGCTCATTCGCCTCTATCTGGAGTGGCTGAGCAAACAACCAGAAGAAGACAACAAAGAAGAAGCATGAAAATAATCAATACCTGCCAGCAGAAGCTGTACAGTCCGCTCATTCCGGCCATGATAGCCATCTGCGAGGCCGAAAAAGGCGAGAAGCTGGAAATCATCATGGACGATGAAGCTGCCTTCAACGACCTGAAAGAATACCTGACCGAACAACGTATTGGCTTTCGCGAGATATACGACGGCAACAGGATGAGCCTGCAATTCACCTTGTAAACTACCGACGTACAAAAAACAGAAGACAACAAGACAATGAAAGAATACCGACTGACCGACTGGCTGCCCACCACCAAAAAAGAAGTAGAACTTCGCGGATGGGACCAGTTGGACGTGATACTGTTCAGCGGCGACGCATACGTGGACCATCCTTCGTTTGGTGCGGCCGTCATCGGACGCATACTTGAAGCGGAAGGGTTAAAGGTAGCCATCGTACCCCAACCCAACTGGCGCGACGACCTGCGCGACTTCCGAAAGCTGGGGCGTCCACGACTCTTCTTCGGCGTAAGTGCCGGAGCCATGGACTCCATGGTAAACAAATATACTGCCAACAAGCGTTTGCGCAGCGACGACGCCTACACGCCAGACGCCCGTCCCGATATGCGCCCCGAATATCCTTCCATTGTCTATACACAAATACTCAAGCAACTGTTCCCCGATGTGCCCGTCATCTTGGGAGGTATTGAAGCCAGCATGAGGCGACTGACCCACTACGATTACTGGCAAGACCGCCTGCGACCCAGCATCTTGTGCGACAGCGGCGCCGATTTGCTCATCTACGGCATGGGCGAAAAACCGGTCAAGGAAGTAGCCCGCCGATTGGACATGGGATTAGCACTCAACGACATTCCCCAGACAGCCTACCTGCAAACATCCGACAGCATAGTGCCCACCAACACAGACATCCGCCTCTACAGCCACGAGGAATGCCTGAAAGACAAGCGCAAACAGGCCGCCAACTTCAGGCACATTGAGGAAGAAAGCAACAAGATGGAAGCTGCCCGCATCCTGCAAGACACAGGACGGCAGACTGTGGTCGTCAATCCGCCCTACCCGCCCATGACCACCGCCGAGCTGGACCATTCCTTCGACCTGCCCTACACCCGCCTGCCCCATCCCAAATACAAGGGCAAGCGCATACCGGCCTACGACATGATAAAACACTCGGTCAACATCCACCGCGGATGCTTTGGCGGTTGTGCCTTCTGTACCATCTCTGCCCATCAGGGAAAGTTTATCGTAAGCCGTAGTAAGGAAAGCATTGTACGCGAGGTTAAGGCAGTCATGGAACTGCCGGACTTCAAAGGCAACCTGACCGACTTGGGAGGCCCCTCGGCCAACATGTACCAGATGCATGGCAAGAATCAGGAACTGTGCCGCAAGTGCAAACGCCCCTCGTGCATACATCCCAAGGTATGCCCCAACCTATGCACCGACCACCGCCCGCTATTGGACATCTACCATGCCGTAGAAGCCATACCTGGCATCAAGCGGACTTTCATAGGCAGTGGTGTACGCTACGACCTGCTGCTACACCGCAGCGGCGATGCAGCCACAGACCAGGCAGCCGACCAATATACCCGCGAACTTATCCTGCGCCACGTCAGCGGCCGCCTCAAAGTAGCTCCCGAGCATACCTCGGCACGCGTGCTGCACCTCATGCGCAAGCCTCCCTTCGAACAATTCGAAGCATTCAAACGCATCTTCGACCGCATCAACCACGAAGCAGGCCTGCGCCAGCAGCTCATCCCCTACTTCATATCCAGCCACCCCGGCTGTCACGAAGAGGACATGGCCGAACTGGCCGTCATCACCCGCCGACTGGACTTCCACCTGGAACAGGTGCAGGACTTCACCCCTACCCCTATGACCATCAGCACCGAGGCCTGGTACACGGGCTTCCACCCCTATACACTGGAACCAGTGTTCAGCGCACGCACCCAACGTGAGAAGCTGGCACAACGACAGTTCTTCTTCTGGTACAAACCAGAAGAAAAGCAAAACATCGTCAGGGAACTGAAACGTATTGGGCGTGCCGACCTGGTGAACAAGCTCTATGGCGGCGGACAACCCTACAAGAAGACACAAGAAACTGCGGTACGCAAGAAACGTTGACCGGCCTTTACCTACGACAGGTTAGCTGCCAGGAACTTGCGCATCACCTCCACCGGCAATCCACGACGGCGGGCATAGTCGGCCAACTGGTCTTCACCAATCTTGCCCACACTGAAATAGCGAGCCTGAGGATGTGCCATCATCAGACCACAGACCGAGGCATGGGGGTACATGGCGCCATGCTCTGTCAAGGTTATGCCCACCTGGCTCATATCGAGCAGTGCATTGAGCAAGAAATTGACCGACTGGTCGGGCAACGACGGATAACCTACAGCCGGACGGATACCCTGAAAACGTTCAGCCAGCAGGTCGGCCATGGATAAGTGTTCATCCGGAGCATATCCCCAGGCTTCACGCCTCACATACTCGTGCATTTTCTCCGTACCGGCCTCGGCTAGACGGTCGGCCAGCGTCTGCACTAGCAGGTGCCGATAAGGGTCGTCGGCATATCCTGCTTCATCACACCCCGACACCGAAGCGGCAAACAGACCTATCTGGTCTGGGATACCCTGAGCTGCCGGACGGATAAAGTCGCTCAGACACAGGAAAGGTTCACCGGCCGCATGCGCCGTCTGCTGACGCAACAAGGGAAAGCGCATGCCCTCTATCAGCAAATCATCGCCATCGGCATTGGCCCGACACAAGCGAAAGACAACCCTGACCTCTACCTTGCCCTCCAACCCGGCCAGCATGCGTCCCGCCTCTTTATGAAGCTGCATGGCCTCAGCCGCCTTTGCACGGTCGCCGACCGGCATATTGGCCAGCCACAAGGCACGGCAAGAATCACACCCCTGTATGTTGGCAATGGTGGCAAACCTGGGCTGGAATCCCCAGGCATGAAAGAAGTAAACCCAGTTGATGTATGGGGCCACTTCATGTATCTGATAAGTAAGCAGTGACATCGTTTGCGCAGAAGTGAGTTTGTAAGTTTATGAGTTTGTGAGTTTATTAGTTATTACGCCTTGCTGTAACTCATAAACTTAAGAACTTATAAACTCATAAACTAATAATCGAAACGCAATTCCTCGCCGCGGCAGTCACCATCGACCTGTCCGTTGTCATAGGCCAGACGACCGTTGACAAAGGTCTTCTCCACCTTCCAGTCAAATGTATGGCCTTCCAGCGGACTCCAGCCGCACTTGCTCTCAATGCAGTCGGCCGTAACTGTCCAAGGTGAATGAGGACGCACCAATACCAGGTCGGCCCAGTATCCCTCGCGTATGTAACCACGACCATTGATGCGAAACAGCTGTGCCGGTGCATGACACATCTTCTCCACCACCTGCTCCAGGCTGAACACACCTTCGGTAGCCAACTCAAGCATAGTGACCAGCGAGAACTGTATCATGGGCATACCCGATGCCGCTTTCAGCGCACCACCTTCCTTATCGGTCAGCAAATGGGGAGCATGGTCGGTAGCAATGACATCGATACGTCCCTGACGCACTGCCTCGCGCAAAGCTTCGCGGTTAGTCACTCTCTTGATAGAAGGGTTGCACTTGATGCGGGCACCCAGCGTGGCATAGTCGTCTGCCGTAAAATACAGGTGAGACACGCAAGCCTCGGCCGTAATCTTCTTGTCGGCCAACGAAAGCGGCTCGAACAGTTTCAATTCTTTCTCCGTAGACACATGAAGCACATGCAGACGTGCCCCGGTCTCACGAGCCAGGCTCACCGCCAACTCCGACGACTTGTAGCACGCCTCACCCGAACGGATGTAAGGATGCCGACCAATGGGTACCTCAGAATCGCCATATTTCTCCTGATAGCGCCTCATGTTACGCTGAATCACCGCCGTGTCCTCGCAATGGGCAGCAATCAGCATATCCGTACCGCTGAAGATGCGGCGCAGGCTGTCTATACGGTCCACCAGCATATTGCCCGTGCTCGACCCCATAAACAGCTTAATGCCGCATACGCGGCTGCGGTCGAGCTTGGCAAAGTCACGGTAGTTATTGTTGGTTGCTCCATAATAGCACGAATGATTGACCACACAACGCTCATTCAGAGCAGCCAGTTTGTTTTCTAATGCCGTCAATGTAGTGGTCTGCGGCTTGGTGTTAGGCATATCCATGATGGAAGTCACACCACCGGCAGCAGCAGCCCGGCTCTCGGTCCCGATGTCGGCCTTAGCCGTCAGTCCCGGGTCGCGGAAATGAACATGGTCGTCAATCACCCCCGGCAACAAATAGCAGCCGGTGGCATCCACCATTTCGTCGCACGGTGCCGACAATGGTTTTCCGTCAGTCAGCACTTCGGCTATCCGCCCGTTTTCCACTACCACCGAGCCTTGCACGGTCTTGCCCTCATTCACTATCAGGGCATTATGTATCAATGTGCGCTTCATTCTCAGTCCTTTCTTTTCTGCAATATTTTGTCTATAACATATAATAGTACTCAACTCTCCACTCTCAATTCTCAACTCTCAATTCTCCACTCCCTTCGGGTATTTCGTAAACCAGCTGCTCCACTTCAGCCTTATCACCCCAAAAACAGCCTCACCAAAGATGCTGCTGTTCATCTTCGATGTGCCCAGCTCGCGATTGATAAAGATGACCGGCACTTCCTTGATGCGGAACCCGCACTTATAGGCCGTGAACTTCATCTCAATCTGAAAGGCATAGCCCTTGAAGCGGATGGCATCCAGCCTGATGGTCTGGAGCACACGCCGACGATAGCAGACGAAGCCCGCCGTCGTGTCGTGTATGGGCAGGCGGGTGATGAGCCGCACGTACTTCGATGCGAAATAAGACATCAACACACGCCCCATAGGCCAGTTGACCACATTGACACCGCTGACATAGCGCGACCCGATAGCCACATCGGCACCTTCCTCGGCACAAGCCCGGTAAAGTCGGGGCAAGTCCTGCGGATTATGGCTGAAGTCGGCATCCATCTCGAACACGTACTCATATCCATGCTCCAGCGCCCACTTGAAACCGGCAATGTAAGCCGTGCCCAGCCCCAGTTTACCCTTGCGTTCCAGCATGAACAGGCGGTCGGCAAACTCCTCGACCTGCAAGCGACGCACGATGTCGGCCGTACCGTCGGGCGAATTGTCCTCAATGACCAGTATATGGAATCCGTGCTCCAAAGCAAAGACCGCGCGGATAATGTTTTCTATATTCTCCCGCTCATTGTAGGTGGGGATGATAACAATGCTGTCTGACGTATGCATAAATGAAAGTGGTTTATTAGCGTGACAAAAGTAACGTTTTTTTGTTACTTAACAGAGCAAAAGGCTGATTTATTTGTGGTGAAAGAACAAAGTGAGCTCCAATATCGGGGATTATACATACAGCTGCCAGGAAAGGGCTTGCATCTCCCAATAAGAGATAGGCAGGAGGAGCAATATACGATAATCTATTGCGCGAGCGCGCAACAGACCAATGCGCGGACGTGCAACAGACCAATGCGCGAGCGCTCAACATACTAATGCGCGGGCGCACAACAGGCTAATGCACGGGCGCGCAACAGACTAATGCACGGGCGCGCAACAGACTAATGCACGGGCGCGCAATCGCCTACCGCCCTAATAGCAGGCACTGCAACTTCCCTGTTCACTGGAATCCAAATCAAAAGGGAGAGTCGCACAAAGCAATAACTGCCTACAGAGGAGCAGCCTCTATATATACAGGAGAAGACAGGGCGGCTGTACGAGGTTCCTTGGCCAGATAACGGCCAGGAGTATATTGCGTGGTCACTTCCACCTTCCACAACCCGGCTGGCATGTCAACAGGCAATACAAACTGCAAACGCTTGGGCGTATTGGGCGAAATGTGTTGCGACGTGACAAGGTAACTAACGTCAGGCTGCACTTCCGATGTCAACCGGATGCCAACGTCAGGATGCGAACCGACTATCTTCAGACGTACACCGGTAAGCACCACCATCTCACCAACCCTTAGCGGTCGCGGATTTTGGGCGGTAGAGAGTGCATTGGCCAACGACAAAGGATAAGGTCCGACAGTGGCTAGCTGGAGAAACAAATGACACCTGGCTTTACTCAACACCTCCGTCAATAAGGGGCCTTGTCGATAACCTGTCCGAATTTCAATCTGTTCCGGGGTGATGGGCTGCGACAGTTGGGCATGTGTCAATGTACCGTGCGCCACAGGTCTTAGTTGGAAAGCATCGGTACTGACGCAATAGCCCTGTCCGATGGCCGAGCTCAGTTCTTCCATAAACACCTTGATGAAGCTCTGCGCTAACGCTGGTTCTGCCCCCAGCCGTCTGGCCACGGCGCGTGCCAGGTCGTCCTGCGTCAGCGGTGTACTCTGCGTGTGCACCTTCACATAGTATTCCTGCGTCTCGTCGGCGGCGAGGTCGTAAGGATAAGCCTTTAGCTTGAGTTCGATGGGTATATCGGAGTTTGACATGGTAATAGAAGTTTTAAAGTGACAGTCAAAGGTAGGAATAATAAAGACATAAAAAAAGAGATTGACATTGTCAGCAGACTACATCAATCTCTTTTTCTATGTTTACTTGCATGCCTTCACCCGAAGGCTCTGGGCATGCAAAGAATTAAACTCTCATTACTGCGGTGTAAGCTTGCAATACATGTTGTTGCTGTCAGTACGCTGCATGTAAACCTCCATGAGATAGTTGCCAGCTTCGGTTATTGCTATATTTCCACCTTTGAATACAAGTTCGTCTAATGCTCCACCCAAATCAATGCCTGATTCCCAGGAATTGTTGGCACGGAACTTCAGGTCACCTGCAGTCAGTGCAATAGTTGCACTCCAGCATCCTTTCTCTGCATCGTAAGTTAATGGAGTTTCTGCATCCCAACCATTCGGTGTAGCTGTACCAATCACACCCCAAGACGAGATAAGCGTAGCTGTAAGTGTACCGGTCATTACATCGGCCACAATGTAGTAGAAGCCAGGAGTACTCATGTTGATGTTACCGCCACCACCGTCAGTCAGACCTCCAATATAATTGGTGAAGTGGCTATAATTATACTCACCTTCACCACCTTCTCCCCAGGCACGCTGCAGAGTGAACTTGAAGCCACCGTCCAGTGTACTGAATCCGCTGTAAACGCCGTTCAGCTCGGCCGACCAAAGTGCAGGAGCTGTTGCAGGATTCCATCCCTGATGATTTCCAGGTACATAGATGTATTCCTCAGAGGGGAAGTCACGCTTGTAAGTAGTTACTTTAACTGTCACAGCAGCTGAAGGAACACCACTTGTGCAAGTTTCGCTATAGGCTGTTACGGTAAAGTTGACATCTTTAGTTGCTTCTTCAGCAATACCCATCGTACGTACAAAGAACTCATTCCATTCTGATACAGTCTTTGCGCAACGCAGGTCGGTAAGTCCAGCGGCAACCTCTACCGGCTCACTGTCACCATAAGTAGCAGTCACATTGTAGGTAATGGCCTCACCATAGCCCAAGCGTGCCGATGTCCATGTCAACAGTTCCAGTTCGTCGTCAGGAGTTTCTTTGTCCAGCGTAACTTCTGCTACACTCGGTGTAGCTACTGCTGCTACATAATCACCGTATGAGAATACAGTCACAACTACTTCTTCAGATTTATAGCTTCCCAAGTCGTCAGTTGCTTCTACGTAGAATGCCATAGTAAAACTATCGTTCTCAGGAAGTGAAGCAATGTTGTCCAATGCAGCTTTTAAGTCAGTCTTCGGCAAAGACAGTGAAAGTTCCTTCGTAGAGCTTCCAAGCTGTACCGGCGTTTCCTCTTCATACTGAGCGAACAATGAATAGCTAACTTCACCCTGAGTATTCCGTGCGGCGGTCCATGCCCACTTCACCGGCTCATCCATCGTGTTTTGAGTCAGCAGGATGGCATTGTTATTAACCAAAGTCGGAGCAACCGGTGCTTTAGAGAAAGTGTCTTCAACATCTTCCTGGCATCCGGTGGCAGCCATCATTGCGATAGCTGCCACAAATATGTGTTTTAAATACTTTATCATCTTTCAGGTATTTAAGGTAATACATTTATTGTTTATTGAATACCAGCACATACGGCGTGCGGTTGGCATGGAGCTCAACGATGAAATTACCGCTTTCTGGTACAGAAATATTGTCACCACCTGCTGCCAATTCAAGGCCACCTGCCACAGCTGTACTGTTCTTGCCAGTAGCACCCCAGTTAACAGCCCAATCAGCATTAGCACGAACTTTCACGCCTTGTCCAGCTTCCAAAGCTACAACAGCAGTTTTCCAAGTGCTGGTCAAAGGGTCATAAGTGAAAGCTGCATCGTCGGTACCCCAACCGTTGAAGTCGCCACACAATCCCAGAGAATTACCTACTGCAGTCTGATCGATAGTCATTACAGCCATATTCACAGTTACTTCATGAATGGTAGCTTCGGTAATAGGCATAGACAAGTTTCCGTCTGCATTGTCGGCAATGGTCCAAGAAGCTGTGAGGGCATCCTTACCGTAAGAGGTTGACCAACTCTGTTCAGGCAATACTTTAAAGAATGAATTAGTATTATCAGCAGAAGCAGAGAAGTCTACCATACAAGTATATGTATTGGTTCCACCATTGGTTTCCCAGAAGATAGGCGCAGCGGTTTCTTTCCAACCATTGAACTCACCACACAAATACATCCACTTCAGCGGAGCAGCATAAGTCTGTACAGAGAAAGCATTAGATGCGGCAGACTTAATAGCTTCATAATTGCTGGTATTGGCTATTTGGGCAGATACATAAGCCGTAATGCCTTCGGCCTTTTCATTGGCAGTAACACCCAGGTTGTTGATAACAACACCATTGATATCACCTTTTGAGATAGCCAAAGAGGTAGAGTTTGAAGTACCTACCAAGCCCTCTTTACCATCCAAGGTTACATATACAGAGTATAATATCTGCACAGGTTGACCGAAATCTGCAGATGTCCATGAGAATACTACATTCTCATTGTCTGAGTTGTCTGCATTCACGATAATATCGCCACATTCACCGATAACAGGTGCAACGAAGTTTTCAGGGTTGTAGATTTGCGGAGTCTCTACATCCGTCTCGCAGGCCGCAAACAAAGCTGCGGCAGCGAAAAACATTATATTTTTGAGTAGTTTCATAATAATTCTTTTAAGTAATGATACGCCTTATATTAATATCCAGGATTTTGTTTCAGATTAGGATTCTGAGTCAAATCGGTCTGCAAAATCGGATAAATAGTACGGAAGTCATCAATAGCCAC
The DNA here is from genome assembly GCA_900553815.1 of uncultured Bacteroides sp. Taxonomy (GTDB): domain Bacteria; phylum Bacteroidota; class Bacteroidia; order Bacteroidales; family Bacteroidaceae; genus Bacteroides. Next base: position 41,669 of record USEY01000013.1, read on the forward strand.
TCCACCGGCAGGGATACCGTTCTTATAAGGCCATGAGAAACTCATTGAAGTGAAGTATCCGTAGCGAATCAAATCTGTACGACGATGTCCTTCCAGCATCAATTCGCAAGCACGTTCCTTCAAGATGAAATCCAAGTCAATAGAAGAAGGAGTAGACAGACCGGCACGGTCACGCAAAGCTTTGATATAACCTAATGCCTTGCTGTCTGTAGTGATACCACCATCAATACGAGCTTGAGCCTCAGCATAGATAAGATACATCTCAGCCAAACGGATAACAGGGAAGTCTGAAGACGAGAACTTAGAAGAAGAGCCATCTGTATAGAGATTACCTTGTGAATCACGACTTGAGAATTTCCAGCATCTCCAACCTGAATTAGCATTATTCAATTCGAAACCTTCAACACAACCATTGTTAGAGAAGAAAGCACGCTTATCGCTCGCAGCACGATTATAACCGATACCGCTACCGCCCCAAACAACATCACTGAGTTCAAAGTTGGAAGATACATATTCATCGGGAATATGATATCCGTTCCATCTTTCACGAGCGATATGTGAACCTTCAGGATATCCCAGTTCCATAGCAACTACAGAACTTGTGTTATCATCCAAACTACCAGAAACAAGATGGGTAGTACCACCCCAGCTCTGGGTTCTGTCACGGTCGTAAGCAATAGCAAAAATCAATTCTTTCTGTGTTTCAGGATTCTCACCATTGTCTTGTAAGAACAGGTCTTCATACTTGCTGCATAAGCTATAGCCCATGCCAATTACTGTTTCAGCAGCAGAACGAGCATCTTCCCAACGTGCTGTACCAGTATATACCTCAGCATTCAGATACATACGAGCCAGCAAAGCTTCAGCTGCCCCCTTAGTAACACGAGGATAAGCAACAGCACCAACGGCTGGCATATCACTTTCTGCACTGGCCAGTTCTTTCAGCTCTGATTCTATCCATTCAAACAAAGCAGTACGACCAATCTGCGTCGGCATAGATGTGCCACCAATATTTTCTTCCGTAGCAAAAGGAGGATTACCATACAAATCCATCAAAAGATAATATGCATAAGCTCTCAAGAAACGAGCTTCAGCACGCAAAGCAGCAACGCCTTCTATGCCAGAAGAAGCACTTTGCTTCAAGAATTCATTAGCGAGTGTAATAGTCACCATGCAACGCGTATAGACTGCAATCGTCGCAGCATTACCGGTAGAAGTCCATGAAGCATTTTGCGTTTCTGTAACATAGCTATCACCCCATGTACATTTCAATACATCAGCCGACATTTCATTCAAGATGACGATTTGACGTATCAGCTCGCTCTGTCCGGCATCGCTTACAGAAATGTCCGATGTTCCCGGGTCGTTTTGGCTTACCAATGAAAACGAACCATATATGTAAGCCAATCCCATTTCAAAATCTTCCAAAGTTTGATAAGCTTGCTCGGCAGTCTTATCTGTTTCATTAAGCGGCAATGTATCCAAGTCTCCTATGCATGAATTCATAGTCAATGCAGTTGTTGCAATTGCCAAACTATATATAAATTTTTTCATACTTGTTTCCCTTTATTCGATTAAAAGTTAATGTTCAAACGCACTGTATACAGGCGAGGACGAGGAATCAGATTGTTATCAACACCATCAGCAGATGTCAACTCAGGATCAAGTCCGCTATACTTGGTAATAGTAAACACATTCTGTACAGAAGCACCTACACGGATTTTACCTTTCCAGTTCTTGAACTCATCAAAGGTATATCCAACATTAATATCATCCATACGGAAGAAAGAGGCATTCTCCAGGAACATGTCAGAATATTGCTGATATTCGCTAAGAGCTTCAGTCCATCCAGTCTTCAAACAGTAAGTAGCCAGGTTGTTGACATAACCCTTAGAATAGTCATCACTATAAGAAGTAGCATTATCTTTATTAACCTTATTCAAAGCATAACCGCCTAAAGAGCCATGAGCATTGAAACCGAAGTCCCATTTCTTATAAGTGAATTGAGAACTGATACCAAAGTAGAATTTAGGAAGAATGCTCTTTCCCGTTACATAACGGTCAGCTTCTGAAATTTGTCCATCACCATTACGGTCTACCAATACATTTTCCAAAGCTTTTCCATTTTCATCATAAGCTTGTTGGAACAGATAATATGTATAAGGAGTATAACCTACACGATACAAAGAAGTATAACCACCAATACTGCTCATACCACTACCAACTTGCACTCCGAGATAATCAGCATCGCTATAGCTGGTAAGTTTTGTGATTTCAGTTTTCTGCCAAGTACCGTTTACATTGATACTCCAATGCATATTTTTCGTATCAATAGGAATAAAGTTCAAATTGAACTCAAGACCCATGTTCTTCATATCTCCCACATTTGAAATAACTGTATTAGAGAAGTTAGTACCCATAGGAGTAGGAACATCATTCAGCAAATCGTATGTCTTACGGAGATAAGCATCAACGTTACCGTTAATTCGACCATTCAAGAAACCGAAATCAAGTCCAACGTTGAACGTTTCCGTAGTTTCCCATTTAATATTCTCATTATAAGCACTCGGTGCAAGCGTATAAATATATTCGTTACCCCATGGAATTTGAGTTGTCAATGTAGACGATTGCGTATATTTAGCCATATAAGCATAACAACGGTCCATACCTATATCTTGCTGACCTGTTTTACCCCAACCTAAACGCAATTTCAAACTAGAAAGAGAAGTATCGGCTTCTTTGATAAAGTTTTCTTCTGCAATGTTCCATGCAAAAGCTGCAGATGGGAACAAGCCCCAGCGATTATCCTTTGAGAAACGTGAAGAAGCATCATCACGCAATGAGAAAGTGAACAAATATTTAGAATTCAGCGAATAGTTTACACGACCAAAGAATGAAAGCAGATAATACTCTCTTCTATCTGTCGGGCTTTCAAGATATACTTGGCTACGGTCGTTATTATAATACTGAATATTATCATACTTAACATAGTTGTGCTGCCAAGAATAACCAGCCATCACATCCAAATGATGAATTCCAAAATCTTTATTATAGTTACCATAGAACTCTAACAACGTATTTGAGTTATTGTTAGAATAGTCCTTATAAAAGTCAGAAGAAGCATTGCGCATAGAAGTAATAGAACCCAATTCTGCATAAGTATATCCTTCTGTACGGGCCAAGTCATAACCCAAATTCAAGTTCAGTCTCAAATCTTCAAATCCATGGATTTTATAATCCAACTGAAGATTTCCCATAGAACGCCATGTTTTGTTGCGGTTGTTATTATCATACAACTGAGACAAAGGATTTATGCTTGCCATTGTATTGGCCGAACCATCAGATGCCAACCAGTTGAAATAACCACCACACAACTGATTGTTGATACTTCCATCATCATTTCTGAAATAAGGATCTACAGTCGGAGAGAATGATATTGCACTGCCGATAGCACCACTGTTAGGATAGTTGGCTTTGTTATAAATACCCTTTACATTAACATTAACGCTCAAGTGATTGTCAAAGAACTTAGGAGTCAAGCTAATAGCAAGGTTCGTACGTTTGTTGTCACCAACCTTCAGAGTAGCCTCATCATAAGTATAACCTAAGCTTACACGATAAGGGAATACACCTTTTACATTACCATAGAGGCTGACATTCTGGTCTGTAGAGAATGCTGTACGGTAAATCATGTCTTGCCAGTCAGTATTTGCATTACCCATCAACTTCTGAATCTGTTCCAGACGATTGGTTCCTGCATAAGTCGTATTCACATAATCACGATACTGATCACCGGTCATGACATCAAGTGTAGATGTATTCTGCTTCAAGCTATAGCTAGAACTATAACTTACCTGCATCTTGTCACCCGTACCCTTTTTAGTCTGAATAATAATCACACCGTTAGATGCGCGTGAACCATAAATTGCAGTTGCCGATGCATCTTTCAATACAGTATAAGATTCAATATCATTAGGATTTACTGATGCAAGCGGGTTTGCCATACCTGCACCACCTTCTGCCGTAACAGGCACACCATCAATCACAATCAACGGGTCGTTAGAGGCATACAAAGAAGCAGCACCACGAATACGAATAGTAGCGCCGCCAGTCGGGTCACCAGATGCCGGAGTTACCAACAGTCCTGGAACTTTACCTTGCAACATTTGATCAGGTGAAGTAATAGCTCCACGATTGATTTCATCAGCCTTAATAGCCGTTACCGAACCTGTCAAGTCATTTTTCTTCACTGAACCATAACCGATAACCACAACTTCACTCAAAAGTTCTGCATCATCCTTCAGTTCTATAATTACCGATGGAGCAGCAGCTACTTCTGTAGTCTGATAACCAATAAATGAGACTTGAATTGTAGCACCCTGGGGAACTGTCAATGTAAAGTTACCGTCAAGGTCAGTAATTGTACCATTTGTCGCATTACCTTTCTCTACGACATTCGCGCCAATCACGCCACCCAAAGCATCTTTCACATGCCCTTTCACTGTGATGGTTTGTGCATAAGCGCCTACTGAGAAGAAGAACCCTAATAATAGGGAAAGAATCATTTGAAAGATTCTAAGATTAACTTGCTTCATGCATCTAAAAAAATTAAAGTTAACAATATTAATTACACTAATATATCCTAATTTAATAACACAAGAATATGTCTCTTAACAACAACGTCTTTCAAGTATCCACAGCATGACTGTACAAATATAGATGATATAAAATAAACGAAAAGTAACACGTTTGTAAAATACTGTATAGGAAAAGCGCAAACGATTGCATAGATACCGGAATATTCCAACAACCGTTTGCGCTTAACCAACATTTATCTAACTACCTGAATAACAAGCTTACATGATTTCAACCCTTTGGCTTTTGCTTCAAATATCATTTCACCCGTTTCCTTACCGCTTTGCACTATAGCAGTCAGCTGTCCACCAAAAGCATGCATGCGGGGCAAATGAAACAAATCAAGACATGTGGCATCACCATTGGCCGATGCACGATAACTTCCCACACCTTTTACAGAAAAAGAAACAAGACGGTCGTCAGCCGGACATAGGTTTCCATCCTTGTCTACCACACGTACCGTAAGATAAGCAAGATCCTTGCCATCGGCCATCAATTGCAGACGGTCGGCCACCACTTCCAGATGATGTGGCTTGCCTGCCGTACGAATGACTTTCTCTGAAGCCTTACGTCCTTCAGCATCATAAGCAACAACTTTCAATTCGCCCGGTTCATAAGGAACATCGGTCCACATCAAACGATATCGACGCTGGAGCCACAATGAGTCCTGACCTTTCAACGCCTTGCTCTCATCGGCAGTCAACTTTCGTTGCTTTCCAAAACTCTTGCCATTGACAAACAGTTCTGCTTCGGGATAACTTGTGTAGACAAAAACAGGAGTATTCTGCCCTTCACGCCCCGGCCATGTCCAATGAGGTAATACATGAAGAGTAGCCTCACGCTTATTCCACAAACTACGATACAGATAATAACGGTCTTTGGGCAAGCTGGCCAAATCAATGATACCAAACATAGAGCTATGATTAGGCCAGGCATCCGTATCATAAGGAGAAGGTTCACCCAAATAATCAAAACCCGTCCAAACAAATTGACCTATTGTCCAATCATAATCTTCGGCTAATGCGAAATCTTCATCAGGAACATTAGACCAGGCGCAATGCTCCAAATCATAGCTTGAGCACTGGTGATCGTCATACATCGCATTTCCTCGCTTACTTACCGGAAATTTATAAACTCCACGCGAGCTTACTGTAGACGAAGTTTCCGAGCCAAGCACAATATTCTGAGGCAACTTATTGTAAGCCTCTACGTAGCGATGAGCCCGATAATTGAATCCAGGAACATCGAGCATGGCAGCAAAACCATTGTTTAAGACACAAGACACCTGATCCATGCCACAGGTTACCGGACGTGTCGGGTCTTCGCGATGGCAAATATCCTGAAGGAAGGAAGCCACCTTATATCCCTCAGGACTACACTGTGTAGGTACTTCGTTACCAACGCTCCACATTACCACACACGGATTATTTCGATAATGACGCAGCATATTCACCATATCTTTCTCTGCCCAATCGGCAAAATATCGATGATAACCATTCTCACACTTGGCTATATCCCATTCATCAAATGGTTCAATCATCATCATGAAACCCATTTCGTCACAAAGCTCCACCAACTCGGGCGCTGGCATATTGTGTGAAGTACGGATGGCATCACAGCCCATATCTTTCAATAATGTAAGCTGACGACGCAAAGCAGCCACATTGATTGCCGCACCTAACGGCCCAAGGTCATGATGATTGCAGACGCCTTGAAACTTGCGATGTTGGCCATTCAAGAAAAATCCCTTATCGGCTACCAGCTCTATGCTACGGATGCCGAAACGAGTTACATACTCATCGACTTGATTGCCATCAACGTAAATACGCGAAACAGCCTTATACAAGCTGGGCGATTCAGGCGACCACAGAGCCGGACGGTCTACAATGAAGTTCTGTTCGAAAGGCATTCCGTGATTTATCTTCCGGGTATTTTCTTTACGAGCCACCACCTCTCCATTGGGCGCAACAATCTCCGTACAAATACGTATCTCCTTGTCACCTGCATGAGCCACTTCGGTAAGAAGACGCACCGAAGCATAATCGGCAGCCACATGAGGCGTTGTTATCTGTGTACCCCATACCGGTACGTGCACTTTATCAGTCAATACAAGACGGACATTTCTATAGAGTCCAGCTCCGGGATACCACCGCGAAGATTGGGGTTTATTCTCCAATCTCACAGCCAGCGTATTTTCCCGACCATCCTTATATATATAAGGTGTAACATCGCAATGGAAAGAATTATATCCGAATGGCCAAAAACAAGCCTCCTGCCCATTGACATATACCTTGGCCTCGCTCATGGCACCATCGAAAACCAACGTAGCCATTTTATCGGCCGGAACATCAAAAGTAGTACGATACCATCCTATCCCGACATAAGGCAGACCGCCCGTTCGACCTGTCTTTACAGACGCCTTGGTCTCCAAATTCTGTGTCACTGCTACTTCCTGCAAATCATTATCTCGACTGAATGGCCCATATATGGCCCAATCGTGAGGAACAGTTACCGTTTGCCAGTTTTTATCATCAAAATCAGGCTTGACCGCATCAGAAAAATCTCCTTTCGAGAACTTCCAATGTTCCTCTAACTTAATTTCACTACGCTGCGCCCAAACTCCGCCTGCCAACAGAGCAAGACAACAAAATGCCATTAACTTTTTCATGATACCATTTATAAGTATTACATTAATAAGAATTGCCGACATAAGCCTCTGACACAAGAATCACTGTAAACTGCAAACCTCTTGCAAGAGCAACGGCCAACATTAGTGAGACACACGAGCTTATATCTGTTTTGGACAAAGTTAACAAATATTTCGTTCTCCAAGCAGCTCCCCTCCATTTTTAGTAAATACACGAACTGGTATTATTCTGTGCGCAGGACGTAACCTTTCTTCATCAACGATTCAACCTTGACCGTCGGATCATTCTTCAAAGCTTTGCGTAAATAGGTTATCTGCACATTCAAGGCCAACGAATTGGCGTATGAAGCACTACCCCACACCGATTCAAGCAACAAGTCGCGAGAGACAGCACTATTAATATTCAAGGCCAACAGCCGCAATATATCCGCTTGACGGGAAGTTATGAGCACCTTGCTACTGGCCGTACGCAGTTCATTGGTGTTATAATTGAACACCGTTGAGCCGAAACGATAGGTCTCCTCCTCCACCGTTTCGTCCAACTGGAAAGCAAAACGCTCGCGAATGCGGGCTATAAGCTCCTCCGGATAGAAAGGTTTAGCCAGATAATCATTGGCACGCAACTGAAAACCCTGAAGGCGGTCGGCTTTGTCGCTACGGTCAGAAAGAAAAAAGATAAGCACATGCTTGTCCGTCTGCCGAATTTGTGCGGCCACCTCAAATCCATTCAACCCCGGCATATTGATGTCCAGCAACACCAAGTCGGGCTTTACCTGTGGAAATTGTTCCAAGGCCATCGTGCCATTGCCCACATAGGTCACATCGTAGCCTTCCTTCTCAAGAAAGCGTTTCAGCAGCATGGAATACTTCAAGTCATCGTCAGCAAAAAGTATTTTCAGTGTTTTCATGACGTCACAGGTTCAATGAATTATTGGGGAATAATGATTGTAACGGTTGTGCCTTGTCCCGGCTTGCTACTGAGTTTGACAGAGCCATGATGAGCCTCTGCCAGCAGTTTCACATAGCTCAATCCCAAGCCTATGCCGGGCACACTGCGGTCGGGCAAGCTGGCACTGCGATAGAACTTGTCGAACACGCGAGACTGCTCATGAGCCGGAATGCCAATACCATTGTCTGCCACAGACAGGAGGAAGTTGCGCTCATCCACAGAACACGTCACGACAATGTGAACGGAAGAGCCCGAATACTTGATGGCATTCTCCAGCAGATTGCTCAGCATATTGGACAGATGAACAGGGTCAGCCGTTACCATCAAAGCCGTGCCCAAGTGCATCTCATACGTCACCTGCTTATGGTCAGGAATATGCTGCTGCCGAATGATTTTCTCGGCCACGGGCCGGAAATCAAAGGTGCGGAAGGACAGCGGCGTCTGTTCATCGTTGGCACGTGTCATGTCGCGCAGCTTCTGAAGATAGGCTGAAAGATTATCCACCTCGTCTACTGAGTCTTCTACCACCCGGTCGGTAGCCGGCGCGTCCTCACGCAAGCTTCTGTCGCCCAAGAAGGCCAGACACATCTTCAGCGTCTGCACCGGCCGCTTCAACTCATGAATCATGGCATTGACAAAGCTGCGCCGCAGTTCATCCACCCGCCGCTGCTTCAGGATGGTCTGTATCTGAAAGAGCAGGCAGACCGCCAGCAAGGCAATCATCAGCAAGCTGCCCACCAGCTGCCAGCCCATGCGAAGCAACAACACATGGCCGGGGATAGCCACCTCCACATACACCAGCTGCCGCTTCAGAGGATTGTAAGGATAAGAGACTCGTGCGACCGGATGAAGCCGGCTTCCGCCTTTATCCAGCATGGCTTCCCACTGATAGATGCTATCGGCAGCTGTTGTCCCCAAACGACAATGGAACGATACCTCCGGCATGCGGACTGCCAGCAGTGAGTCAAACCGTTGCAAGCAAAAGGGATTGGTCAGTTCCAGCCTCATCAGATTAGCATAATACATCAGGTTAAGGCGCTCATACTGTCCTTTATTACCTCGCAGCACAACCGAATCGGACACCGACACCACACTGTCCTCCGGCAGGGCCGGCACCGCAGTCAACTGAATCATACCAGGCAATGTATCACTAGGCTGCATTCCAAGCTGCAAGGCAAGAATGATGCGGGTTATCTTCTTCCCCGTCAGTGAGTCGGTCTTCTCGTTCCAGTTCGTATTAGTGGTATACCACTTCACCAACTGCTTCCCGTCCAGCCGCTGAGGTTCCCTCACGCGCAGAGAATCATAAATAACCGCGGTAGCCGTCACCTGCCGCAGCACTTCCCGCCCATATTCTTCATTGGTAAACTGATACTGGTTCCACAACCAATAGCCCTGTCCCGCCCCAATGAGCAGCATGGAAGCTATTGATAACAGCCAAATGATTTTAATCCGTCGTTCCATAATCCAATCCGCTATACATATATATAATAAGGTGTAGAATGGCTGGCCACCTACCCTATCTGCCGACAAAGATAAGCCTTTCGCCCGCACGCAGGCCCCGTGCCAGGCAGATATTTCTACGACCGTAATATCTCAGTAATATCTTTCTGACGTCCTTTGCCCTCCACCGCCCTATCTTCGCACCAGACAAACAAACCCAATGTATCACCCTAAACAATAGACGAATCATGAAAACGAAACACTTATCCATCCTCTGCCTGTGCCTCGTCAGCATGGCCGCACAGGCACAAGTGAGCTTCACAATCTCTACCGGCCGCACCTTCCGCCAGGACAGCATAGACCGGAAAGTACTGACCGTGCAATACGACATGGAGGCCCTGACCGACCTGTCCAAACCCGACCAACCCATCAAAGAGACCATGAGGCTGGACATCGGACGGAAATCATCACGCTTCTACAGCTATACCGCCGCCGTGCGCGACTCCGTGCTGAAAGCCGACATGAACAACGGAGCATCGACAGAAACCATCAGTCAGCACGCCAAGCAATACAAAAGTGTATGGAGCGAGCAGACATTCAAAGGTTATCCCGAAGGACACGTGACCACGCTGGACGAAATAGCGGGCGACATCAGCCGCCTGCGTTGCGAGGAAGAGGAGGAAAAGCCGGAATGGAAGTTGACTGCTGACACACTGACGCTTCTGGGCTATCGCTGCACCCGCGCTACAACCCAGTTCAAAGGACGGCAATGGACAGCCTGGTTCACACCCGACATCCCGGTCAGCGAAGGACCGTGGAAGCTCTGCGGACTGCCGGGCATGATACTGAAGGCCGAAGACGCCGAAGGACACTACCGCTTCGCGGCCAACGGCATCGAGCAATGCCGCAACACAGCCCCCATTATCTTTGGTGGAAAAGACTACGAATCCGTCAACCGCAAGCAATATAACAAAGTACACGAGCGCTTCTTCGCCGACCCTATGGGCTTCATCACAGGCAGCATGCCCAACGTGACAATCACCATCAAGGATGAACACGGCCAGCCTGCCAAGACCCCTAAGGACATGCCTTACAACCCCATAGAACGCTGAAAGGCGGGAACGACTGATAGTAAAACATCTTGTCAGCCCAGCTAAGGGCGGCAGGAATGGGTGGATAAGGTGGGGAGGTATCCCCCTATAAGGTGGGGAGTTATGCCCCATAAGGTGGGGAGGTATGCCCCCATAAGGTGGGGAGGTATCCCGGATAAGGCGGTAGGCCTTCTAGAATAGCCTGTAGGGCCATTTTGGGCGCCCCTCCGGCTACAGGCCGGAAAAGGCGGCCAATTATCATAAATACAGACAAATCTGACAACATGAAATTCCTGATTTCTCTCACTCTAACATGGGTATTCGGATTCTCCCTGCCGCTGCTGGCACAAGACAAGCTGCACGGCAGGGTGACCGATGCCGAAACCTCCCGCCCGCTCGAGGCGGTGATGATAAGCGTCATGCGCGACGGCATGACCATCGACTATACCCTGACCGACGCCAATGGCTGCTACTCCCTGCCCTGGCACCACGAAGGCACCCTGCAAGTCTGCGCCTCGCTACTGGGCTACGGACGACAGACATGCGACGTGTCGGCCGGCAGACAGCTCGACTTCGCCTTGCAGACCGAGAGTATCGTGCTGAAGGAGGTGGAGATTCGTCCCGGACGCATCTCCAGTCGGCGCGATACCATCCGCTACAACCTGGCCGACTTTGCCACGGCCAAAGACATGCATATAAAAGATGTGTTGAAGCGTCTGCCCGGCATCGACGTGAAGGAAAACGGCACCGTGACCTACAAAGGCAAGCCCATCGACCACTTTCTGGTGGAAGGCATGGACGTGACGGGTGGCCGCTACAATCAGGTGAACAATAATCTGGACGCACGCGCCGTGAAGTCGGCCGAGCTGATGGAAAACTACCAGTCGGTGCGGGCGTTGAGTGGCAAGCTGGACTCTGAAGAGGTGGCTCTCAACCTGAAGTTGGACGAGCAGGCACGCGACCAGTGGTTTCCTACCCTCGAAGGTGGTGGCGGACTGACCGAAGAAGCCAGTGGTCGCACGGCAGCACTTTGGCAAGGCTCGTTAAGTGCCCTCCAGCTGGGACGAGGACGGCAAAGCATCTTCAGCCTGAAGGCCAACAACACCGGTCATGACCTGAGCAACGAACAGGCTCAGCTGGCTACAAGCCGCCAAAGCAACATCACCCTGCCCAGCTTGCTCACGCAATCTTCCATCAGCACTCCGCTCGACACACGGCGCCTGCTGTTCAACGAGACCTATACGGCCAATGCCAACCGCATGTATCGCCGTAGCGACGAACGCTCCCTGCGCCTGCAAGCCGACTACACGCACAACTGCGTCCAGCAACAGCGTGGCAACGTCCAGACCTTCTACCAGGCGGGCGACACCGTGCAGCTGGAAGAGGCCGCCAACTATCGCCTGGTCACCGATGCCCTGCATGCCAACCTGGCCTACGAAGACAATGCCACGACGCACTACCTGACCAACCGGCTCACCCTGGAGGCAGAGCGCGACCGCGGGCATGCCGGTGAGCTGGAACAGACCATCGGAACCACCCGTCTCAAAGCCCACAATCACCTGGACTACCTGAAGAATCGCGACGAACATACATGGGAGCTTGCCTCCGATGTGCAACTAGCCTACCAGCCTTCCACCCTGAGTTTGCCTTCCGAACAAGACGAGTATGCCCAACACAGCCTCTACACACATCATGCAGCCAGCTATCTGCACAAGCGCAATGGACTGACCAGTCATCTGAAAGCGGATGTTACGGCCGAATGGTCCCGCTACCGATTGGAGCAGCCAGGCGGCACCGCATCCTACAATGCTTCGCAACTGTCTGCCCGGCTCTCTCCGCAGCTACAGTGGGACCGCGGTTCCGTATTTGCCTTCATAAAAGTACCCGTCAGCTGGAATCACTACTTCGGAGCACGGCAGTCGTATTTCCTCTATTCACCCGGCGTCTACCTGCGCTATCAGCACGACTATCACTGGAAGTTCTCCGCCTATGGCAGCTTCAGCCGCTCGGCTGGCAATGCGCTCGACATTTGCCCTTATCTCCGCCGCACCGACTACCGTACGCTGATATCCACAAACGGACTGATGCCGCTCAGCAACACGCTGACCGGACAACTCTATGCCGAATACAAGAATACGGTACAGGAATTTTTCGCCACCGCCACCCTGAACTACAGCCACGGCCGACACTCCACAATCTACGAACAATATATCTCTGCCGACACAGTGGCTACCCTCCGCCGCTCCTTCAGGAATACCTCCGACACTTGGACACTGACGACGTCGCTGTCCAAAGGCATCTTCGACTGGCGGCTGAAAGCCTCCCTCGACCTGCAACTGACCCGGCACTACGGACAACAGCTGACCCGCACTTCTTCTACCTCCCCGGCTTTATTGCAAGACTTCCGCTACGACTATCTACAGGCGGAACCCAAAATCGTATGGTCGCCGGTCAACTGGTTGGAAGCCACTTATCACGCTACCATTGGCTACAGCTCCACCCGCATTGACAACGATACGGAGCTGACACCCTTGGTCAACGTCGTGCAACGTCTGCGTCTCAATTTCAGCATAGGAAAGGTTGACTTGGCAGTGAGTGGCGAACATTATAAAAATGATTTAGGCAACGGCAATCGAACAAACACCCTGCTGGCCGACGTCAGTGCTACCTGGCGACACGACCGCTGGCGGATAGAAACCTGCCTCAGCAACCTCTTCAACAAGAAGAACTATGCCTACACCACCTATACAGCCACCCAAAGCCGTACGGACTGGCTCCGCATCCGTCCACGCGAAATATTGGCCAGCATCAGCTATAGTTTTTGAATACCATCATTGCAGCTATTTTCTTGCATTTTGAGCCTGTTTTTCCACAATAATAACCCCAGCGAAGCGCAAAACAGCCAATAAAAGTTAAAAACGAGCAGAAAAAAGAAGAAATACTATGTTGTATAACATAAAACCTCTACATTTGCACTGTGTTTTTCATGGTATTAGATTTAAGGTTAATAAAGATTGGGTGTCTGGGATAGATACCCTTCTTTTTTTATATACCTTTCGCATTAATAACAACCTTCATTCAGCCAATCTGAATACAGTCTCACACTGACCACTCCCCCCCCAAAAAACAATAATCAGCTATCATAAACAGAATTAGCTTTCCTCCCCATAAGTTCACTGCACACAAAAGAATAATCGACTGGATAGCATAAAGAAAAAACAGGCCAACAATTCATAAGCAAGAAGTCATTGGATATAGAAAAGATAACAAAGCAGTAAAAGCCAGTGGAAAAATAGTAATTAAAGCATTTACAGTATCAAAGTTTTCTTTTATTTATTGTCGTAACACGGAAGAAATCATTATCTTTGCCACGTTTTTTGGAAAACTGATTTCAGCCTTGGCCAATGGCAAGCTGACGTAAACGTAAATAATAATAAAAAAGAATATAAAAATGGCAGAACAAAAAAAGACCAACGAAGCGCTGAATGTAGAAGAAGCGCTTACGCAATCTGAAGCATTCTTGATTAAAAACAAAAAGTCAATTATCGGCGTTGTTGTAGCACTTGTTGTTATCGTAGCAGGTGTCGTAATGTACAAGCACCTCTATGCCGAGCCACGTGAAGAAAAGGCACAGACTGCATTATTTAAAGGAGAACAGTATTTTGAAGCTGACATGTACGAACAGGCTTTGAACGGTGACAGTATCGGTTATACTGGTTTCTTAAAAATAGCCGACGAATATAGCGGAACTGATGCTGCTAATCTGGCCAAAGCATATGCCGGTATTTGCTATGCTCACATGGGCAAATATGAAGAAGCTATTAAGATGCTCGACGGATTCAGCGGAGACGATGCAATGGTTGCTCCAGCCATTAAGGGTGCTATGGGTAACTGCTATGCTACTGTAGGACAACTTGACAAAGCTGTTTCACTTCTGCAAAGCGCAGCCAGCGAAGCCGACAATAATAGCTTAAGCCCTATTTACCTGCAACAAGCCGGCGAGATTCTGATGAAGCAAGGCAAATATGACGACGCTCTCAAAGCCTTTACTACTATCAAAGACAAGTACTTCCGTTCATACCAGGCTATGAACATCGAAAAGTACATTGAGCAGGCTAAGCTGAAGAATAAGTAATTGATATTTCAATCTCTGAACAAGAGATTTGAAATTGAAATAAAGCCAAACACGGATTATGCGGTAAAAAAGTACATAAGAACTAAAAAGGCAAATGTACATTCTCCCGTTTAATCCGTGTTTTGTTTCTGCTCTACAGTTATAAAACCGATAAAACAAAACCGTTTATAATCAACATATCAAGCAAAACGACTTAATAAATTAGACATACCATGGCAACAGCTTATCACAACCTATCAGACTATGATTTCAAGTCTATCCCCGATGCAAGCAACATGAAATTCGGCATAGTTGTTTCTGAATGGAACAACAACATTACAGGAGCCTTATTGAAAGGAGCGGTAGAAACACTGAAAAAACATGGAGCTAAAGATGAAAATATTCTGGTTAAAACCGTACCAGGCAGCTTCGAACTCACTTTTGGGGCCAACCAACTGTTAGAATACACCGAAGTAGATGCTGTCATCGTACTGGGTTGTGTAGTACGTGGCGATACACCTCATTTCGACTATGTTTGTATGGGAGTAACCCAAGGTATTACCGAGCTTAATGCCAATAGTGATAAACCTGTCATCTTCGGCCTCATCACTACCAATACCATGGAACAAGCCGAAGAACGTGCCGGAGGCAGACTTGGCAACAAAGGTGATGAATGCGCAATTACTGCCATAAAAATGATAGATTTCGCTTGGAGTTTCCAAAAATAGTCGTATCTTTGCACCGCAAATGAGAAATAAGGGTATCAATCCCATAAACTAACTCAAATGCGATAAGGGCAAATACCAGAGTGGCCAAATGGGGCAGACTGTAAATCTGCTGGCTTAC
>USEY01000014.1 GCA_900553815.1 uncultured Bacteroides sp.
GACAACGAAAAACATAAAAAGACATCGCAAAATGAGAAAACTGAAAATTGCCTGGCTGCTACTTGTCAGCCTCACCGCCTCCATCGGACTGTCGGCACAAACCGTCAGCGGAAAACTGGTGGATGAACAAAACCAACCATTGCCTTACGCCAACATAGTCCTACTGTCTCTCCCCGACTCTACTTTCGTGACGGGTACCGTCAGTGCCGAAGACGGAACATTCAGCCTTGCCACCACAGCAGGGAAGCAGTTGGTCCGCATCTCCTCCATAGGATATAACACCCTTTACAGACCGGCACAACCAGCCGACATGGGGGTGATACAATTGACGACTGATGCACAGATGCTGGGTGAAGTGGTAGTGAAAGCCGATTTGCCGAAAACACGTGTAAAAGGCGATGCAATGGTGACCACTGTGTCAGGAAGCATACTTGAAAATGCTGGTACAGGAAATGACCTGTTAAACAAGATACCCGGCGTATCTGCTAATGAAGGAGACATTAAAGTATTCGGTGCTGGAACCCCTGAAATATATATTAACGGGCGTAAAGTACGGGATAAATCCGAACTTGACCAACTTGCTTCCGATAACATCAAAAGTGTTGAAGTAGTGAACAATCCCGGTTCACGCTATGATGCGACGGTCAATGCGGTTATCCGTATTCAGACCAAAAAGCCGCAAGGTGAAGGATTCGGTTTCAACAACCGTTTTTACACAGGCTACGGTTATGGATGGAATGTGCTGGACCAATACAACTTCAATTACCGAAAAGGAGGCTTTGACCTTTCGGGTATGCTGTATGGCAAGAAAGGATACACGGAAGACCGCAAGACCATAAAACAGAAAACGCTGTTGGATAAAACATGGATACAGGATTCATATCTCAGCACACAATATGACATGAAAGATGTTTCGGCCATGCTGTCGCTGAATTATCAGTTTAACGAGAACCATTCACTGGGTGCACGCTATGATTATGACCGGACACCGGAACGCCATGAAACGGTAGATCCGATGAATACCCTGGTGTATCAGGATGATGCTCTTTATGAGGAGAGTCACACTACGGGCTGGAGAAATACACAGGAAACCAGACATACCCTCAATGCTTATTATAACGGACGTATAGGAGACTGGAATATCGACTTCAATGCGGACGGTTTCTGGTCGGATACAAAGAATCCACAGGAAATGCTGGAGCTGTTCACTCCGGCGGGAGGTTCCTTAGAGAAACAGACTGTCACCACCAAAAATCTGACAGACAATACCCTTTATGCGACCAAACTGATTTTTGGTCATCCACTATGGGGAGGAAACCTCTCTTTTGGCGGGGAATACACCTATACGAACCGGAATAATTCGTACATGAATGTGGAAGGAATCCTGGATGACAATAACAGCAATATCAAAGAAAACTCAACTTCTGCTTTTCTGGAATATGCCCGCAGCTTCGGCAAGCTACAGGCACAGTTAGGTGTACGGTATGAGCATCTGTCTTCCGACTATTACGAGGATGGCAAGTATATAGACGAGCAAAGCAGGACATACGACAATGTATTCCCGTCCGTGTCCTTGAATCTTCCGATTGGTAAAGTACAGACCCAACTGACCTACACCGGCAGTATCTACCGCCCTTCATACTGGATGTTGAGAAGTGATATCATGTACGGAAACCGATATACTTACGAAGGAGGTAATCCGCTACTGAAACCGTCTCTGATAAACCGTCTTACACTGAATGTGTCGTACAAGTGGATATATCTCAATTCAAGATACATACACGGAGAAGATGCCATTACACAGTTAAGCAGGGCATATTCGGAAGACAATCCGACCGTTTCGTTATATTCCTTCTACAACATGTATAACAGTGACAAGTTATATACCACTCTTACATTGTCTCCAACAATCGGATTATGGTCTCCGCAGTTTAATTTCCTTCTGCTCCAGCAATGGTATAAGGTGGAAACATCCAATGGAACAAAACTTCAATAATCCGATATTGAACTTTGCCTGGAACAACAATTTCAAGCTGCCACTTGGTATCAGTCTCGATGTAGATTTAGGTTTTGATACTCCAGGTGACAACGAAAATACAAAGGTCGAAGAATGGTGCTGGTTTGCCAACATCAGTCTTTACAAGAGTTTCCTTAAAGACCGTCTTTCGGTTCAGCTGAAAGCCTATGATCTTTTCAACTCATATCAGGCAAAATCAACCATTTACAGTGGTAACCGTCTGATGACAGGAAAAATGGAAGCCCGCAGAAATATTGGTATTACTTTACGCTATAAGTTTAATGCTGCCAAGAGCAAGTACAAGGGTACTGGAGCCGGCGACAGCCAAAAGAGCCGTATGTAAGTCTTATATTAAATCCAAGAATGAACTCGAATAAATAATTTTATATATGAGAAACTTATTCCTTTTTATTTTCAGTGCCTTCACAGCCATTGCTTTAAAGGCACAAACACCCTCTATTGAGGCATTGCGTACATGTGCAGCTGAAAAGGGAATTCCTCCCAAAGAATACATATTCAAGCAGTTTGAGAAATCGGATATAATAGTGCTGGGCGAGCGCGACCACCGCGACACGGTACAATACGACCTGATTCACGACATCCTGGCCGATCCCCGTTTTGCCGAACAGATAGGATATGTTTATACCGAAGTAGGCTCGTACAACATGACCGATGATGTAAACCGCCTGCTGCAAGGCAATTATCCAACGGAGGCGGCCTTCATGGACAGCCTGTTTGCCTATTATAGAAAGTCTGAGACCTTCTATCCGATTTGGGAGAAATGCAACCGTGTGAAGTTCCTGAAAGGTATTTATGAAATAAACCGTACCTCTCCGAAGAAAATCAAACTCGGACTGACCGATTGCGAGTTCTCATGGGACAAGATTCGTACTGTAGAAGACTACAAGAAATTCTGGGAATCTCGTACAGTGAACTATCGCGACAGTTTAATGGCTGCCCACTTTGCAGAAATGTATGCACGCCAAACACCCTTGAAAGGTAAGCGCAAGGCTCTGTTGATAACCAATCAGCCGCATGCCATCGACTATTCGATGATTCTCAAAAAGAGAAACACAGTTTATGGAACACAGGGCTGGTGGATGAAGAAAATCTTTGGAGAAGAAAAAGTCAAAATCGTGGTACTGAATTGGTTTGATTACAACCTGTTTGACGGCAGTAATTTCCCGATGACCGGTGGTGGAAATTGGGATGCAGCCTTTGAACTGTTGGAATGCCGCCCGTTCGCCATTGATTTGAAAAACACACCTTACGGAGAAACGGCTTACAACGGTTTTGCCGGAGGTACCACTACCCATGTAAAGAACAAATGTTGGCAGGATGTGGCCGATGGGCTTATCTACTATGCACCTCTCTACGACCATGTTGCTGCATGGGGTATTGAAGGACTTGCAACCAAAGAGTTTGAATCTGAAATCAAACGCCGTCTGACCATATTTTACCAAGCAACACAACCCGGCGTAGAAATACCCCTGGAGGTTGCCATTGACGAATACAATGTTTTTCACGCCCAACCGGCTGCCATCAAAAGCAAAGAGGAAGTGAAAGAAATTATTCGGAAAGTGCTGGAAAAAAACACGCAGCAATAACAGACCCAAGTTTCAGTAAAACCGAAACTTGCAGGAGTTAAAGAAGTTAGAAGGAGTTATCGCCCGCCTTTAGTCGGGCTAAGGAGTTAAAAGCCGGATGCCGGACATACATCCCAAGCTATCGGCTTTAACTCCTGCAACTCCTGCAAGTAAATAATATTCAACAAACTATATGCCGGCCTCTCTGGTAGCTACCAAGACCTCCCCTCGGTAGCTACCAAGGCACTGCCAAGGTAGCTACTAAGGCACCCCCGAGGTAGCTACCAAGGGAACAGGGAAGCAAGAGAAGAAGTAAGCAGCTGAATATCAGCAAAATGACAAAAATAAGCTGAATACTCATAATAGTTTACATTAATACGAATGCAAGTTTCGCAGGTTTATGATTTGTTTGTAGTTAAGAAGTTAAGGAATTAAGCCAATACTTTTGTGCAAAGTATGCCGCCCATACATCCCAAACTATTGGCTTTAACTTCTAAACCCACCCCGGTGGGTGATAACTCCTTTTCAACTTCTCTAACTCCTGCAAGTTTTGCACTTGCGAAACTTGAAATATTAACCCTTAAAACTTTAAAGCTATGCCATTCTACAAGAAAGCATTCCACAAAAGAACCAATGTCTACTACCCGCAAGCCATTGTACAGGGCGAACCGGTAGAAACGGAAACGCTGGCCAAGGACCTGGCCAAGATTTCCACTGTATCGAACTCGGACGTACAAGCCGTATTGGGCGACATCGCCGGCGTGATGCACACACGCATGTCAATGGGCAAGAGCGTCCACATCAAGGGACTGGGCTACTTCCGCTACGTGCTCGACACGAAGGGCGTGGAGAGACTCGAAGATTTTGACTTTAAGAAACAGGTGAAGGCCGTGCGTGTGCAGTTCACCCCCGAACGTACTATGAGCAGCAGCGGCACCTACACCCGTGCACTGGTGGACAGCGAAACGCTGGAGTGGATAGAAATGCCGCCCACTACTCCCGACCAAGACCCGGCTGCGGGTGGCGGTGAAGAGGAAGAAGGAGGAGGAGGCAGCATGGGCTGATTGCCCCGGCCTCTCTTGCTGCTTTTCCGGTCATACAGCCGGTCAGGAGGCTGATTTCCGGCTTCCTGATGCGGATGAGACAGTACGAAGGGAATGCTGATTCCCTACCCTGTTTCATCCGCATTTTGGTGCAGATAACCTTATATTTACGCTGAAAAGTAAAAAAAAAAAACAAATAGTTTAAGGGAGTAAGTGGAATTGTATTATCTTTGCGCCTGTTTTCTATAATATAACAGTAAAACAGGACTATGCGCAACTTACTACCAACCCTATATACATTCATTCTGATTATCCTCTGTGCTGCCTGCCACAACCGACAGGCGCTTCCACCTCAACTGGCCAACGCCGATACACTTATCACCCGGCCGGATACACGCTCCATGCTGGAAGAGATGGGGCGGCCGGACGACAGCTATGCCGCTGCCGTGTGGAACGCCATCATGTATCACCGGTTTGTGGCTGACTATACACCGAAGAGTTTTGCCGTTTGGAAAGGTACTGTGCCCGGCGACAGCTTGCGACAAGCGGCGCTGGCATATTTCGAACAGCATCGTGACCCTTATTTCCTGGCTCTGATAAATTATGACGAAGCCTCTATAGACTTCTTGGCCGACCGCATGGACGTGGCGCAAGAAAAACTGCTGGATGCTGCCCGCCAGTTGGAAAAGGTGGACGAGGGCTATCGGTTGAAATACCTGGTTTATAGCCGTCTGGGAACTATTTCGTTCTACCACCGCATGCCCGAAGCGGAAGATTATTACACGAAAGCACATGAGGCCGCCCTGAACGGCGGGAGCAAAGCTTTCATAGCCTCTACCCTGCAAATGATGGCTCTCTGCCGCAGCAACAAGGAAGACTATACAACGGCCCTGGGCTACATGCACAGAGCCATCGGCATTGCCCGGCAACTCAACTATGCCTTGCTGGAAGAATCAATATGGGGCGACATGTCGAGAGTGTACTTTCAGAAGGGCGATGCCGACAGTTGCCTCGTAGCCGCAAGAGCCTCTGCGAAGATACGGGTCAGCAGGGGGCTGTCGCCTTATCAGTATGTCACGGCTCTTTATTCGATGCGTTCGTTCTTACAGAAACAACAACCCGACTCGGCCCTGTTCTATGCCGACCGTGCCATAGAGACGGGCGACATATATACCCAGCAGGAGGTGTACGACGCCCTGCGCAATTATTACCGTACGCAGAAACTGACGGCCGATGCCGACCGCTACGACCGCCTCTACCTGCAAGTCACCGACTCGATAGATGTGCTGAGCAAACTCAGCACCCTGAAACAGGAGCAACACAACTACAACCGTGAACAGACCCGCAACGAAGTGCATAAGGCCGAGAACGAGCGCAACCACAGCATCCTGATAGGCGCGGCTGTGGCAGTGGTCCTGACAGTAATCATCGTCTTCGGCCGCAGAGCCTATCTGCGCCGGCTGCGTAGCGGCGACCGCCGGCTACACGAACACGAGGCCACCATCAGCACCCTGCAAACCAATCTGGAGGAGGCACAGACCCAGGTACGCGAAGTGGGCGGACGCCTGGAGCAGGTGAAGAAACGCGGACGGCAACTGAGCGAAACGCTGGCCAACGACACCCAACTGGTGCGCGACCTGCGCCAGCAGCCCCGGTTCCTGCAGGATGCCGAGTGGGAGCAGCTGCGCCTGCTTGCCGACCGTGTTTACGACAACTACAGCACCCGCCTGCATCAGCGCTTCCCCCAACTGACGGAGCAGGAAGTACGCCTGTGCCTGCTCATCCGCCTGCAATTCATCAATGCCCAGCTGGCCATCCTTTTCGGCGTGTCGCCCGCTTCTGTGTCGCAAAAGAAGTTCCGGTTGAAGAAGCACCTCACTACCCTGACCGAAGATGGTTTCCCTGAAGGCATGACGCTGGAGCAATGGGTGGAGGAGAACTGAAATCTGCCAATGTAGAGACATGTATTTGGTGAGCAATTCAAATATATCTGTTTTTCAAATAGTTAGTTATTTCGTATATAGTCAGAATGTAGAGATGATATTCGTACAACCTTAATTGATTATCACTATTTTTGTCGGCATAAAAAACGAAACAACAAAACTATTTAAAATGAATTGCAGAATGAAAACACTGAAAAAAACATGGTTAATCGTATTTATCAGTTTAGTCGGCATCACAAACCTGTGGGCACAGACTGATGCCGAACTGAAGTTCCTGGCCAAGGCCGACTCACTGACTACACAGCTCCTCAACGCTTATAACGGGAAAGACTATCCGGCAGCCGAAGCTTTCTGCCTGGAGATTATCAACCTCTACGATGCACACGCAACGCAGCTGTCCGAAAGCTATGCCTACTACAAATACGCCAACTACTACAACATGGCCAGTATGCAGGCAAAACAAGGCAAGAAAGAGGAAGCTGCTACCAGCCTGGCCAAAGCGTTGGACAGCGACAGGATGGAAATCAGCTACAGCCAGGTAATCAACGATGAGGACCTGAAAGGCATTCTGGATGCAGAAGTGCTGCAACCTGTCTTGAAGCGGCTGAAGGAAACCTCCGATTATCTTTCTATCCTGAAGAATGCGCCGGAATATACCCGCACGCAGCAGCCCGACAGCCTGCCGCAGATAGTCTATGCACAGGCCGACGACCCCAATCTGGTGCGTGTCCGCGAATATTTCCGGCTGGACAGCGTGGCCGTGGCAGGCGACGAAGTGGCTACCATCAAACGTATCCTGACCTATATCCACGACAAAATACGCCACGACGGACAGAACGGCAACCCGGCAGGCGGAAACAACTCCATCAACTATGCCGAAGCCTGCAAGGACGGCAGCCGCGGACTGAACTGCCGTGGGCTGGCTACGGTGTTGAACGAGTGCTACCTGTCGATGGGCATCCCGTCGCGCGTCATCACCTGCATGCCAAAGACATACATTACCGACTGCCACGTCATCAACGCCGTCTACTCGTCTGCCCTCGGCAAATGGCTCTGGATAGACCCCACGAACAATGCCTGGGTGACGGACGACCGGGGCAATATGCTGAGTGTGCAAGAGGTACGCGAACGGCTCAGAAGCGGCCAGCCCGTACAAGTCAATGAAGAGGCTAACTGGAACAATGAAAAGAAGACCACGACAGAAGACTATCTGTACGAGTACATGGCCAAGAACCTGTTCTACCTGGAAAGCTGGACACGCTATGGGTTCAACACGGAAAGCGACCATGAGAACCTCATCAACTACATCTTCCTGCAGCCCACCGGTTGCGACAGCAGTCAACGGAATTCGAGGAACCTGTCTGTCAACGACGACCAATATTTCTGGCAGGCACCCCGATGAAGAACCGGCCTTATTTGTCATATCTCCTGTTTTTGCTTACCTTTGCAGGCACGAGTTATACAAAAACAATACTTCACACCATAAACCCAGAAGAAGAAAGATGGAGATAACCAGCGCCGAATTCATTATCAGCAACACCGACTTCAGAAAGTGCCCGTCGGGCATGTTCCCCGAGTATGCCTTCATTGGCCGCTCGAACGTGGGCAAATCGAGCCTTATCAATATGCTGACCAACCGTAAAGGGCTGGCCATGACCTCGGCCATGCCGGGAAAGACCATGCTCATCAACCACTTCCTGATAAACAAGAGCTGGTATCTGGTGGACCTGCCGGGCTATGGCTACGCCAAACGCAACCTGAAGGGACAGGAGCAGATACAGAAAATCATAGAAAGCTACATATTGGGACGCGGACAGATGGCTTGCCTTTTTGTACTGGTAGACAGCCGGCACGAACCGCAGCGCATAGACTTGTCGTTCATCGAATGGCTGGGCGAGAATGCCGTACCCTTTGCACTGGTCTTCACCAAGGCCGACAAGCTGACAACCGGAAAGCTGAACAGTAATATCCGCCGCTACCTGGAAATATTGCAGGAACAATGGGAGGAACTGCCCCCCTACTTCATCACTTCGTCGGAGAACCGGACCGGACGGCAAGAGATGCTGGATTATATAGAACAGATAAACCGGGATGTGGCAGCACAGACTGTCAAGTGAAATAAGACGTGCTGACTACTGAGATGAATTGTCCTGAAATAATAAGTTGATTTCCTTTTGAATGTCAAAACATAGGATGACGATACTTTTGGTGCGCGTCATTCTGCGCTCGCAGAATACGCCCTTCTCCGAACACAGAATGAGTTGTTCTCCGAGCGCAGAACGCACCGTTCTGTAAATACAGGAAGTCAAGCTAAGCCGGAAAAAATAAAATCCCTCCCACCCTTGCGTCGACACACAAGTGCGGGAGGGATTCTTTTGTTGTATTCATTCCCTCTTTTGACACTTTCTTCAGAACAGCCCCGGGCGTCATGCCACTGCATAAGCTCTCGTCGGGCCCCTAAAGAAACATTCAAACCTTCGGCTTATCCTTATCAGCGCCAGTTGCCGACGCAACCAGCATATTATTGTTCAAATAATCCGAAAGTTCCTCAGCAGAGATGTTTTTGGTTATTATCACACCATTTTCATCCAGTAAATAGTTAGTGAATCCCTTGTTCAAACGATATTTACGGAACAAAGCGGAATTCTCGCCCTCAGTTTCCACGAAACAAGCCGGCGCAACTATTTGGTCCTTACGAACGGTTTCCTTGAATACCGACTGATACTCGTCGAACGAAACGGAAACCATTTCCACATTATCACAGGCCGCGCTGCGGAGTACGTTGCTCAAACTTACGTTCTGCATCCGGGACGTAGCATCGTAGCTGGCCCAAAAACTAAGCAACACGTATTTGCCTCTCAAGTCGGAGAGGTCCATTACCGGTTGCTCTTGCGACACAGTCTGGATACAAAAATCCGGGGCTATGTCGCCCACGTTCAAACCTCCGGTAGGTTTGTCTTTTTCTACAAAAGAAGTCAAGGAACTAATTAGTAATACAACAAAAATCCATTTTACATATCTCATGTAATTCGGTTTTGGTTAATACTATCCGGGACTGCCATCTCTTTGGCAGTGATTTCTCCCCGGAACATTGTCTGTAGGCCCTGCTTTCAGGAAAAAGAACTGATAAACAAGGCTTTTGTTTCTGAAATCGCGGCAAAGGTACGTATTTCTAAAACTAAGTTCCAAATAAACAAGTAAATTTCTCAGTTTTTGCGCCTATATTTTTATGTTATTTAGCATAAATCGGAGGATTTTTCCTACATTTGTGGCTGATAAATCAAAGTTGGGCAAGGCAGAGAAACTGCCTGTACAACCCTGAAACAACAAGAATACGTAACCTTATAAAAACAGCAAAAACATGCAACAAACAGCCACTACGGAACTTATCCTTGTACGCATCACAGGCGAAGACCGTCCGGGACTCACAGCTTCCATCACCGAGATTCTGGCCAAGTATGACACCACTATCCTCGATATTGGCCAAGCTGATATTCATAATACCCTGTCGCTGGGTATCCTGTTCAAGACCGAGGAACAGTACTCGGGATTCATCATGAAAGAACTGCTCTTCAAAGCATCGTCGCTGGGAGTAACCATCCGCTTCTATCCCATTACAACCAAAGAGTATGAGGAATGGGTAGGCATGCAGGGCAAAAACCGGTACATCCTGACACTGCTCGGCCGAAAGCTGTCGGCCCGCCAGATATCGGCCGCTACCAGCATTCTGGCCGAACAAGGGATGAACATTGATGCCATCAAGCGACTGACCGGTCGTATCCCCCTGAACGAATGCGAAGCTAAGACAAGGGCATGTATTGAATTCTCAGTGCGTGGAACACCGAAAGACCGCATAGCCATGCAAGAGAAGCTGATGAAGATGGCAGGTGAACTGGAGGTGGACTTCTCCTTCCAGCTGGATAATATGTATCGCCGTATGCGAAGACTTATCTGTTTTGATATGGACTCAACACTGATTGAAACAGAAGTTATTGACGAATTGGCCATGCGGGCCGGTGTAGGCGACCAAGTAAAAGCCATCACTGAACGAGCCATGCGGGGAGAGATTGACTTCATTGAAAGCTTCCGCGAACGAGTGGCACTGCTCAAAGGATTGGACGTATCTGTCATGCAGGAAATAGCCGAGAACCTGCCCATAACCGAAGGCGTAGACCGGCTGATGTTCGTATTGAAAAAGTATGGCTACAAGATTGCTATCCTGTCGGGTGGATTCACCTACTTTGGCGAGTATCTGCAAAAGAAATATGGCATTGACTACGTATATGCCAACGAACTGGAGATAGAGAACGGTAAGCTGACGGGACGCTATGTAGGCGACGTGGTAGACGGTAAGCGCAAGGCTGAGTTGCTGCGCCTGATTGCCCAGGTAGAAAAGGTAGACATAGCACAGACCATTGCCGTAGGCGACGGAGCCAATGACCTCCCCATGCTGGGCGTTGCCGGACTGGGTATCGCTTTCCATGCCAAACCCAAGGTGGTGGCCAATGCCAAACAGTCCATCAATACCATAGGTCTGGACGGTGTACTCTACTTCCTGGGATTCAAGGATTCGTATATAGATGCTCCCAACTGTTAAGCCCGGAACAGTCTATAAGCCATGGCGGCTATAAAAACATTAAGGGTGTGTTCTCGTAACGTGGAACACACCCTTAATTTATCTTAGAAATCTTGTCGATACTATATTCTGCGGAAAGTCACGTTTACCCCATCGAGCATACCAGACAAATAGTTCTCGCGAACCCAAACATTGTCAAAGTAAGTTATCTCGCCTCCACCGTAGTTAAGTTCCAGTCCTTCCATGTTGCTGTCGAGCCAACTCCAAGAGAAACGTTTGGACACTGTTTCGTAGGGACGAGTCTCACCGCTACGATAATATTCCCAAACTTCCTGCCCGTCGTTTCCAGACTTGCTCTTGGCAAACTTCAACTGGTGGTTGCAAATCACCTCCACATTGTCATCGTTGGTAGTCTGGAACTCCTCTACCCACGTACTACCGCAGAGTTTCTCGTCACTGTTCTGTATGGTGTAATATACATTATCATCGCCACACGAAGCCAGTCCCAAGAATACTGTCAACAAAAGTAATATCTTCAAACTTACAGATTTCTTCATATTAATATCCATTTTAACGTTAATACTTGGCGGCAAACATACAATAAATTTATTGAATATGCCGTATGAAGTAACGTTTTTTATCAATGATATTACTTATACTCTGCCCACGACTTGATGCGCAAATCGTCTACCGACATCGTGCAGAAGGCATTGATAAAGGCACTGGCCAGACGCGCATTGGTGATAAGCGGAATATTGAGATCGATGGCTGCACGGCGTATCTTGTAGCCATTGCTCAACTCGCCTGCCGTCAGATTCTTGGGGATATTCACCACCATGTCTATTTCCTTGCGGTGAAGCATATCGAGTGCCTGCGGCTGACCATCTTCGCTGGGCCAGAACACACGGGTATTCTCCACACCGTTCTCCGTGAGGAATTTCGACGTGCCGCCTGTAGCAAAAAGCTTGTATCCCTTGCGCTGGAGCTGGCGGGCAGCCTGTAGCATGTCGACCTTCTGTTTGGTAGAACCGGTAGACAGCAGAATATTCTTCTGAGGAATGCGATAGCCTACGGAAAGCATGGCCTTGAGCACGGCACATGATGTATCATCGCCGATACAGCCTACCTCGCCCGTCGAAGCCATGTCGACACCCAGCACAGGGTCGGCCTTCTGCAAGCGGTTGAAGGAGAACTGCGAAGCCTTGATACCTACATAGTCCAAGTCGAAGAGGTTCTTATCGGGCTTCTCGACAGGAATGCCCAGCATGATTTTCGTAGCCAACTCAATGAAGTTAAGCTTCAGCACCTTGCTGACGAAGGGGAAGGAACGCGACGCACGCAGGTTACACTCAATAACCTTGATGTCATTGTCGCGTGCCAGGAACTGGATGTTGAAAGGACCGGAGATGTTAAGTTCCTTGGCTATCTCACGGCTGATGCGCTTGATACGGCGAACAGTCTCTACATAAAGCTTCTGAGGCGGGAACTGAATGGTGGCATCACCCGAGTGAACGCCGGCAAACTCGATATGTTCGGAAATGGCATAGGCAATAATCTCACCATTCTGTGCCACGGCATCCATCTCTACTTCCTTGGCATGCTCGATAAACTGGCTTACTACTACCGGATGCTTCTTCGAGACATTGGCTGCCAATTGCAGGAAACGTTCCAGCTCTTCCTGATTGGAGCAGACATTCATGGCTGCACCACTCAATACGTATGACGGACGAACAAGCACAGGGAATCCTACCTTCTGAATGAAGGCATTGATGTCTTCCATGGAAGTCAGTGCGCTCCACTCGGGCTGGTCTACACCAATACGGTCGAGCATGGCCGAGAATTTGTCGCGGTCTTCAGCATTGTCGATACTCTTGGCCGATGTACCGAGAATATTGATATGTTGGGCATCCAGGCGCAGAGCGAGGTTGTTAGGAATCTGGCCTCCGGTAGACACGATGACACCGTGCGGATTCTCCAGGTCGAGAATATCCATGACGCGCTCGAAAGTGAGTTCGTCAAAATAAAGGCGGTCGCACATGTCGTAGTCGGTCGATACAGTTTCCGGATTGTAGTTAATCATCACGCTGCGATAGCCTTCCTTGCGGATAGTATTGAGTGCCTGCACGCCGCACCAGTCGAACTCAACCGACGAACCGATACGGTAAGCGCCAGAGCCCAACACAACGATGCTCTTGCGGTCGCCCAAATAGTGTACATCATTGGCCACGCCACTATAGGTCAGATACAGATAGTTGGTCTGCGCAGGATATTCGGCAGCCAAGGTGTCAATCTGCTTCACCACGGGTACAATGCCACGCTCCTTGCGATGACGTCTTAAAGTGACAATGGCATCTTCCATTTCTCCTTCCATGCCTATGGCGCGGGCCACCTGAAAGTCGGAGAAGCCCTGACGCTTGGCCTTGCGCAGCAAATCATCGGGCAAGTCGGCCAGCAGTTTATGGTTTCCGGCCCAGCTGTGCAATTCCTTGGAAGTGTGCATAATGTTCATCAGCTTCTCCAGGAACCAGCGGTCAATCTTTGTCAGCTCATGTACCTGGTCCACGGTATAGCCTGCACGGAAAGCCTTGGAGATAACGAATATACGCTTATCCGTCGGTTCGCGGAGGGCTTTGTCGATGTCAGGAATGACAAGCTCCTTGTTCTCTACAAAGCCATGCATACCCTGGCCTATCATACGCAAGCCCTTCTGAATGGCTTCCTCAAAGGTGCGGCCAATGGCCATGACCTCGCCCACCGACTTCATGGACGAACCCAACTCCTTGTCTACGCCATGGAACTTACCCAAGTCCCAGCGCGGTATCTTGCAGACTACGTAGTCCAATGCAGGCTCGAAGAAAGCCGAAGTGGTCTTGGTAACGGAGTTCTTCAGGTCGAACAATCCATATCCCAGTCCCAGCTTGGCAGCCACAAATGCCAGTGGATAGCCGGTAGCCTTACTTGCCAAGGCTGATGAACGTGACAGACGGGCATTGACCTCGATGACGCGATAATCCTCAGACTGCGGGTCGTAGGCATACTGCACATTGCACTCGCCCACAATGCCGATGTGGCGGATGATGCGGATTGCCAGCTCGCGCAGCTTATGGTAATCGGTATTTGAAAGTGTCTGACTGGGAGCGATGACGATGCTCTCGCCCGTATGGATGCCCAGCGGGTCAAAGTTCTCCATGTTGCAGACGGTGATACAGTTGTCGAAACGGTCGCGCACTACCTCGTACTCCACCTCTTTCCATCCGCGAAGGCTCTTCTCAACGAGCACTTGAGGCGAAAAAGAAAAGGCTTTCTCAACCAGTACATTCAGTTCTTCCTCGTTGTCGCAGAAACCTGAGCCCAGTCCGCCAAGGGCATAAGCGGCACGGACAATGACCGGATAGCCCAGCTCAGCCGCCGCACGACGGGCATCGGCCGCATTCTCAACGGCTTCACTCTTGATTGTCTTTACGTCAATCTCGTTCAGTTTCTCGACGAACAGCTCACGGTCTTCTGTGTCGATGATGGCCTGCACAGGAGTACCCAGTACTTGCACGTTATATTTTTCCAGCACCTTATCCTTGTAGAGAGCCACTCCACAGTTCAGTGCCGTCTGTCCACCGAAGGCCAGCATGATGCCGTCGGGCCGTTCCTTTTCGATGACTTTCTCCACGAAGTATGGGGTGACGGGCAGGAAGTAGATTTGGTCCGCCACGCCCTCCGAGGTCTGCACGGTGGCAATGTTGGGATTGATAAGGACTGTATAGATACCCTCTTCTTTAAGAGCCTTGAGCGCCTGCGAACCGGAGTAGTCGAACTCGCCGGCTTCACCAATCTTCAGCGCGCCGCTTCCGAGCAGCAGGACTTTTCGTATATTATTCTCTTTCATATCTTGTTTATTCGTTGCTATATGACTATTAAAATATATTTACAGTACCAGGATTTCTCCCCTAAGACGGCACCTTTTCCTACATAAGGCGGCACCTTTTCCTACATAAGGTGGGGAGTTATCCTACATAAGGTGGCGAGTTATCTTACATAAGGTGGGGAGTTTTGTACCCTCTCTTACAATTCTTGATTATCAACTTATTACGGAGACGCCCCAAATGGTATGTCTTCTTGACATCAGAGCATCCCCGCGAACTCGTCGAAGAGGAACTCCGTGTCCGTGGGTCCCGAGGCGGCCTCCGGGTGGAACTGGGCCGAGAACCAGGGATTGCGCTTGTGGCGGATGCCCTCGTTGGAGCCATCGTTCATATTGATGAAAAGAGGTTCCCAATCGGTACCCAAGGTATTGTTGTCCACAGCATAGCCATGATTCTGGCTGGTGATGAAGCAACGGTTGGTACCCACCATGCGCACGGGCTGGTTGTGGCTGCGGTGTCCATACTTCAGTTTATATATCTTGGCGCCTCCGGCCTTGCTGAGGAGCTGATTGCCCATACAGATACCAAAAATAGGGAGCTTTTCGTTGACCATAGCCTTGCGGATGTTCTGCACGGCAGCGTCGCATGTATCGGGGTCGCCTGGGCCATTGGAGATGAAGAGGCCATCGAAATCCAAGCTGTTGAAGTCATAGTCCCAAGGCACGCGAATGACCTCCACGCCACGACGGAGCAAGCAGCGCAGGATGTTGGCCTTTACGCCACAATCAACGAGCACAACCTTCTTTCCTGCTCCCTCATTATAGCGAATGACTTCCTTGCATGACACTTTGTCCACATAGTTCACACCTGCATAAGTAGCTTCGGGGATATCATTTGGTTCGTCGTCGAAGACAATCTTACCCATCATTACGCCATGCTCACGCAACACCTTGGTCAGTTCGCGAGTGTCTATACCTGTGATGCCGGGTATGTGCTCGCGTTTCAACCAGTCAGCCAAGCTCTGGGCAGCATTCCAATGGCTATAGTTCTCACTGTAATCGCTTACAATAATTGCTTCGGCATGGATTTTCTCACTCTCCATAAACGTAGGGAGCCCGTTCTTTTCGAAAGTAAAAGGCGGTACTCCATAATTGCCTACCAACGGATAGGTCAACGTCATCAACTGTCCGGCATACGAAGGGTCGGTCAAGCTCTCAGGGTATCCTGTCATAGCTGTATTAAAAACCACTTCACCTGCTACCGGCTTTTCATAACCAAACGAAGTACCACGAAAGGTAGTACCATCGTCAAGAATAAGGGTTACGTTTCTCATTGCTTGTTAGTATCGTTATTGTTACTGTTGTTGTCTTTGTTCTTTCTTCTCTTCTTCATTACACTCAGGGCGAGGGCCATGGCTACGCCCGCGGGCAACCAGAGGGCCAGATTGTCGAAAATGATGCCCAAGGCCGTACCTAATGACAGACCGATAGCCAGTGAGGAATCGTCGATATCTTCTTTGTCCTTCTGCTTCTGTTCTTCTTCCATGTACTTAGAATTGATATACCTGTTCGATGTAGTCGATAAACGCCTTGTTGAGCAGCTTCACACCGCCCGGCGTGGGATAGTCGCCGCTGAAGTACCAGTCGCCCGGATGGTTGGGGCAGGCCTCGCGCAATCCTTGGAGAGGCTGATAGACTATCTGCACTTTGGCGCGAACATTTTCTGGTGTAAGCAGTTCCACCATCTTGGCAGAGATTTCATCGTCGGTGAAAGGGGCATAAATATCCTTCACGTAGTTCACCATCTGTTCCTTGGGCAGGTCGGCCTGGTCCTTGGACTTCCGATAAGCGGCTGCAATGACATCCTTCATGTCGCGGTCGCGCAACAGTTCTATGGCTGCCTTAAAAGCAATAAACTCACTCATGCGCGACATGTCTATGCCGTAGTAGTCGGGATAACGCACCTGAGGTGAGGAGCTGACGATGACAATTTTCTTCGGCCCCAGACGGTCCAAGATGCCAATGATGCTCTGGCGCAAGGTTGTGCCGCGCACAATAGAGTCGTCTATTATCACCAGATTGTCTACTCCCTGCACCAGGCTGCCGTATGTGATGTCATAGACGTGAGCCGCCAAATCGTTGCGCGTATTGCCCTCCGCAATGAAGGTACGTAGCTTGATATCCTTTATGGCTACCTTCTCGCTGCGTATACGTCGGGAAAGGATACGCTCCAGCTCTTCATGGCTCGGATTATGCCCCAGGGCTGCAATCTGCTGTACTTTTTCCTGGTTCAGATAGTCGTCAAGCCCTTGAAGCATGCCATAAAAGGCAACTTCGGCCGTATTGGGAATAAATGAAAAGACCGTATGGTCAATATCATTGTTTACCGCCTTCAAGATGCTGGGAACCAGTTTCTGCCCCAGCAACTTACGCTCACGATAGATGTCCATGTCGCTACCACGACTGAAGTAGATGCGTTCGAAGGAACAGGGACGCAATTCGCGTGGCTTGTTTATCTGCACTGTGCGCAACTTGCCTGCCTTGCTGATGAATACGGCTTGTCCGGGTTGCAACTCACGTATGCTTTCGGCCGGAACGTTGAGCACAGTTTGTATGACTGGACGTTCGCTGGCCAACACTGCTATTTCTTCATCCTGATACCAGAAAGCTGTACGTATTCCCCAAGGATCACGGATGGCAAAACTTTCACCGCTACCGGTCAAGCCACACATTACATAGCCACCATCCCACTCGCGGCTTGATGTACGCAGCACGTTAGCTAAGTCTATATGTTCTTCTATATAGTGCGTTATGTCCATGCCTGTCAGTCCTTCAGCCTCTGCCAGCTTGAAGAGGCGCTCTACTTCACGGTCCAGACGATGCCCCACCTGTTCGAGCATGATGTAGGTATCGGCATATTTGCGAGGATGTTGTCCCATAGCAGTAATACGGGCAAATATCTCGTCTACGTTAGTCAGATTGAAGTTACCGCAAAGGGCCAGATTCTTTGCCCGCCAATTATTACGACGCAGGAATGGATGCACGTAAGTAAGACCCGATTTGCCCGTGGTCGAATAACGCAAGTGGCCCATATAGACTTCCCCTGCAAATGGCAAGTACTTCTCTGCATATACTGCATCGGCAAGTTGAGCAGGCGTCAGGTCCTTGAACTGGCTTTGTACAGTAGAAAAGATTTCGGTAATGGCTCCCGACCCTAAGGCACGCTCGCGGAACATGTATTCCTCACCAGGATTGGCTGCCAATTTAACACAGGCCAGTCCAGCGCCTTCTTGTCCACGGTTATGCTGCTTCTCCATCAACAGATAGAGTTTATTCAGCCCATACATCCATGTACCATATTTCTTCTGATAATAATCAAGCGGTTTGAGTAGGCGTATCATAGCCACACCGCATTCATGTTTCAGCTGTTCCATTCTCGTCTACAATGTTTTTATATAATTCATTTATGTCTTTTTATTCCACCGTCACCGACTTGGCCAAATTGCGGGGTTGATCAACATCCATTCCTTTGTAAGTTGCTATATGATAGGCCATCAACTGTAAAGGTAGTGTGGTCAGTAAGGGGTCAAGACATTCTATTGTTTCCGGTAATTCGATGCAAATATCGGCAATTTTGCTGATAACTGTATCACCTTGCGTAACTAATGCTATAACTTTTCCTTTCCGAGCCTTGATTTCCTGAATGTTGCTGAGGACCTTTTCATATAGGGCATTCTGGGTGGCAATAACCACAACTGGCATCTCTGCATCAATTAGGGCTATAGGACCATGTTTCATCTCTGCGGCCGGATAACCTTCGGCATGTATATATGATATCTCTTTTAATTTCAATGCTCCTTCCAAGGCTACAGGATAAGAGTAACCACGACCTAAATAGATAAAGTTACGAGCATAGGTAAATATGCGAGAGAACTCTGCAATATAATCATTCAACATCAACACTTTCTGCATCTTGTCAGGAATAGCCTGCAATTCATGTACTATCTTTGCATAACAAGTATTTTCTATAGTTCCTTTTTCCTTAGCTAATGCCAAAGCAAGCATGGTCAATACCGTAACTTGTCCTGTAAAGGCTTTTGTCGATGCCACTCCTATCTCAGGACCAACATGAATATATGAACCGGTATGAGTGACGCGTGAAATACTTGAACCGACAGCATTACATATACCATATATAAATGCACCTCGGCCTTTTGCCAATTCTATGGCAGCCAAAGTGTCTGCAGTTTCACCACTCTGCGAAATGGCTATAACGACATCATTCGGTTTTATTACAGGGTCTCGATAACGAAACTCTGATGCATATTCCACCTCGACCGGTACACGACATAAACTCTCTATGAGCTGTTTGCCTATCAATCCCGCATGCCACGATGTGCCACATGCCACAATAATAAATCGTTGCGCTGCCAATAATTGCTCTTTATAATCTATTACAGCAGAAAGTACCACATTGTTACCTTCTATATTGATACGACCGCGCATACAATCGTTAATACAAGCCGGCTGTTCAAAGATTTCCTTTAGCATAAAATGGGGATAACCACCTTTCTCCAATTGTCCCAAGTTCATGCTTACCGTCTTTACTTCGTGGGGGCACTCCACATTCTTCAAATTTACCACTCGCAGAGGTCGGTTACGTCTAATGACAGCTATTTCTTCATCTTCCAAATACACGACCTTATCTGTATATTCTACAATAGGTGTTGCATCCGATGCCAAGAAGAATTCATCCTTTCCAATACCCACTACCAGAGGGCTACTTTTACGAGCTGCCACAATCTCATCAGGATGTTCACGATCGAGTACTGCTATAGCATACGCTCCTATTACCTCCTGCAAAGCCAACTGTACACTAGTTAGCAAATCTAATTGATGAGAAATCTGAATATATTCAATGAGCTGTACAAGCACCTCGGTATCAGTATTGCTTATGAAAGTGTAACCCTTGCTTTGAAGCTTTTGTTTAAGGACAGCATAATTCTCTATAATGCCGTTATGAATAAGCGCCAAACGCTTTGAAGAAGAAAAATGAGGATGAGCATTTACTGAATTAGGTTCTCCATGAGTAGCCCAACGTGTATGAGCGATTCCAATAGTTCCAGAAATATCTTTATTAGTTACAGAAGCCTCAAGCTCTGAAACTTTTCCTTTTGCTTTATATACATTCAGTTGTTGTTGCTCATTTATTAAAGCTACTCCAGCACTATCATAACCGCGATACTCCAATCGCTTCAGGCCTTTAATGAGAATGGGAAAAGCTTCTCGACAGCCCATATAGCCTACAATTCCACACATAATAGAAAAGCATTAAAATAAAATTGTTGCAAATATAGATAAAAAACAATCATAATGTAAAATCTATATAGTATTATTTATCTTAACGAAAGTAGAAATACTTCATATAATTACAATGTAATAAGTAATATTTATTTCATCCATATATCCTCAAAAAACAATTTATAAGGGAAATATGCGATTTTGATTGCAATCAAATACATATTCACGCATTTCAAGTATCAATTTGAAACTATTTTATTTTCGTTCGATTTTTTACAGCCACAAAATACAGCAACAAATAATCCAATTTGAAATATAAAACATAATTTTGTAGTCAAAATATCGCAAATATAACTTAAAACAAAGCAATATGAAAGCTAAAACAAGAAAACCTGAAAACTTAAGCAATTCCATCAGAGAGCAAATACCCAAACTAGAAAATGAATTGATAAGTTCACAAAGCTTCCCTGTTTACAATGACGGATTATACAATCCTGACAATGAACATGACGCATGCGGTGTAGGAATGATTGTAAATCTGAATGGTAACAAATCGCATGAATTGGTAGACTCTGCGTTGCGCGTATTGGAAAATATGAAGCATCGTGGAGCTGAAGGAGCTGACAACAAGACTGGCGATGGTGCTGGTATCATGGTTCAGATTCCGCATGAATTCATTTTGCTACAAGGTATCCCTGTACCCGAAAAAGGGAAATATGGTACCGGACTCATTTTCTTGCCCAAAGACTCGAAAGAACAAGAATATATATTAAGCATTGTCATAGAAGAAGTAGAACGGGAAGGACTCACACTCATGCACCTACGCACAGTCCCTGTCAATTCTGACATCCTGGGACAAAGCGCGCGCGAAACGGAACCCGATATCAAACAAGTGTTCATCACAGGAACAGGAAACAGCGAAAATTTGGAGCGAACACTTTATATTATCCGTAAAAAGATTGAGCAACGAGTACACCATAAAGACTTTTACATCGTATCCTTATCCAGCCGCACCATTATATATAAAGGAATGTTGTCGTCTACACAAGTAAGAACGTATTTCTGTGACTTGACCCAGCCCTACTTTACCAGTGGACTTGCCATCGTGCACTCGCGTTTCAGTACAAACACATTTCCTACATGGAGCCTGGCACAGCCTTTCCGCTTATTGGCGCACAATGGTGAAATCAACACTATCCGTGGCAACAGAGGATGGATGGAAGCACGTGAAAGCGTATTATCCACACCAACCTTAGGAAACGTCAAAGATATACGCCCGATTATTCAGCCGGACATGAGTGATTCTGCTTCGCTGGATAATGTATTGGAATTCTTCGTCATGTCAGGCTTGAGTCTTCCTCATGCCATGGCTATGCTAATACCAGAATCTTTTAACGACAAAAATCCTATTAGCGAAGACTTAAAGGCCTTTTACGAATATCACTCTATCCTGATGGAGCCATGGGACGGGCCGGCAGCCTTGCTCTTCAGCGACGGCCGATATGCCGGAGGCATGCTGGACCGAAATGGATTACGTCCTGCCCGTTATTTGCTGACTCACGACGGTACAATGGTGGTAGCCAGCGAAGCTGGAGTCATTAACTTTGAAGCCGAAAATATCAAAGAAAAGGGCCGTTTACAACCAGGCAAAATTCTGATTGTAGATACCGAAGAAGGTAAAATATATTATGACAACCAATTGAAAGAACAGCTTGCAGCCGCCAAGCCTTACCGTCAGTGGCTATCAGCTAACCGTATAGAACTGGATACATTGAAGAGTGGACGTAAAGTAACCAATACGGTAGATGACTATGAACGCCGGCTACGTGCTTTTGGTTTCACACGTGAAGATGTGGAGCGCATCATTATCCCTATGTGTAGCAATGGAACAGAGCCGACCGCATCCATGGGCAATGATACACCGCTAGCTATATTGAGCAACCAGCCACAGTTATTGTTCAATTACTTCCGACAGCAATTTGCTCAAGTAACCAACCCACCTATTGACCCAATTCGTGAGGAACTGGTAATGTCTCTTAGCGAATATATTGGTGCTGTTGGCATGAATATACTGCTGCCTAGCGAAACACATTGCAAAATGGTACGTCTTCCCTATCCTATTTTAAGTAATACGCAACTGGATATTCTTTGCAACATACGCTATAAGGGATTTAATACCGTAAAACTACCCATGCTATTTGAAGCCGCACGTGGTAAAGCCGGCCTACAAGAAGCTATCGACCGTTTGTGTAAAGCTGCCGAACAAGCTGTTACTGATGGCGCCAACTATATCATTCTGTCTGACCGCGATATCAATGCCACTCAGGCAGCCATTCCTTCATTATTGGCTATCAGTGCTGTACACCATCATCTAATCAGTGTACAGAAACGTGTGCAGACAGCTCTTATTGTAGAGAGTGGAGAGATACGAGAAGTCATGCACGCCGCCTTATTACTGGGCTATGGTGCCAGTGCCATCTGTCCTTACATGGCTTATGCCGTATTGAATGAGTTGGTACAAAAAGGTGAAGTGCAGATGAACTACGAAACTGCAGAGAAGAACTATATCAAAGCCGTTTGTAAAGGACTCTACAAAATAATGAGCAAGATGGGTATCAGTACCATTCGTTCTTATCGCGGTGCGAAGATATTTGAAGCCGTAGGACTTAGTGAAGAATTACTTAAGAGCTACTTTGGCACAACGACCTCCACTATTGGTGGCATTCGTCTGGAAGAGATTGCCAAAGACTACATCACCTTCCATGACAACGGTTTCGTTACCGAGACTATAGACCCGCTATTGCCCTACATCGGACAAATGTCTTACCGTAAAGACGGCGAGCAACATGCTTGGAATCCGGAAACCATTAGCACTCTGCAACTGGCTACCCGTACAGGCAGTTACATGAAATTTAAAGAATTTACCCATGTGGTTGACCAAAAGAGCAACCCTATATTCCTGCGCGACTTTTTCGACTTCCGACGTAACCCGATAGATATTGAACAAGTGGAACCGGTGGAAAGCATTGTGAAGCATTTTGTGACAGGTGCCATCTCTTTTGGTGCCATAAGCAAGGAGGCACACGAAGCACTGGCACTAGCCATGAATGAACTAGGCACACGTAGCAATACAGGTGAAGGCGGTGAAGATAGCTCTCGTTTCCATGAGACAATTGAGGGAATCAGTCTCTCCAGCAAGACCAAACAAGTCGCTTCAGGACGCTTCGGAGTAACAGCGGAGTATTTGGCAAATGCTGAAGAAATACAAATCAAGGTAGCTCAGGGTGCTAAACCTGGTGAGGGTGGACAACTGCCCGGTTTTAAAGTAGACGAAGTCATTGCCCGTACACGTCATTCAATCCCTGGTATATCGCTCATATCACCCCCACCTCATCACGATATCTACTCCATTGAGGACCTGGCACAGCTTATCTTCGACTTGAAGAATGTGAACCCACGTGCCGCCATCAGTGTGAAACTTGTAGCAGAGAGTGGTGTGGGTACCATTGCTGCCGGAGTGGCCAAAGCAAAGGCAGACCTCATTGTTATTTCAGGTGCTGAAGGAGGCACAGGTGCATCGCCGGCTTCCTCTATCCGTTACGCAGGCATATCGCCAGAGATAGGTTTGAGCGAAACGCAGCAAACCCTGGTACTGAACGGACTACGTGGACAAGTGCGCCTTCAAACAGACGGACAGTTGAAAACAGGACGTGATATTATCTGCATGGCCCTGCTTGGTGCCGAAGAGTTTGCTTTTGGAACTACAGCACTTATCGTACTAGGCTGTGTCATGATGCGCAAATGTCACTCCAATACATGCCCTGTAGGAGTTGCAACACAGGACCCCAAACTACGGGCTCACTTCCGTGGTCATTATAAATATGTAGTAAACTACTTCCGATTCCTTGCTCAGGAAGTGCGCGAATACTTGGCTGAGCTGGGCTTCAAAAGCTTAAATGACATTGTAGGCCGCACCGATCTCATCGAAATACATCCAGCACCTACAGGCACGAAGGCCAGTCTACTGGATTTCAGTCGTTTGCTGCATCGTGTAGAGAGCACATCTGCCCTTTTCCATTGCACAGAACAGCAACACGACATCGCACACGTAAAAGATGTAGAGATGTTGCAAGCAGCAGCACCGGCCTTGAACAATAAACGGGAAGTATCATTAGAGTATGCCATAGGTAATACCGACCGTGCAGTAGGAGCCATGCTATCAGGAGCCGTGGCAGCTAAATATGGTAACGATGGTCTACCCGATAACACCATCAGTATAAAATTCAAGGGCTCAGCAGGGCAAAGCTTCGGTGCGTTCCTGGCTCACGGTATCAGCTTCAAACTGGAAGGTGAAGCTAATGACTACTTGGGCAAGGGACTGAGCGGCGGACATATAGCCGTACTACCTCCTGTACGCAGTAACTTTGCGGCAGAACAAAACACCATCGTAGGCAACACCTTGCTTTACGGAGCTACCAGTGGTGAAGTTTACATCAACGGACGAGCAGGTGAACGTTTTGCGGTGCGCAATTCAGGCGCCATAGCGGTCGTTGAAGGTGTAGGCGACCATTGCTGCGAATACATGACCGGAGGGCGTGTGGTAGTATTGGGACAGACGGGACGAAATTTTGCAGCAGGCATGAGTGGTGGTGTAGCTTATGTGTGGAACCCACAAGGAACGTTCGACTACTTCTGCAACATGGACATGGTAGAACTATCATTACTAGAAGATTCTACTGCCCGCAAAGAATTGCACGAACTAATCCGTCAGCACTACTTATATACTGGTTCTACGCTTGCCCGTACCATGCTCGACAACTGGCCACGTTACGTTGAGGAGTTCATCCAGGTAACCCCCATCGAATACAAAAAAGTACTGGCTGAAGAGCAGATGCGCAAGCTACAACAAAAAATTGCTGAAGTGCAAAGAGATTATTAAAATAGGAGTTTAAGGAATATCGATAGCTTGGCTAACGACAAAACCAATCATAAGGCGAAACTATCGACCTCACTCCAGATTTCTTCATTCTTAATTCTTCATTATAATATGGGAAACCCGAAAGCATTTCTTACTATTCCGCGACAAGAAGCGGGATACAGACCGATACACGAAAGAATAAATGATTATAGCGAAGTAGAGCAAACACTAAACACCAGTGAAAGGAAGCTGCAAGCCAGCCGCTGCATGGATTGTGGTGTACCCTTCTGCCACTGGGCTTGCCCGCTGGGCAACCGCCCACCTGAATTTCAAGATGCGCTATATAAAGGTGAGTGGCGCAAAGCTTACGACATACTGAGTTCCACAAACGATTTTCCCGAGTTTACAGGAAGGATATGCCCTGCACTATGCGAAAAGTCATGTGTACTTAAATTATCGTTCGACGCCCCTGTTACTATCCGCGAAGACGAAGCTGCCATTATAGAGGCAGCCTTCCGCGAAGGCTATGTCAGTCCACAGGAAATCAAACGTAACGGACAA
Organism: uncultured Bacteroides sp.; assembly: GCA_900553815.1. Lineage (GTDB taxonomy): Bacteria > Bacteroidota > Bacteroidia > Bacteroidales > Bacteroidaceae > Bacteroides. The sequence continues at coordinate 25,802 of USEY01000014.1, forward strand.
CGGGTAGCCGTCATTGGTTCCGGACCAGCCGGGCTGGCTACTGCCAACCAGCTGAATCACAAAGGCTACGAAGTAACCGTCTTTGAACGCGACGAAATGATAGGTGGACTGTTACGCTACGGCATCCCAAACTTCAAACTCAGCAAGAATATCATAGACCGACGCCTGCGTATTATGGAAGCAGAGGGCATCGTATTCAAAACAAACAGTGAAATAGACATAGCCCATTTGCCTGAAGGTTTTGATGCTTATGCCATCTGTACCGGAACACCCCAAGCACGCGACCTTGCTATCCCGGGCCGTGACCTTATGGGCATTCATTTTGCCATGGAAATGTTGTCTCAGCAGAACCGGATACTGGCAGGGCAAATAATGGATGAGAAAACACGCATTACTGCAAAAGGCAAGCATGTATTGGTTATCGGCGGCGGCGATACGGGTAGTGACTGTATAGGCACTGCCCATCGGCAAGGGGCGCAAAGTGTCACTCAGATAGAAATCATGCCCCAACCTCCCGTAGGCTACAACCCCGCTACACCCTGGCCACAATGGCCCATAGTGTTAAAGACCAGTTCCAGCCATGAAGAAGGATGTACACGTCGCTGGAGTCTAAACTCCAATAAATTCATTGGCAAGAATGGCCGTGTCACTGGCGTAGAAGTAGAGGAAGTGGAATGGCTCCCCAATCCAGAAGGCGGACGACCTGTTATGAAACCAACAGGAAAGAAGGAAGTCATCAAAGCCGACCTCGTACTATTGGCCATGGGCTTTCTTCGCCCGCAACTACCTACATTGCCACCCAATGCTGTCGTTGCAGGCGATGCCGCTACCGGTCCAAGCCTTGTAGTAAAGTGCATAGCTGCCGGACGACAGGCAGCACAAAGCATCGACCGAATTTTAAAAGGGAAATAGAGTTTCCCTCCCGGAATCGACATTACTGCAAATATAGTCATGTTTCATCTTGTTTCATAAGCCCTGAAACATTGTTTCAGAAGCATTAAAACATTGTTTCAGTTGTTTTGAAACACTGTTTCAGTAGCTATGAAACATTATTATTCAAATTATCCACTTATTAAAAAATCAGATATTATGTGTGGAATAGCCTGCATCTTTAACATCAAGCAACAAACGCCTGAACTGAGACAGAAAGCTCTCACCATGGCGAAACGCATACGCCACCGCGGACCCGATTGGAGTGGCATCTACTGTGGCGGATCAGCCATTCTGGCCCATGAACGACTGTCTATCGTTGACCCACAAAGTGGCGGACAGCCTCTTTTCTCGCCCGACCGTCGACAAATACTGGCTGTAAACGGTGAAATCTATAATCATCGTGACATTCGCGCCGACTTTGCCGATGAATATAATTTCCAGACAGGCAGTGACTGCGAGGTTATACTTGCTTTATATCGCCGTTATGGCACGGACTTTATTGAACGGTTAAGCGGCATCTTCGCTTTTGCTCTTTACGATGAGGAGCGTGACGAATTTCTCATAGCCCGCGATGCTATTGGCGTTATACCATTATATATAGGCTACGATGCCGATGGAACGGTTTACTGCGCCAGTGAACTGAAAGCACTTGAAGGACTATGCTACAAGTATGAACCTTTCCTGCCAGGCCATTATTATTGGAGCCGTGAGGGCAAGATGCACCGTTGGTATAAACGAGATTGGACGGAATATGACGCTGTGAAAGACCGTTATACCTCATTACCCGCCAACGATGCTTACCAAGCACAAGTGGCTGATGTGCGAAATGCTTTGGAAGCTGCCGTTCGCAGACAACTAATGAGTGACGTACCCTACGGTGTGCTGCTCTCCGGCGGATTGGACTCGTCGGTTATTTCCGCCGTTGCAAAGCTCTATGCCGACCGTCGCATCGAGACCGACGGACAGCAGGCTGCCTGGTGGCCACAGCTCCATTCCTTCGCTGTAGGCCTGAAAGGTGCACCCGACCTGGAGAAGGCACGACTGGTAGCTGAACATATCGGCACCGTACATCATGAAATCAACTATACCATACAAGAAGGACTGGACGCCATCCGCGATGTAATTTACTACATTGAGACCTATGATGTCACCACTGTACGAGCCTCCACACCGATGTATTTGTTAGCACGTGTCATCAAATCAATGGGTATCAAAATGGTACTCAGCGGCGAAGGAGCCGATGAGGTGTTTGGTGGTTATCTGTACTTCCACAAAGCACCCGACGCACGTGCTTTTCATGAAGAAACTGTTCGCAAGCTGTCTAAGCTCCACCTCTACGATTGCCTGCGAGCCAACAAAAGTCTCTCGGCCTGGGGTGTGGAAGGACGTGTTCCCTTTCTTGACAAGGAGTTTCTCGATGTAGCCATGCGACTGAACCCTGCGGTAAAAATGTGTCCAGGTCATACGATTGAAAAAAAGATTGTCCGAGATGCTTTTGCTTCACTACTGCCCGAAGAGGTAGCTTGGCGTCAGAAAGAGCAATTCTCAGATGGCGTAGGCTATTCGTGGATTGATACGCTGAAAGCAATGACTACAGCAGCTGTCAGCGATGAACAAATGGCCCATGCAGCCGAACGTTTCCCCATCAATCCTCCACAGAACAAGGAAGAATATTATTATCGCAGTATATTCGAGGAACACTTCTCCAGCGACAGTGCCGCACGTTCCGTACCTAGTGTACCCAGCGTAGCATGTTCTACTGCCGAGGCTTTGGCTTGGGATGCTTCCTTCCGTAATCTGAACGACCCAAGCGGCCGGGCGGTAGCAGGTATACATGAACAAGCCTATTAAGCAGCCCATTCAACTCCTGCAGGCTATCATTAAAGAGAAATGGGTAATTCCAAAGTATATCACACCCTTTCACACTAAGACTGTGAAGCTGTCACAAACGGACTGTGAAGCCATCACATAGAAACTGTGAAACCTTCACATAGGGAGTGTGAAACTGTAACATCCTAACTTTGATAGATGTGAATCTGTACAATCTTGTCTTTCTGGAACTACCTTACTAAAGTCAAATGCCAATAGCGACGTCGTATGGTTGGCATATAAACTAATTGAATTCAGCAACAACCCAACAAGAGCTTGCTTGCTATACTTGAACAAAGTGATAAAAAACATTCCTTAAAACGCGGTTGAGCAAAAAATAAGCGTGATATGTAGACTCAAATATCCGCCAAATCCGCCTCAATCGCGTTTTATATATATCATTTCTCTGATAGTTCCACTTTCCCTACAATCCTTTTCAGATGAAAGAACAATGACAATATAAGCTGTTACTCATAATAAAAGTTACAAATTAGCACTTTTGAGCATATTGAAGTTACAAACCGTAAGAATCACTATTATAATCTAAACAAAAGGCAGCAAAAACGCTACATATATTCCATTATTTCGTAATTTTGCAACAAACAAAAGCAAATAGAAAATATAATCTATCAAATTCAAACAAAATGGCAAAAAAGATATCCTTTACAAAAATGCACGGAGCCGGCAATGACTATATATATGTGGACAATACACATGCCGTTCTTTCCACTCCGGAAAAATGGGCTGTAGACTGGAGCCGTGCACACACTGGTATCGGAGCCGACGGATTAGTACTGATAGGCACATCGGCTATGGCCGACTTCAGCATGCGAATATTCAATGCTGACGGTTCTGAAGCTCGTATGTGTGGCAACGCCAGCCGTTGTATTGGCAAGTATGTTTATGACAAAGGACTGACAAATAAGACCACAGTTACACTCGAAACTTTATCGGGTATTAAAACCCTTTCCCTTCATGTAGGCAACAACAGACAAGTAGACCAAGTAACAGTAGACATGGATGAACCATGCGACATGCGAGTAGTAGACTTGGGCGATGGATACGATTTTGCTAGAGGACAGTTTGTCTCAATGGGGAATCCACACTTGGTGCTTTTTGTCCCCGACCCAGATGCACTCGACATAGCCCAAATAGGACCACGGTTGGAACATCATCCACTGTTTCCTGATGGTATTAACGTAGAATTTGCCCATGTATTAGACGATGGGCGTATCCGGATGCGTGTTTGGGAACGTGGTTCAGGCATCACACAAGCCTGTGGGACGGGCGCTTGCGCTACTGCCGTAGCAGCATCGCTGGCTCATTTGACAGGACGAAAGTCTATAGTGTTGATGGACGGTGGCGAAGTAACCGTAGAATGGCAAACAACCGACAACCATGTGTACATGACGGGAGGAGCCGTGAAAGTTTTTGATGGAACAATAGAACTTAACAACTAAATATAAAGAACTGATTATGGCATTAGTAAACGAACATTTTCTGAAATTGCCCGGCAGCTATCTCTTTTCTGACATAGCCAAGAAGGTAAACACATTCAAGATAACCCATCCCAAGCAAGACCTTGTGCGACTGGGCATCGGCGACGTTACCCGTCCTTTGCCTCCAGCCTGCATCGAGGCTATGCATAAGGCAGTAGACGAAATGGCCAATGAAAAGACCTTTCGAGGCTACGGTCCCGAACAAGGTTATGACTTCCTTATCGATGCCATTCTCAAAAATGACTTTGCACCAAGAGGCGTTCACCTCTCACCCTCTGAGATTTTTATTAATGACGGTGCCAAGAGCGACACAGGCAACATTGGTGAACTACTGCGCTGGGACAACAGCATGGGTATTACCGACCCTGTCTATCCTGTTTACGTAGACAGCAACATTATGTGTGGCCGGGCTGGAACCTTGGAAGAAGGAGGACATTGGAGCAACGTCACCTACCTGCCTTGCACAGAAGAGAACGGCTTTGTACCCGAAATTCCCGACCGACGCATTGACCTCATTTACTTGTGCTATCCCAATAACCCCACAGGAACAACATTGACTAAGACCGAACTGAAAAAATGGGTAGACTATGCACTGGACAACGACACACTTATCGTCTTCGATGCTGCCTATGAGGCTTACATCCGCAAAGACGATGTACCCCACTCCATTTACGAAGTGAAAGGAGCCAAAAAGTGTGCCATCGAGATACGCAGTTTCTCAAAAACAGCCGGATTCACAGGCGTTCGTTGCGGCTATACCGTAGTACCCAAGGAACTGACTGCTGCCACACTGACCGGTGACCGCGTAGCCCTGAACAAACTGTGGAACCGCCGTCAGTGTACTAAATTTAATGGTACAAGCTACATCACTCAACGTGCAGCCGAAGCCATTTACACTCCCGAAGGCAAACAACAGGTAAAAGAAAATATAGACTATTATATGACAAACGCCAGTACCATGAAGACAGCTTTAAGTAAAGCAGGATTCAAAGTATATGGCGGAGTAAATGCCCCCTACATCTGGCTCAAAGCCCCCGACGGACTAACATCGTGGCGTTTCTTCGAGCAAATGCTCTACGAGGCTAATGTAGTAGGCACACCTGGTGTAGGATTTGGCCCGAGTGGCGAGGGATACTTACGCCTTACAGCCTTCGGCTCACATGCCGACTGCGAGGAAGCTATGAGACGCATCAGGAAATGGATGTCCTGAGCAAAATACCGAAATATGCAGCGCGCCATATAATAAAAAGTGGCCTGATCAACCACTTGCCATTAAATTAATAAACAATAAAATAGGTATTAAGTATGAAGCAAATGATCAATCTGAACAAGATGCTCATCGTCTGTATGATGACAGTGGGATACGTCATCCAAGGCAGAGCACAAGAGAAAGTGGAAGCATCGGCAGGAGCCGACGTGGTAAGCAGTTACATTTGGCGTGGTACAGACTGCGGCGGCATTAGTTTTCAGCCCAACATGTCAGTCTCTTATAAAGGACTTATGATAGGCGCATGGGGGTCGGTAAGCGTAAACAAGGAAGATACCAAAGAATTAGACCTTATCCTAAACTACAAGACAGGTGGCTTGAGCTTAGGAGTGACTGACTACTGGTTTTTCCCTAGCGACCAGACGGCACAAGTGGGCTATTTCAAATACGGAGCACACAATACACAACATGTTTTTGAAGTAAATGCTGCATACGATTTTGGCGTAATGGCCATCAGCTGGAATACCAACTTTGCCGGAGCCGACTACTACAATGCCGATGGTAAACGTTCCTACTCCACATATATAGCCTTAAGCGCACCATTTAAACTGGGTGGATTGGAGTGGAATGCCGAAGTAGGGTTAACACCTTGGGAAGGTTTATATGCGAACAAATTTAACGTGACCAATCTCTCGCTGAAGGCATCCAAAGAAATAGCCATTACCGACCGTTTTTCTCTGCCGTTATTTGCCCAACTCACCTTTAATCCCTATACACAAGGTGCTTACTTCGTTGTAGGATTGAGTTTGTAAGCATAGAGACAAATATACAAATACACTAACTATTTCAAAGGTAAAAAGGTATGAAAAAGATTGAAGCTATCATTCGCAAGACCAAATTCGAGGAAGTGAAAGAAGCACTGCTCGAAGCAGACATCGAATGGTTCTCTTATTACGATGTCAGAGGTGTCGGCAAGTCACGCCAAGCGCGCATCTACCGTGGAGTAATGTACGATACCAGCTCCATCGAACGTATACTTGTCTCCATCGTAGTACGCGACAAAAATGTGGAGAAAACAGTGAATGCCATACAAAAAGCAGCCTGGACAGGTGAGATAGGCGACGGACGTATCTTCATCATTCCCATAGAAGACGCCATCCGCATACGTACCGCCGAACGAGGAGATATTGCACTATTCAACGCTGAACAAGAAAAATAATAAAACCACAAATGTTATGAAAACTTATATATCACGTAGCTTTCCACGGCTATGTACAGCCATCGCTATATTCTTACTGTTAGGCACTACAACTGTATGGGCAGGAGAGGCGGACGCAACCGCCACCACTGATACACTGGCCGAAATGGCCTCAGGTATTGATACCGTTTGGATGTTGTTAGCTGCCATGCTCGTTTTCTTCATGCAACCGGGATTTGCACTGGTTGAAGCAGGATTTACACGTACTAAAAACACAGGCAACATCCTGATGAAGAACTTTGTAGACTTCATGCTGGGTTCACTGCTCTTTTGGTTCATCGGATTCGGACTGATGTTTGGAGCTGGAGGATTTGTTGGAATGCCACACTTCTTTGACTTGTCCTTTCTTGATACGAAACTGCCCAGCGAGGGTTTCTTAGTTTTCCAAACTGTATTCTGTGCTACTTCAGCCACAATTGTATCGGGCGCTATGGCCGAACGTACAAAGTTCTCCATGTACGTGGTCTACACCGTTGCTATCAGCGTATTGATTTATCCCATATCAGGCCACTGGACATGGGGTGGAGGCTGGCTGACAAATGGTGAAGAAGGGTCGTTCATGATGAACCTATTCGGCACCACTTTCCACGACTTTGCCGGATCTACAGTGGTTCACTCTGTAGGTGGCTGGATTGCTCTCGTTGGCGCTGCCATTTTGGGACCACGTATCGGTAAGTATGGCAAGGACGGCAGCTCCAAAGCCATTCCCGGACACAACCTTACCATTGCTGCCTTAGGCGTCTTCATCCTGTGGTTTGGCTGGTTTGGCTTCAATCCGGGTTCACAACTGGCAGCTTCAACTACAGCAGACCAGGTGGCCATATCACATGTCTTCCTTATCACCAACTTGGCGGCCTGCGCTGGAGGTTTTGCGGCACTTGTCACCAGCTGGATAAAGTATCGCAAGCCGTCTCTCTCACTTACCCTGAACGGTATCTTAGCTGGTCTTGTAGGAGTTACCGCAGGTTGCGACTGTGTTTCGGCAGGTGGAGCAGCCTTTATCGGACTTATCTGCGGCGTACTGATGATACTCGCCGTAGAGTTCATTGACAAGACGCTGAAAATTGACGACCCGGTAGGTGCAAGTTCCGTTCATGGTGTATGCGGATTTGTAGGCACCATCCTGACCGGTTTGTTCTCTACCAGTGAAGGCTTATTCTACGGCGCCGGCTGGGGATTCCTGGGAGCACAGGTTTTCGGAGCTCTTGTCGTAGGAGGTTGGGCTGCTTTAATGGGCTACATCATCTTCAAATTGCTTGATAAGATACACGGACTTAGAGTCCCTGCCCGTGTTGAAGAAGAAGGACTTGATATTTATGAACACGGAGAGTCAGCCTATAACTGATAACCAAATAAAAAAAGAATGTAGTGATTTACATTTCTGCAAGTCACTACATTCCAAATACCACAATACAAAAACAATAAACAAAATATATATAAGCCGATAAAACGGTAAATGACATGTAAGTGAATGACAAATAGCAAGACTAATTGATGTCTTATTCAGTCAGCTTACTTACACAATAATAAATTAACACTTTTAAACCAACTAATATAAAGTAACATGTCAAAGTTAAGATTCAGAGTAGTGGAAACGGCCTTCAAGAAAAAGCCGGTTTCCGTAGAGATTCCCAAAGAGCGTCCATCCGAGTATTTTGCCAAGTATGTATTCAACAAGGAAAAGATGTTCAGATACCTGCCAAGCAAAGTATACGACAAACTGGTAGACGTGATAGATAACGGTGCGCAGCTGGACCGCAGTATTGCTGACGAAGTAGCGGCTGGCATGAAGAAATGGGCCATCGAAATGGGTGCAACCCACTATACCCACTGGTTTCATCCGTTGACCGAGGGAACAGCGGAAAAGCATGATGCTTTTGTAGAACACGACGGAAAGGGTGGTATGATGGAAGAATTTACCGGTAAACTGCTCGTACAGCAGGAGCCAGATGCTTCCAGCTTCCCCAACGGCGGTATCCGCAACACATTCGAGGCACGTGGCTACTCTGCTTGGGATCCATCGTCTCCAGCTTTCATCGTTGACGATACACTGTGCATTCCTACTATCTTCATTGCCTATACCGGAGAATCACTCGATTATAAGGCTCCGTTGCTCAAGGCATTGCGTGCAGTCAACAAGGCTGCTACAGAAGTCTGCCACTATTTTAACCCCGATGTGAAGAAAGTCAATGCCTACTTGGGATGGGAACAGGAATATTTCCTTGTAGACGAAGGTCTGTATGCAGCCCGCCCCGACCTGCTGATGACTGGTCGTACCCTCACCGGACACGACTCTGCCAAGAACCAGCAACTTGAAGACCACTACTTCGGTGCCATCCCGCCCCGTGTGGCCGCTTTCATGAAGGAACTGGAAATTGAAGCTCTGAAACTGGGCATTCCTGTCAAGACACGTCACAACGAGGTAGCCCCCAACCAGTTTGAGTTGGCACCTATCTACGAAGAGTGCAACCTGGCTGTGGACCATAACATGCTTATCATGGCACTGATGCGTAAGATTGCACGCAACCATGGCTTCCGCGTCCTGCTTCACGAAAAGCCTTTCAAGGGTGTCAACGGTAGTGGCAAACACAACAACTGGTCGCTGGGTACAGATACAGGTGTACTCCTGATGGCTCCGGGCAAGACTGCCGAAGAAAACTTGCGTTTCATCACCTTCATAGTCAATACCCTGATGGCTGTTTATCGCCACAACGGACTATTAAAAGCCAGCATTTCCAGCGCTACCAACGCACACCGTCTGGGAGCCAACGAAGCACCTCCTGCAATCATCTCTTCCTTCCTTGGCAAGCAGCTTTCACAGGTATTGGCCCACATAGAAGAAAGTGACAAGGACGAACTCATCAGCCTGAGCGGAAAACAAGGCATGAAGCTGGACATCCCACAGATTCCCGAACTGCTCATTGACAACACAGACCGCAACCGTACGTCGCCTTTTGCCTTCACCGGCAACCGTTTCGAATTCCGTGCGGTAGGTTCGGAAGCCAACTGTGCAAGTGCCATGATTGCCCTCAACACAGCATTGGCCGAACAGCTCACCGACTTCAAGCACGACGTAGACGCCCTTATTGAAAAAGGCGAAGACAAAGTATCGGCTATCCTCGATATTATCCGCCGTGACCTCAAAATATGCAAACCTATTCATTTTGACGGCAATGGTTATAGCGAAGAATGGAAAGCTGAAGCTGCCCGCCGTGGTTTGGATTGCGAAACCAGTGTGCCTGTCATTTTCGACAATTATTTGAAAGAAGACAGCATTGCCATGTTTGAAAAGACAGGCGTTATGACCCGTAAAGAACTGGAGGCCCGCAACGAAGTAAAATGGGAAATGTACACCAAGAAGATTCAGATTGAAGCACGCGTATTGGGCGACTTAGCCATGAACCACATCATCCCCGTCGCTACCCAATACCAGACCGAACTGATAGACAACGTGTATAAAATGAATGGACTATTTCCTGCAGAAAAAGCAGCCAAGCTGTCGGCCAAGAATTTGGAACTGATAGAAGAAATCGCTGACCGCACGGCTTTTATCAAGGAGCATGTAGACGCCATGATTGAATCGCGCAAGGTAGCCAACAAGATAGACAACGAACGTTCGAAGGCCATTGCCTATCACGACTACATTGTCCCGATGATGGAGGAAATCAGATACCACATTGACAAGCTTGAACTGATTGTTGATAACCAAATGTGGACACTGCCCAAATATAGAGAATTGTTATTTATCCGATAAAATCGGTTTTCTTTATTAGTTGTTTTAAGTCAGTAAAGAGGAAGATAGCTGTGACAGCCACCTTCCTCTTTCATTATATCTTATAACTTAGAGGTTATATGATAAAAGCCTTCATCTAAAGCGGTATCAATGCAGAATGAAAAAGATGAGCTCGCGAAGCAACTCGCCATCGCTCAATGAAGAATTACCCACACCTTTCGATTTGGCATCCGTCTGCCGTATTTCGCCAATGATTCGCATAGTCTTTACCCCCGTGTATTTCCGCATAGCAGTCTGATATTCGCGCGCCTGCCACGGAGACTTCAGGCCAAGGAAAGCAGCTATGCCCTGCTCCGATTTCTCTGGAGCATAATAGGCCAACATAAGGTTGGAGAAGAAACCGAAGAGTACGGCAAGGGTCATCTGAATAGGATTTGTCTTAGGATTATCCTCAAAATATCTGATTATCTTGTTTGCCTTCAACACGTCTTTTTCCACCAGCGCATTGCGTAATTCAAAGTTATTGTAATCCTTGCTGATTCCGATATTTTGCTCCACCTGTTCAGGGGTCACACGCGTTTTACCGTGCGGCAATGTAATGACAAGTTTCTCCATTTCACCCGTCAAGCGGCTCAAATCTGCCCCCACGAAGTCTGCCAGCATGGCAGCCGCCTTAGGCTCTATGTCCGTACCTTTACGCTTCATGTAAGCAGAGATAAAAGCTGGCAGTTGGCCCTCTTTCAGTTTCTTCGATTCAAAAAGAATCCCAACCTTCTCTATCTCGCCGGCAATCTTCTTCCTACGATCAAGCGCACCATGCTTATGACAAAAGACAAGAATGGTAGAAGGCTGCGGCTTTTGCAGATAGTAAGACAGTTCGTCAATATTAGACAGATTCTGTGCCTCTTTCACAATAATAACCTGATGCTCTGACATCATGGGATAGCGTTTGGCCGCATTGATGACCGAAGCTATGTCCGTCTCATTGCCATAAATTACTGTAAGGTTAAACTCCTTCTCGGTTTCGGTCAATACCTTGTCTTCTATATAGTCCGCTATCAGGTCAATATAATAAGCTTCTTCGCCCATGAGGTAATAGACAGGACGATATTGTTTTGCTTTCAGTTCTTTCAGTATTTCGTCGCAGGTGATTTCGTTTTTCGCCATTTGCTATAAAATTTGTAATGCAGGAGTCAGAGAGATATAGAAACTGACTCCCAATATTAAACCAGAATTATAATCATCTGAAGATTTTATCCTACCAATCAAATCTCAAATGTTTCACGGTTTGGTTATTATCTATTATCATTCTCAACGCCTCAATACCTATATCAACATGCGTAGCCACATAGTTTTGCGTCACCATATTGTCACTTTTATCTGTCTTAATACCTTCAGGTATCATAGGTTGGTCCGATACAAGCAGCAACGCACCGGTAGGTATTTTATTGGCAAACCCACAACTGAAAAGAGTAGCCGTTTCCATATCTACAGCCATTGCATGGGTCTTCTTTAGATAGGACTTAAACTGTTCATCATGTTCCCAAATACGTCGGTTGGTCGTATAAACAGTCCCTGTCCAATAATCACGCCCATGATTTCGTATAGCTGAAGAAACCGCACGCTGAAGAGCAAAAGATGGCAAAGATGGGACTTCAGGCGGCAAATAATCGTTAGAAGTACCTTCACCTCTGATGGCAGCAATAGGCAATATAAGATCCCCCAGACGATTCTTCTCATCTATACCTCCACACTTACCTAAGAAAAGGCAAGCCCGGGGATGGATGGCACTAAGCAAATCCATAATGATAGCTGCATTGGGGCTGCCCATACCAAAATTTATCATCGTAATGCCATGAGCGCTGACCGAGGTCATATTAGCATCGTACCCGAGGATAGGCGCATCAAATTTAGCCGCAAAGATTTCTATATATTTATTGAAATTGGTAAGTAGAATGCAGCTTTCAAAGTCATCAAGTGCCCGTTTGGTATAGCGCGGAAGCCAGTTTGCTACTATTTCTTCTTTTGTTTTCATGGGATTTTTCTAATTTTGTAGTCATGAAACACGTGAACATTCGGCCATTCTTTCCTATAAATCCTGTTGAAAGGATAGACAGGCTCAGAAAGACATGAAGCCACACTTTTGTTTCAATGCTATCTTTTTACCAATTACAAATGTAGTAAATGTTATCGTTAAACTTACCAAGCTTTGATACGAAAATAGCCATCAAGGAAGGGAAAAATGTCATTTTTGACCCCTTACGACGAAAATACGTTGCCCTCACCCCAGAAGAATGGGTACGACAACATTTCATCAACTTTCTGATAACTTACAAGGGATACCCAACGGCACTGATGGCCAATGAAGTGCAAGTGATATTAAATGGTACGCGCAAACGTTGTGACTCCGTGCTATATCGGAAAGACTTATCTGCCCGCATGATAATGGAATATAAAGCACCGGATATATCAATCAATCAAATGGTCTTCGACCAAATTGTGCGCTACAATATTGTTCTGAAAGTTGATTATCTGGTAGTCAGCAACGGGCTGGAGCATTATTGTTGCCGTATAGATTATAAAAAGAACACGTATGCGTTCTTGCCTGACATTCCCCGCTATGAAGAATTAATTTGAAAGACAAGGTCTTAAAAAAATCAGATTTCAGAGTCATAACCATTCAGTTCTCTGGCTGAAAACTCTGAAATCTGAAATATAAAAATGAATATTATTCAGCGCTTGCTGCTTTTCTGCGTCCTCTTGTCGGTTTTTCCTTTACAGCTTCTTCTTTGTGGTCTGTAGTTACACCAGCCAATTCGGGGTCAATCATGATACGGCCACAGTACTCGCATACAATGATTTTCTTGCGTGAGCGAATGTCAAGCTGTCTCTGAGGCGGAATTTTGTTGAAACATCCACCACAAGCATCACGCTGTACGTATACGATACCCAAACCATTGTGTGAATTCTTGCGGATACGCTTGAAAGACTGAAGCAAACGAGGCTCAATCTTTGTCTCAAGATCTTTGGCCTTGTCTCTCAGTTTTTCTTCTTCCTGCTTTGTTTCCGAGATGATTTCATCAAGTTCACTCTTCTTGATTTCCAGGTCCTTCTGTCTTTCGGTCAATGCAATCTCGCTATTTGAACACTCTGTAGACTTATCCTGCTCCTGTGCTGTGAATTCCTTGATCTTCTTCTCGCAAAGTTCAATTTCCAGAGTTTGGAATTCAATCTCCTTGGTAAGGAAATCATATTCGCGGTTGTTACGTACATTGTTTTGCTGGTCCTTGTATTTAGCAACAGAAGCTTTGGCGGTTTCTATTTCTACTTTCTTCCCGGCAATAGCAGATTTCAGTTCACTAATCTCGGATTTGATTCTTTCAATACGAGTTTTTAAACCGGCAATTTCGTCTTCAAGGTCCTGAACTTCCAAGGGAAGCTCACCTCTCAACGTCTTAATCTCATCAATTTTAGACAACATGGTCTGTAATTGAAACAATGTTTTCAGTTTCTGCTCAACGGTCAGTTCCTGAGGATCTTTTTTTGCTTCTTTAGCCATTTTACTTACATGTATTTTATAGGATTCGTATTAATTTTTGTTATTCGGGTCTCAAGGTCAGGAAAATGTTTCTCCAAAAGTTCAGCAAACAGTTCCTGCGTATATTGCTCACTCTCATAGTGACCTATTTCAGCTATCAGGAGATCTGACTCATGCCCAAAATAATCATGATATTTCACCTCTCCCGTCAGGAAAGCATCCGCATGGCAACGCATAGCCTGTGGCATCAGGAATGCACCAGCCCCACCACAAAGAGCCACTTTCTGGATTTCACGCCCAGTCAGCTTATTGTGCCTCAGGCAAGCCACTTCGAAAGTTTTCTTTACGCTCCGCAGGAATTCCAATTCCGTCATCGGCTGTTCAAACTCTCCTACAATACCTGCCCCGACTTGCTCATACGCATTCTGCAACTGATAAAAATCAAATGCCGGTTCTTCGTATGGATGACTTTTCAGCAAAGCTCTCAGTGCCTCTGCTTTCTTGTAAACCGGCAAAACAGTCTCAATCCTTACCTCCTGTTCGGTATGAAGTTCACCCACCTGTCCGCAATACGGATGTGTTCCCTCTTGCGCACGGAAAGTTCCTTGTCCAGACACGTTATAGCTGCATGAATCATAGTTACCTATACATCCACACCCTGCTCCGAAAAGGCTTTTCCTCACTTCTTCAGCATGCGACACCGGTACATAAGTCACCATCTTCAGCAACACACCATCCTTTGGCTCCAACATCTGTATATTCCGAAGCCCCAGTTTCTCGGCTATCTTAAAGTTTACGCCTCCCCAGGCATTGTCCAGATTCGTGTGTGCAGCATATATCACAAGGTCATTCTTTATAGCCTTTAAGATACAGCGCTCCACATAATCTTTTCCTGTGATAGACTTATATCCTTTAAACAGCAAGGGATGATGGGCTATGACAAGATTGTAACCGCAAACGATAGCTTCGTCAAGCACAGCTTCGGTTACGTCAAGACACAACAAAGCCCCTGTAGCTTCCGCATCTGTCAACCCGATTTGCAAGCCGGCATTATCAAATCCATCTTGCAATGGCAGAGGCGCAAAACGTTCAAGGGCGCTTACAATTTCTCTAATTTTCATTTATATGATAGAAAATTTGCGCAAAAATACATTTTTTCTACGAGATACGAAATCAAATAATGAATAAAATTGCAACTTTACCAAGGCTCTTTTATATTTAATGCATGATCACAACCATTTACTATCAAGCCTAAAATAACAAACAACAAGCACATTCCCACAGGCAAACTCAGTCAGTCGCATTTAGTTTCATGCCTTGAAACTAATGGTTTCATACGTTGAAACTAACGGTTTCATCCTTTGAAACTGATGGTTTCATGCCTTGAAACGAATCTGAAACTTTACTCTTTAATTTAATAAGAATAGCTCGTGGCATTTTCAAGACAAACTCGTTATAGATAATAGATGAACTATATCTATACCTAGCACAAAAAAAGCAAGCATGCAACAGGAAATTCCTTCATTACATGCTTGCCTTGAAAAAACTTATATGTTATTTCAATACACTCCGTGTATCATTCAACTTTATGTTCTTCCTCTACTTTCTTTTCAGCATTAACATTTACTGTCACATTGAACGAAGAAGGTTGCTGTTGATAAGGCATGCGGTTCTTGGGGTCAGGACCATATTGATTCGGGCCTACAGTACCATCAGCAAAGAGCATATAAAGTGCAAAAATCCAGCCTACAAAGGGAATATAGCAAATCAGAATCAACCAACCTGATTTGTCAAGGTCATGCAAACGTTTAATACCCTGAGCCAATGAGAACCAGATGGCAGCAATAATAGCTACAACGCCAATCAAAAGACCAAACGCTGAACCGGCAGCCGACCCACTTCCTGCTCCTAACAAGAAGGTGCCAACTCCTAACAACATAGCAATCCAAACAACAACGCCACAAACAAGGCCTGAAAGGAAATACTCAATACGACGAATGCGTCCGTCAAAAGAAAAAGGTGCTTTAAACATGGTACATCCAATTTTTAAGTGAATAAAAAAGATTTGTTAATTATATACCTACAAATATATAAAAATAGGTTTAAATAAAACAAGAAACGCCAAATATATTTTTGGCTATTTATTTCAAACAGCAGAAATAAAGACCATTATAGTTACAAGTATCAAGCAAAGACTATTCAAATACACGAGAATAATAGCTTTTTTCTCCATAATCCAGAAAAAAGAACTACAATTGGAGGCATTTACAACACAACAACCTGATTATCCTGCTACATACTGACGCAAATTCGATAGTGCAAAATCATGCTATACTTGGCACGATATTTGTTGATACAATAAAAAGCCTGTACTTTCTGACGAGTACAATGCAGGCTCATGGCATTGTTATTTTTACTTTAATCGGCAGAAAGTGTGCAGAGATATATTTAAATATAGTGTATCTTTGCAGGCGCATATAATAAATAGGTTATAAGTTAGAGAAGAAAAGATAATGAACAATCAATTTTCACAACGAGTTTCAGATGTTATCACATACAGTAAAGAGGAAGCTTACCGTTTGGGCAACAGCTCTATAGCACCTGAGCATCTTCTGTTGGGCATCCTGCGCGACGGAAGTGGAAAGGCTGTGGAGATTCTGCTCAAGCTGAATGTGGATTTGAAACAGATAAAACAACAGATTGAAAGTTTCCTGAGGGTAGATGATGAAGAAGATACACTGAATGACAAGGAAATAGAGTTCTCCCCACTCAGCAACAAGATACTAAAAATGTGCATTTTGGAAGCACGGCTATTGCAAAGCGAAACGGTAGACACTGAGCATATTCTGTTGGCCATACTGAAAGACGGCGACAACCTGGCCAGCTCTGTTCTTGAAGAGCGGCATGTCACCTACCAATCGGTATACGAACTGCTGTCGCTGAAACACAATGCCAATTTCAGAATGGGATTTACAGAAGAAGATGATGAAGACGAAGAAAGCGGAATGCCGTCGTCCAACAAGTCATCGTCGCAATCTATGGGTCCCTACTCCACCCAAAAGAAAACGACTGCCAACGATACTCCCGTACTCGACAACTTCGGGGTCGACATGACAAAATTGGCAGAAGAAGGAAAGATGGACCCTGTAGTAGGTCGTGAGCGTGAAATAGAGCGTCTGGCACAGATACTGAGCCGACGCAAAAAGAACAACCCTATCCTGATAGGCGAGCCGGGCGTCGGTAAGTCAGCCATTGTTGAAGGACTGTCACTGCGCATCACACAGAAAAAAGTGTCGCGCGTGCTCTTCGACAAGCGGGTCATCATGCTCGACATGGCATCGGTAGTGGCCGGTACCAAATACCGTGGTCAGTTCGAAGAACGCATCCGCTCCATCATCAAAGAGTTGCAGAAGAACCCAAACATCATCCTATTCATCGATGAGATACATACCATCGTAGGCGCAGGTGCAGCTGCCGGCTCCATGGATGCCGCCAACATGCTGAAGCCAGCCCTGGCACGTGGCGAAATACAGTGCATCGGTGCCACTACACTCGATGAATATCGCAAGAACATTGAGAAAGACGGTGCCTTGGAACGTCGTTTCCAGAAAGTAATAGTAGAACCGACTACTGCCGAAGAGACACTGCAAATCTTGAACAATATTAAAGATAAATACGAAGAATACCACAACGTGAACTACACCGAAGACGCGTTGAAAGCCTGCGTAAATCTGACCGAGCGCTACATCAGCGACCGACACTTCCCCGACAAGGCCATCGACGCTCTCGATGAGGCTGGCTCGCGTGTACACCTTTCTTCTATCTCCGTACCCAAGGAAATCGAAGAACAGGAGAAGCTGATAGAAAATGCACGCACCCAGAAGACGGAAGCCGTAAAGTCGCAAAACTATGAATTGGCCGCCAGCTTCCGCGACCAGGAGAAGGAACTGTCCAAACGCCTGGAGCAGATGAAAGAAGACTGGGAAAAGAAACTCAGAGACGATCGCCGTACGGTAGACGAAGAAGATATTGCCAACGTAGTTTCTCTCATGTCAGGCATTCCCGTACAACGCATGGCGCAGGCCGAAGGTGCCAAACTGGCCGGTATGAAAGGTGTGCTCCAGTCCAAAGTCATTGCACAGGATGCAGCCATCGAGAAACTGACCAAAGCCATCCTCCGTAGCCGCGTAGGTCTGAAAGACCCCAACCGGCCCATTGGAACTTTCCTGTTTCTGGGACCTACCGGCGTAGGTAAGACCTACTTGGCCAAAGAATTGGCAGAATTCATGTTTGGCAGCACCGATGCCTTGATACGTATCGACATGAGCGAATACATGGAGAAGTTCACCGTGTCGCGCCTTGTTGGTGCCCCTCCGGGCTATGTAGGTTACGAAGAAGGCGGACAGCTGACCGAACGTGTGCGTCGCAAGCCCTACTCCATTGTACTGCTCGACGAGATTGAGAAAGCTCATGGCGATGTCTTCAATCTTCTGCTGCAAGTCATGGATGAAGGCCGCCTGACCGACAGTAACGGACGTACCGTTGACTTTAAGAATACCGTCATCATCATGACATCCAATGTCGGTACACGCCAGCTGAAGGATTTTGGCGCTGGCATAGGCTTTGCCGCCAGACAACGTATTGACAACAAGGAATATGCCCGCGACGTCATCCAGAAGGCACTGAACAAGACCTTCTCGCCCGAGTTCCTGAATCGTATCGACGAGATTATCACCTTCGACCAACTCTCTCAAGAGGCTATCCGAAGCATTATCGACATCGAGCTGAAAGGACTTTACCGTCGCATCGAAGCTTTGGGCTACCGTCTGGAGTTGACCGATGATGCCAAGAACTTCCTGGCGACCAAAGGCTATGATGTACAATATGGTGCCCGTCCATTGAAACGCGCACTTCAAAACTATCTGGAAGACGAACTGTCCGAGTTGCTCATCACGACCGAAATGAAGCCAGGCAACGTGATAAGCGTATCGGCCAATACGGAAAAGGATAAACTGGTTGTGACCGTTAAATAACTTCTTTTTCTCAGGAAACAAGCAAATTCGACATATTTCTGTCGCTCCAACCGTCAAAATGTCAGTCTTTCCCAGACTGGCATTTTTTTTGCCTGTCACTTTTCCGTTAAATCAATTCATCGAACAAATTTAAAACTATAAACGATATGCAAAAAGGTAACATTGGGGTAACTACTGAAAACATCTTCCCCGTCATCAAAAAGTTTTTGTACAGCGACCACGAAATATTCTTGCGCGAATTGGTATCAAACGCAGTCGACGCTACCCAGAAACTGAAGACATTCGCCTCCATGGGCGAGTTCAAGGGTGAACTGGGCGACCTCACCGTACATGTATCGGTTGACAACGACCGCATCATCGTATCCGACCGCGGTATTGGTCTCACCGCCGAAGAGATTGACAAGTACATCAACCAGATAGCCTTCTCGGGAGCCAACGACTTCCTCGAGAAGTACAAGAACGACGCCAACGCCATCATCGGCCACTTTGGTCTCGGTTTCTACTCTGCTTTCATGGTAGCCAAGAAGGTGGAAATTATCACCAAGTCCTACAAGGACGACGCCAAGGCCGTGAAATGGACTTGCGACGGCAGCCCCGAGTTCACCATCGAAGATGCTGACAAGGCCGACCGTGGTTCTGACATCATCCTCTACATTGACGATGATTGCAAGGAATTCCTCGACCACAACCGCATCCAGTCACTACTGAAGAAGTACTGCCGCTTCCTCCCTGTGCCCATCGCATTCGGAAAGAAGAAAGAATGGAAAGACGGCAAAGAAGTGGAGACAGCAGAAGACAACGTCATCAACGACACCTGCCCTCTGTGGACACGCAAGCCCAGCGAACTGAAGGATGAAGACTACAAAAAGTTCTATGGCGAGCTCTACCCCATGGCCGACGAGCCCCTCTTCTGGATTCATCTGAACGTAGACTATCCCTTCCACCTGACCGGTGTGCTCTACTTCCCGAAGGTGAAGAGCAACATCGAGCTCAACAAGAACAAGATACAGCTCTACTGCAACCAGGTTTATGTCACCGACTCCGTCGAAGGTATCGTACCAGACTTCCTCACCCTGCTCCACGGAGTGCTCGATTCGCCCGACATCCCGCTAAACGTATCGCGTTCATACTTGCAGAGCGACTCAAACGTAAAGAAGATTTCTACCTACATCACCAAGAAGGTAGCCGACCGTCTGCAATCCATCTTCAAGAACGACCGCAAACAATACGAGGAAAAGTGGAACGACCTGAAGATATTCATCGACTACGGCATGCTGACGCAGGAAGATTTCTACGAACGCGCCAAAGACTTTGCCCTGCTGACCGACACCGACGGCAAGTGCTACACTTACGAGGAGTACAAGACCCTGATTAAGGACAACCAGACCGACAAGGACGACAACCTCATCTACCTCTACGCCAACAACAAGGAGGAGCAATACGCTTACATCGAGGCAGCCAAAAACAAAGGCTATAACGTGCTGCTGATGGACGGACAGCTCGACATCGCCGTCGTAGGCATGCTGGAGCAGAAGCTGGAGAAATCGCGCTTCATGCGTGTGGACAGCGACACCGTGGACAACCTCATCGTGAAGAAAGACCAGACCAAGGACGCCATTGTCGAAGGCGACAAACAGGAAGCTCTGTCGGCCATCTTCAAGAGCCAGCTGCCAAAAGTAGAGAAAGCCGAATTCAACATCATGGCACAGTACATGGGCGAGAACAGCGCACCCGTTATGATTACCCAAAGCGAGTACATGCGCCGTATGAAGGAAATGGCCAACATACAGGCTGGCATGAGCTTCTACGGTGAAATGCCCGACATGTTCAACCTCGTGCTCAACGCCGACCACGCCCTCATCAAGCGTATCCTCGACGACGAGAACCAAACCTGCGCCGCCCAAGTAACTCCCGTTCAGCAGCAGATGGACGAAACCAATGCCCGTCTTGGCGAACTGAAGAAGAAACAGGAAGGCAAGAAAGACGAGGAAATTCCTACTGCCGAAAAGGACGAAGTCAGCGAACTGGACAAGAAATGGCAGGAACTGAAGCAGCAGAAAGAAAACATCTTTGCCAACTATGCTGCCGGCAACAAAGTAGTGCGCCAGCTCATCGACCTCGCCCTGCTGCAAAACGGCATGCTGAAAGGCGAAGCACTGAACAACTTCGTAAAGCGCAGCATCGAGCTTATCTGACACAGGTAAAAGAATGGGGGGCGGCCACCGCTTGAAGACCGCCCACCCCCAATAAGAAACGGGACAGACATCCACTTTCCACAGTGGTTGTCTGTCCCGTTTGTTTTTTATTGCCTACAGCTCCTCACCCTGGGAGGAAGGCTGGAGATGAAGCTTTGGCCGGAAGTGAAGTCTCAGGCAGCCGCCCCACTACTGAACAGCATGGAACCCAAGAAATCCCACAAGCCCATGTAGCGCAACACGAACTCTATGCCGCCCCACACGTGGTTGGGCATCGTCAGGTCGGTCAGTGTGGACGTGGGCCAAAGCTCGTGCGCACTGACCGCATTGCTGTAAGGCACAAAATCGTCCTGGGGCGAGTGATAGAGATAGATGGTGCTCTGCGGCTTGGTCGACGCATTCACCAGCGAATTGGCCTGCAATGCCGCAACGACAGCCTTCACGTCGGCGTTGTCATTGTACGTCGGAGCCGCAAAGAAGTCGGGATGCACCACCTGCCTAATGTCCGTGCCCAAGGCATCGTGCCACTCCGACAATGGCCGTGTAGAAAACATCTTGTTCAGCCCGTTCTCTATCACCACCGGCGCATACAGGTTTTCATCGATCACCCTCAGCTGCTCGCCGTAAACCATTCCACGTATCAGATAAGGCAAGTAACCGCTGCGTGCATACGGCACGGTAGCGTTGGCCGGAGAAAGGAACGTCTGCAAGATGCTCTCCAGGTCATAGGCACCGCCGCCGGCATACACCCCGCGGATGCGCCCCGCCTGTCCGCGACGCTCCAGCTCCAGCAACGTGGCCATGGAGGCCTGTCCGCCCTGCGAGTAGCCCATCAGCTCTATCTTGTCGGCGTCCTCGCCCACTCCCTTCTGCCGCAGGTACTCGCGTGCCGCCTCAATCATGTCCGCGCAGGCCGTCCCCGTCAGGCGGGCATGCAGGTACGGGTGCTGGCGGTCGGCAGTCTGGCTGGCACCGTAGCCCAGATAATCGGCCATGACCACCACATGCCCGTTCACCACCGGCATCATCTCATAATAAAACATCTGTATGGAAGGCGCTTCCTCCATATTGAGCGTGCCGTGCTGTATGCTCAGCAAGTGGTCGTAAGACGTCGTCCCGCTCGGCATCGCCACCACGCCCGATGCCTCCACCTGGCCACCCTCGGCAGCCGTGGTAGTGTAAGTGATGGATGCCACATCCACGTCGCACAAGAACGCCATCAGCATTGATTCGGGCAGCTCAATGCCCTGCGACGCGGCATATCCGGCCAGCATCTCAGCTATCTCCGCCTTTCCGATATGCTGTTCGGCGGTAACTCCCGTCAGATAAAGGTTCTCGGAAGGATTGTCACCCGGCAGGTCGTCGTCCGTCTGGCAAGCCACACAACACAACAGCAATCCTAATACAAACAATTTACATGCTACAACTTTATTCATATACTATTCCTTACTATTGAGATAAATACTAATAACCGGACAAAAATACACTTTTCAAGAATAATACAAAATAGCTGGGGACATAATATAAAAATAGCAGCAAAGGACGACAGGACGTAACACCGCACTGGATGCGGGACCTAGGCACACAGATGACACGGATAAAAAGTGATTAGTGGTAAGTGGTCAGCGGTAAGCAGTCAGCAGTAAGCACCGCACCCACGGGCTTCAGCCCGTCATCCCGCACTTGATGCGGGACCTAAGCACACAGATGACACAGATGGGACAGATGACCACAAATATGTGTGTACCCTCCTGCTCCCCTAACATAGGGGAGCTGCCCGCAGGGCTGAGGGGTATCGTTATTCAGTGGTAAGTGGTCAGTGGTTAGCGATAAGCGGTCAGTGGTAAGCACCGCGCAGCCACGGGCTTCAGCCCGTCATCCCGCACTTGATGCGGGATCTAAGCACACAGATGACACAGATGGAACAGATGACCACAGATAAAAAAAGATCTGCGACACAGCATGCTCGTACCGTTATACCGCGCAGCCCACTCCCCTCCTTCGGGAAGGAGGGGTGGCCAAAGGCCGGGGTGGTAGGTCTTTACGATAGCTTGTATATCAATGCTTTATGCTTTTACCTACTACCTCCCCCTTCGGGTACTCCTCCTTCCAGAAGGAGGAGAGCCGGAGATACCACGCCCGCCTGTCCACCCCTCTCCTTCCAGAAGGAGGACAGGAGGTGAGGCCCTCATCCCATCGAGCCGCCACCTTCTTCCTCGCCCCCCGGCTCCTCCGTTGTGCCGCCGCCCGAGGTCTGCCCCTTCACCTTGCGGTACGAGGCGATGCTGCCATACTTGATGCCGTCTTCCACCACGCCTTCCACCTCGAACTGCGCACTGGCCAGCGCGGCCTTCATCGTCTTCGAGGGGGTAAAGATGAACTTCGGGTTGCGTATCATCGAGGCCGTGTCGAAATCCTCGAGGTTGGCCACGCCCTTGCTGCCAAACGACAGGCGCAGCTTGCCCAGGTCGCCGATGGTGATGGTCACGCCGCTCAGCAGCAGCGCAATCAGCTTCTCGCTCGTCACCTCCATGGCATGTTTATACTCGCCTTTCGACAGCGTAGTGTCGGCCACGGCCATCGCCGCTGTCTCGTCCGCGTCGAGCGCACCCTTGCTTGCCGGAACGGCATACCACTGTTTTTCTTTTGTCTGCGGGTTGACCCTAAGGGCCAGGTTAAAATTCGCTTTCATGATAATTAGTTTTTAAATGGTTAATAATGAGCAGATTAAGTTCTGCTGATAATATTCTTGCAAAAAGACGCCGGTGTAGCCGGAACGGGAGCAGCGTGCAGCCGGAACGGGAGCAGCGTGCAGCCGGAACCGGAGCGGCGTGCAGCCGGAACGGGAGCAGCGTGCAGCCGGAACCGGAGCGGCGTGTAGCTGGAACGGGAGCGGCGTGTTTGCGGGGACGCACCGGCATGGGCCACAGATGACACAGATGAGACAGATTTTCACAGATTATTTGGTAGGATTGCCTGGGGGGGGATATGTGAGTAATGATTTGATGCTCAACTCTCCACTCTCACCTCTCCCCTCTCAACTCTCTCACCTCTCCCCTCTCAACTCTCTCAACTCTCCCCTCTCAACTCTCCACCCTCAACTCTCCACCCTCAACTCTCCCCTCTCAACTCTCCACTCCCTCACCATCTCCCCGACCGATAGCCTTGCATGCCCGGATTATACTGTCCGCTGTCGGTCAGCACCAGGTTATGTTCCGGGTCCAGCGCTATCACCTCGCACTGCGGAGCCACATACTTTTCTTTCTTTGCTTCCTTTGCTTGTTTCTTGTTGGTTGTTATTGGTTTCATATTGTTGAATGTTTTTTGTTATTACTGGGGGGGGAAGTTATGATTTGGGAGTCATGACAGGAGTTATCGGGAGTAAAAAGGAGTTATTCGGGAGTTATCGGCCAATACTTTGATTAATGGCGAATGACAAATTCTTCATTTATCTGTTGGCCTTTAACTCCTTAGCCCGCCCTGCGGGCGATAACTCCCTTTAACTTCCTCTAACTCCTTTAACTGCCTATCTCACCATCCCCTTCTTTCCGTTCACTACATACACCCCGCTCTCCAGCTCCAGTGTCCGTTCGCCGTCCACCGTGCCGTGCCACAGCAGCTGGCCCTGCATGTTGCAGACCGTGACGCCCAGCGGGCGCGACGTGCGGATGACCAGACGGCCGGCCGCGCCATACACGCGCAGCTCGTCGGCGTCGGTGGCCGGGGCGCTCTCAATGCCCGTCAGCGTGCCGTCGCCGTTGCCTATGCTCAGGCACGGAGGCAGCGAGCCCGTGCCGCGGGTAGAGGCCTGCGTGTCTGCTGTGATGTAGGCACGGAAGGGGGCCGACGAGGCGTCGGCAGCCTGTAGTTCGAAGAGGCTGCCGTCAGCGTTCAGCAGGTAGCTGCTGCCCGTGGCCACCGGGGTAGTGGCGTAGGCACCGCCGAAGGTGTAGGCGTCGGCGGTTGCACGGTTGGTCGTCATGCTGACCGTTACATCCGTGCCTACCACGCTGAATGCCTTACCCTCCAGGCTCTCGCCTTCGAACTCACTGCCCGGCAGGGCAATGATGTAGGGCACGCCTGCCTTAATGGAGGCATCGGCCCCCGTCTCGTAGCTGCTGAACAGCAGCGTGGTGCCGCTGACGCCGGTCAGGCGGCGCAGCCAGTAGCCGCCCTCTTCTCCGGTGGTGACGGGTGTCAGCGGCGTGTCGTCCACCCGGAGCTGTCCGCCGAAGGGCAGGCAAAGCGTTTCCCAGCCCTGGCTGCCGTCGGCATAGACCTGCGGCTGACGGCTGTAGGTGGCCTGCGCGGCGGTGAAGTCATAAGGCGTGTAGAAGTCGGCGCCGTCGGTCAGTACCAGGTTGGCGCAGGTATAGGCATCGCCGCTCTTCACCACG
>USEY01000015.1 GCA_900553815.1 uncultured Bacteroides sp.
CTTCATAAGGTGTCATGGCTCTTTATGCAAGGTTTCACGACCAAATACTACCGCTGCAAAGCAAGGTGGAGATTTTGTTGTGAACCTCAAGGATACCTTGCATACAAGAAAGACATGACAAATACCTTTGCGGCACAATTCATCAAATAGCCCGAAGTCGAATGCTTATAGGGACAAATATTTACTCGTAAACTTATAAAGGAATATATTGCAGCGAAAAGAGAAAGGATGGAGTCAAAGGGAGTCCACTTTCTGCGGTCTAAAAAGGGAGTGGCAGAGTGAGCAAAAACAGTTTAGTTTAGTCCATTAGCCTATATATATGCTAAACTAAAGTAAACTAAAAATAGACAAATATTTGATTGCTTGGATGATTATTTTTAACTTTGTACATATTGATACCGATCATTGAAAACAATACTTTTCTCTTTTCGCTGCGAATTCCTGGATATATGAAAAAACATATATTGAATCAGGATGAGAAAGCATAGTAATAGCTTGGATTGGTGCTTTGATTGCAAGCAAGTGAAAGGAATGAAAAGTAATGCAAACAAAAAAACGAGGATTTACCTAAAAAACCATTTTTGTTCCTGATTTGTTTCTTGTTTCAGAAACAAAATTTATAAACTACTCATTTTCAAATGGTTAAATAGTTGTATATTAAATTTTCCAGATTATAATAGTACATACTCCTATTCTCATTATGAGGCACATTAGCAAGAGCTTGACGCGCATATATCAAGGCTGTGTCTGGCGACCCAAATAAGTTGTAATCCATACTCAACGACAACAAAAGCCGCGCTACAATAAGAGAGTCACCGGAAAGACGCGCATGATGCAATGCTTTTTGCCTAATAGCAAATACTGAATCCTTATTTTCATGCAAAGCATAGTAATTACACAGATTATCCAATGCTATTGCCTTGTCTTTGTCTGTCAAGCTATACTGATATAACTTTCTGTAAAGAGGAAGGGCCAAATCAAAAGAGCCGATATCAAAATACTGATTCCCCAACGAACTCAGCACCAACCTTTTCATCTCCGCCTCCCCCGATTTATCTTTCAGTATAGTCCATGCTTCCTGAAACATACGGGTAGCCTCCTCCTGTTGTCCCATTTCTTTCTCCAACCTGCCTTTATAGAGCAAAGCCATAGCACGGTGGGGCGTGTTGTCCGCATAATATTCCAACGCCACATCGAGCAAAGAGTCGCAAGGCAAAAGCGGCTTCATGCACTTGTCCGTGGCACGGGCAAGCAACAATCCATAACGGGCAACCTGCCCGCAAGACCATCCGCCACTGTCGACAGGCAAGGCAGCAAGCAGCCTGTAAGCACTGTCAGGACTACTCTGCACCAACGATTCAGCCTCCTCCAACAAAGGTTCCACATGTTTGTTGTAAGTACAGGAAACAAACAGATACAGGCATAGCAACGTCAGAAAGGAATAAATGCGAGTCATAGTCGTATATTCAAGATTTCTCACAAAGATAATTATTTCCACACAAACGGAACAGAAATCAAGCCTACAACCAACCGACTTATCATAAATTGTATGAGCTATCGTACAAAGTCTTAAGACCTAACGCGCAAAGTCTTAACTGCTATCGCACAAAGTCTTAACTGCTATCGTGACAGGTGTTAACTGCTATCACGCTGCGAGTTAACCGTTATTCTATCAGCCCAAGTCCCTCTTTAACCCGCCAAAGTCCCTCTTTATCATCGTCAAGTAGTACATTAGCCAGAACACAACGGCTTTCACTTCAGGACATACCCGTTTCGGACAGAGAAGCCCTTGCCTGTCATTGACAACAAAGGCGCTTCCCTTTCACGGCAACTGCTCTCCACCGTAAAAAATATTTTTCCATGATGAAGTTTCACCGTTTCACACCGACTACTGAACATCTGATACAGAATGAATTACGGTGAAACTTCACGTCGTAGGCAGGTTTCACCGTTTTTTTCATCACCCGCGCCCGGCTATCGCTACCCTCCCGAACAGCCATATCCCCCACCCTGATGCGGGAACGTAGTAGAGACGTGGCGTGCCGCGTCTCAGGATACAGGTTTCACAGTATCACACTGATAAACAACACAATAGGATAAGCCAAGGCGATGGATAGAATACAAGGCGAAAGGGGAGACGCGGCACGCCACGTCTCTACCAAAGACACAATGCCTCTACTTCTCCTGTTTCACCTTCCTTCACAACACAGCACTTATTATCAGATAGATACGGTGAAACTTCACCTTGAGAACTATTCTTCCTGTTACCGGAAACACACTATTTCCTTCACACTGCAAACTGCATAAAAAAGGCGGCTGGCCATTGCCAAGCAATGCCAGCCGCCGGAGTTATTATCAGGCTTAATCCTGAGTATTCGGATTATTTGTTAGGAGTGTCCCACTTCTTGGTAGCGGTGCAGACTACATTCAGAGTCTGGTCACCGGCCTGCATGCGGAAGTCGCCCTGCTCCAGAATCCACTTGCCGTCGTAACCAACGAAAGCAAGGTCAGAACCTTTCACTTTCAGAGTAACGGTCTTGGTTTCGCCCGGCTTCAGCTCTACCTTCTCGAATGCGCGCAGACGACGGTTATCGGGAGTCAGCGAAGCTACCAGGTCGCTGCTGAAGAGCAATACGCTCTCCTTGCCCACGCGGTTACCGGTGTTCTTCACGTCAACGGTGAAGGTCAGTACGTCGTCAGCTGTGAAGTTAGCCTTGTCTACCTTCAGGTTGCTGTAAGCAAAGGTAGTGTAGCTCAGACCATAACCGAATGCCCACTGTACGTTGACAACGGCGTCGTAGTTGTAAGCACCTTCCATCTGCTTGCCGATGTGTTCGCACGGCTTGTAGTCGTAAGTAATCAGTGAGTTGATTTCCTTCGGATAGGTGTAAGGCATCTTGCCGCTGAAGTTGGCATCGCCAGCCACGAGGTTGGCCAAAGCGTCGCCACCATAGTTACCCGGCAACATAACGTTTACAACTGCCTTGCTGAGGGGCTCGATGTCGGCAATGATGCGCGGACGGCCTTCGTTCAGAATCAGGATGATGGGCTTGCCTGTCTTGGCCAGTGCTTTCACCAGATTCAGCTGATTCTCAGAGAGTGTCAAGTTGGTCAGGTTACCCGGAGTTTCGCAGTATGAGTTCTCACCGATGCAGGCTACGATGTAGTCGGCCTGTGCGGCAGCAGCTACAGCCTTCTCGATTTCGGGATTGTTTTCTTCCCACCAGTTGCCTTTTTCATTGTAAGTCACACCGGCTTCGTAGATGATGTTCTCGGCACCAAACTTGTTGGTGAAGGCTTCGAGGATGGTGTTGTAGGGTTCAGAGCAGTCCTCGGCATTGCTTCCCTGCCAAGTGTATGACCAACCGCCGTTGAGGCTACGCATAGAGTTGGCGTTAGGACCTGTCAACAGAATCTTCTTGCCCTTGGCCAGCGGCAGGATGCCGTCGGTATTCTTGAGCAGAACCAATGATTCTTCGGCTGCCTGCAAAGCGGCTGCGGCATGCTCGGCGCTACCGAAGAGCGGATAGTCCTTGAGGTCGTAATAGGGTTTCTCGAAGAGGTTAAGACGGTACTTCAAACGGAGTACGCGACGTACGGCGTCGTCAATGCGGCTCATAGGCACTTCGCCTTCCTCAACCAGTTCTTTCAGCAGGGTGCAGAACTTCCAGTCGTAAGGGTCCATTGACATATCGATACCGGCGTTGATGGCCAGCTTGATGGCTTCTTTCTTGTCCTTGGCAATGTGGTCACGGCTGTAGAGGTTGTTGATGTCGGCCCAGTCGGTCACAATCATACCGTCCCAGTTGAGGTCTTCCTTCAGCCACTTGGTCAGCAGTTCATAGTTGGCATGGAAAGGCAGGCCGTTGTTCATGGCCGAGTTCACCATGACAGAGAGGGCACCGTTTCTTACCATTTCCAGGTAGGGAGCAAAGTGCTTCTCGCGCATATCTTGTTCGGTGATGGAAGAAGGAGTACGGTCCTTACCCGATACAGGCACACCGTAGCCCATGTAGTGCTTCATGCAGGCAGCCACGTTGTTATCGCTAATGTGGTTGGGGTCGCTGCCCTGGAAACCGAGAACGGCTTCGCGTCCCATCTCGGCATTCACGTAGCAGTCTTCACCGTAGTTTTCCCACATACGCGGCCAGCGCGGGTCACGTCCGAGGTCGGTCACCGGAGCGTATGTCCAGGGAATGCTTCCTGCCTTGGTTTCGTAGGCAGAGATTTCGGCACCGCGGCGTGTCAGTTCACGATTGAAAGTTGCACCCATGTTGATGCCCTGCGGGAAGAAGGTACCGCCCAAGGTATAGGTTGTTCCGTGTATCTGGTCTACGCCATAGATACAGGGAATGCCGATTTCCTTCATGGATTTCTCCTGGATGCGTTTGATGATTTCCTGCCATTTCTGAACAGTTTGTGCCTTACCGTTGGGTACGTTCAGGATAGAACCTACTTTATACTTGCCAATGACCGTATCGAGCATAGCCTCGCTGAGCTGGAAGCCCTTCTGGCTCTCGATGCCCTGGATGCGCATGTAGATTTTCATCATGCCGTCCTTGTCGGGGACACCGCCCGAAAGGTCGAATTCTTTTTCTATACCATACTTCTTGAGTACTTTCTTCAGGTCTTTCACAGTCAACTTATCCATGTTGAGACCTTCAAACGGATTGGTACGCTGCTGCAAGAGGTCGATGGTGAGCTCGCACATCTGACCGATTTTCTCGTCAAGCGTCATTTTCTGCAACAAGGCTTCTACCTGCTGCTCAATTTTTTCATCTCTGGGGATAGCCGGAGCCACTTGCTGAGCGGAAGCTACAAAGGTACTTGCCGCCAGAGCCAGCGATAAGAATAGTTTTTTGTTCATGGTGTTTTATTAAATAATTTGTTCGTTGACAAAAGTAAGCAAAATCTATTACAGGAAAAGAAGGGCTTAGTATTTTTTTGCTTTCGCAATCAATACCATGCCCTTCTTACCTGTTGCAAGAAGGATTACTCCCACCTTATCGCTTCAGTTCGCGAATCGGCTCTTGTGGTTTCAGAATGTCATTAGCTTTCTGTGAAGAAGCAGCGACCTCGGCTTCCAGCGTAGCCTTGATGTCGCGCGAAGAAGCACCGATGAGGAAGCTGTAGTTTCCGGCCCCTACCACCCATGAAGACTGAGCCTCGTCGAACGATGCCAGGTCGGCAGCATTGACCTTCAAAGATACAGTTGCCGTCTCTCCCGGTTTCAGTTCAGCAGTCTTGGCAAATGCCTTCAACTCTTTCTCCGGCTTGTTGTACTTGCCTGCCTCGGGAGCCGATACATAGAGCTGTACCACTTCCTTGCCTGCCACCTTACCGGTATTCTTCACCTCGACGGTCACAGTGTAAACACCATTCTCGGCCTTGATTGCCGGGTTGGCATATTCAAAGGTGGTATAAGAAAGACCATAACCGAAAGGATAAGACACTTCGCGGTCGAAGCTGTCAAAGTAGCGATAGCCTACGTAGATGCCTTCCTCATAGTTGGTATAGTCAACATTCTTAACGTCATTCTTCTTCTCTCCCTTGTTGGTAATGTCGATATTGGCTTTCTGGTCAACAGGGAAGTTTTCTGAAGAAGCTGCATCCTCAAACTTGACAGGGAACGTCATTGTCAGACGACCCGAAGGAGAAGCCTTGCCGCTCAATACATCGGCTACGCTGTTACCGCCTTCCTGGCCGGCCTGCCATGCACAAAGGATGGCATCGGGCAATGATTTCCATGAAGCAGTTTCAATGACACCGCCGATATTGAGTACGACAACCACTTTCTTGCCGGCAGCATGGAAAGCCGTGCAGACCGTCTTCAGCAGGTCCAGTTCTTCCTTGTTCAGGTTGAAGTCGGCATACTGGCGGTCAAGGAATTCACCCGAAGTACGGCCGATAGTAACCAACGCTACATCAGACTTGGCAGCCAGTTGCTTCACCTGGGCTGCATCCAGCTTCATTTCGTTGGGGCGGGACAGCGGCATGAACCATTCTTTCTTTGCTTCTGCCAAACGCTTGTTTTCGGCTGCTACATACTGCTCATAAATATTCTTCAGATTCTCATCTACAGTATAACCTGCATTCTTCAAACCGTCGAGCAAAGAAACGGTATAAGCACGGTTCACATTGCCTGAACCGGTACCACCAGCGATAAAGTCGTAGGAAGTGCAACCGAACAAAGCCACATTCTTCACCGTAGAGGCCAGCGGCAGAGCTTCCTTGTCGTTCTTCAGCAAGACCATACCCTCCGTAGCCGACTGGCGGGTAACTGCCGCATGAGCCTTCAGGTCGGGCTTGTTGGAATACTGGTAGCCTTTGAAGCGTGGAGTCTGGACAATCATTTCCAGAATGCGCTTCACGTTGCGGTCGAGCACAGCCTCGTCCAGCTTGCCGCTCTTTACGCCTTCCACAATGGCTTCATACTGTTTGTCGGTACCCGGTTGCAACATATCGTTGCCGGCTTTCATCTGGGCAACTGCATCCTTGCCACCAAACCAGTCAGTCATTACCATGCCCTTGAATCCCCATTCGTCGCGCAACAGTGTTGTCTGCAATTCAGGATTCTCTGACGTATATACACCGTTCACATAGTTATAAGACGACATCACCGTCCAGGGAGCAGACTCTTTCACGGCAATTTCAAAGCCTTTCAGATAAATCTCGCGCAAGGCACGGGGCGACACATGAGCGTCATTGCCCATACGGTTGGTCTCTTGATTGTTTACGGCAAAGTGTTTGATAGAAGTTCCCACACCGTTGCTCTGTACGCCGCGCACGTATGCGGCAGCTATCTTACCAGATACAACCGGGTCTTCCGAATAGTACTCAAAGTTACGTCCACAAAGCGGGTTGCGATGAATGTTCAGTGCCGGAGCCAACAACACGTCAGCACCATATTCCAGCACCTCATTACCGATGGCCTGTCCTACCTGCTCCACCAGTTCCTGGTTCCAGGTAGATGCCAGCAATGTTCCGATAGGGAAATGGGTGCAATAGTAAGTGGCAGTATCGCCCTCGCGAGTGGGGTCAATACGCAATCCGGCAGGACCGTCGGCCAGCACAACTGCCGGAATGCCCAGCCGTTCGATGGGATAAGATGTACCGGCAGCACCAGGCACAAGGCTCTTCGTTTCGCCTATTACGGCACTGTCGCCCGAGAAGCCTTTCATACCTGTACCAACCACCAAGTGAGCTTTTTCTTCCAAAGTCATGGCAGCAATGACATCGTCTATCGAAGCCTTACCCAACTGCGGTACACCCGGACCGCAAGCTGTCAATGTAGCGGCAGCCACAGCTACCGTAAAGAGTTGTTTCTTCATACTATTAAATTATTATATTTATGTTTCTGATTTGATATTTCGCTGGAAGTTAAGAAGTTATAGAAGTTAAGGAGATAAGCCGATACATCGTGAGCTGCTTGCTTCTCTATTGGCCTTTAACTTCTAAGCCCGTCCAAGACGGGCGATAACTCCTTTTAACTCCTTTAACTCCTTCAAGTTTGGCTTCGCCAAAACTTGAATACATTATTTAAACAACAGCGGCGCAAACTCCGTCAGATAGATACGCCAGTTTTTCCAGATATGTCCTTCACCTGTTTCGTAATAAGTGTATTTGTAACCTTTCTCATCCAGCAGTTTGCGGAAGTCGGTATTTGCCTGATACAGGAAGTCAGCGGTACCGATACCAATCCAATAAAGAGCAGGCTTCTTGGAGAACTGAATCTTCAACTTATTGTCAAAGTCGTCGTAAATGGGCGACTGCACCTTCTTGTCGGGCATGATAGCCGCAGAGAACAAACCAATATAGTTGAACATATCAGGATATTGCTTGGAAATGTGCAATGAATGATAACCACCCATCGACAAGCCGGCAATAGCACGGTTCTTCTTGTTGGCCTTGGTGCGGTAAGTCTTATCAATAAACTTCACTACGTCGGGGAAAGCGGTCTCGAAGCTACCCTCCATGGTCTTGGGCAAGTTCATGGTAGGAGGAACAAGTCCATTCTGAGTCTCGCCCGGAGCTGCTTCCTGCGAAGCATTACCGTTGGTCATCACCACAATCATCGGTTCGGCCTTGCCCTGTGCAATGAGGTTATCCAATATCTGCGACGTACGTCCCAAGGCAATCCAAGCCTCTTCGTCACCGCCCATACCATGAAGCAGGTAGAACACAGGATAGCGCTTGCCGCTTGTCTCGTAACCGGCCGGAGTATAGACCGTCATACGACGTTCCATGCCCAGCGTAGGACTGTTGTACCAGATGCGCGATACCGTACCGTGGGGCACATCGTTCACCTTATACAGGTCGGCCCGTCCGCCACCAATGATAAACACGTTGGTCACGCTGGCCACGTCACGAATCATATACACATTGCTGGGGTCCATCATCTTCAGGTCGTCCACAATGAATGAATAGCTGTAGAGTTCAGGCTTCAGCGGTTCAGGAGTAGTATATTCCCATACACCGTCCTTGCCCTCTTTCAGGTCGGCAACGCCCGGTCCGTCAAACTCACCGAATGGAGTCTTGATTTTCTGAGTAGGCAGGAAATCACCTGTCACCTGTACTTTCACGGCCTTGGGAGCTTTCAGGCGGAAAGTCACCGTATTGTCATCATGAATCTCGGGAGAAACTACCGGAGCTACTCCCCAAAGAGCTTGTTGCGCAAAGGCAACCGTACACATCAGCAACAACGCTGACAGAAAGAATAACTTTTTCATATATATATTTTTTATTTAGTACATTTACTTCATTAAACGCCCCAAATTACACAGATTTGCCGGACAATGCAAGCAATACCTGTATAAATCTGAAGCCACAAGCATTATTTAAACAACTTAGGAGCAAATTCTGTCAAGTATATTCGCCAATTACGCCAAATATGGCCGCCATCGCTCTCGTAATACTCATACTTATAGCCGTTATCATCCAGCAGCTTGCGATAATCGGTCACACTCTTATATACAAAGTCCGTCTTGCCGCAGGCTATGTAGTAGAGCAACGGCTTCTTGGAGAACTGAACCTTCAGCCGTTCCTCATAATTGGTATAAACCGGGCAAGTAGATTTGTCGTTCTTTGACGAAGCGCCCGAGAACAAACCTACGTAGCCAAACATGTCAGGATAATAGCGCGATATATTGGCCGAGTGGAAACTACCCATTGACAGACCGGCAATAGCACGATTCTCACGTCCTTTCTTTACACGGAAAGTCTTCTCCACAAACTTCACCACATCGGGGAAAGCCAGTTCAAAACCGCCTTCGGGAGCATTCTTAGCCTCGGCTGGACTCATGGAAGGCACCGTAAATCCCTTGGAAGACTCGCCAGGGGCAGCCTGCTGCCAGGCATTACCGTTGGTCATCACTACAATCATCGGTTCAGCCTTGCCCTGTGCTATCAGGTTGTCCAGTATCTGCGACGTACGTCCCAGGTTTATCCAAGCCTCTTCATCGCCACCTGCACCATGGAGCAGGTAGAATACAGGGTAGCGCTTGCCACTCGTCTCATAGCCGGCCGGAGTGTACACCGTCAGACGACGGTCCATCTTCAGCGTCGGACTGTTGTACCACATACGGCGCACCGTACCGTGGGGAACATCATTCACCTCATACAAATCGGCACGATCACCGCCAATGATAAACACATTTGTCACGGTAGCCACATCGCGAATCAGATACACATTGCTCGGGTCCATCATCTTCAGCCCGTCTACAATAAACGAGTAGCTGTAAAGCTCCGGTTTCAAAGGTTCGGAAGTGGTAAACTCCCACACGCCGTCCCTACCTTCCTTCAAGTCGGCAATGCCCGGAGCTTCCCAAATGCCACGCGGTGTCTCTATCGGACGAGCCGGCAGAAAATCACCCGTCACCTGCACACTGACCGCCTTGGGAGCTTTCAGGCGGAAAGTCACTGTATTATCACTATGTATCTCGGGAGAGACCACCGGCGTAGCTCCCCACAAAGCTTGCTGAGCCCACGATGCGGCACACATCAGTACAGCCGCAGCCATCATTATCAATCGTTTCATATCTGTATTGTTTATTAGTAAAGATTACTTACCAAAACAGCGGCTCACGAAAGGCAAACAAGTATAGAGAGCCGAATGCCAATACTCATTGACGTGTCCGCCATCACGAACGCGGAATTCAAGTGGTATCTGTGCCTGACGCATGGCATGGAAGAATTCGATATTGCGGTCGAGCAGGAAGTCATCGTCCCCGCAGTCCACGTACCACTTCACCGAACGTATCTGCTCCTTCGTAGCCTCATCAGCATTCTGCACATACTTGATGCAGCTGTGTTCCTGCACCGACTTGGTCAGGATAGCCATCTTGTCGTCAGGATTCTGCGACGGCATGGCCCCTACCTCGGGTATATCCATCAACGCACTGATGGCGTATGCCGCACAATACATGTCGGGGTGCCGCTGTGCATAGCTTGTTGTGCCTCCACCACCCATCGACAGTCCGGCTATAGCCCTATGCTGTTTGTCAGCCTTCACCCGATAGGTCTTTTCTATATGGGGCAGAAACTCCTTGTAAAAGAAATCCTCATAAGCCCATCCCGGCATATTGAAGTAGCCGTTCCAATCACCTTTATAAGGGTTTCCGCCTGCATTGGGACTTACAATAATCATTTCGCACGCCTCTCCCGAAGCCATCAGCAAGTCGGCCACTTCGCCGGCCCGCTGGTCAGTAAACCAGCTGGTATTGATACCCATCACGCCATGCAGCAGGTAAAGCACAGGATAACTGCGCGTCTTGTCAACTTCATAACTCTTGGGCAGGTAAATGGTATATGCCCTGTCAGCTTTCAGAATCTCACTGTAAATGGTATCGGTCACCACTTTGCTCTGCGGTCCCCAAGGAGCTTGGGCTTGGGCTGTCAGGAATAGGCAGACAGCCGATAAAATTAAATATATCTTCTTCATACAGATAAAAAGAAATAACCTTGCGACTTCATTAATACAGGGGTTCAATCCTGCATCAATGAAGTCTTCAGGTATCCACTATTAACCATTAATTATAGCCTACTATCATTCTTCACAACAAACTAACTATAACAACCTACAAAGATAAAACGCCTAATTACAAAACCATTATTTATTACCATGATAAATAAGTTTTTTTGTTTTCGGGTCACGCGAAAATTGCATGAAATAATCCCACATCATTTTAGCTGCTGGCTTAAAGTTCCAATGTCCATAATCATTTACTGCAACCATTTTAATAAGAGGTACACCGTTTTTACTCAACTCACCTGTTTCCATAGAAATACCCTTATTGGTTTGGATTGTTTTACGCTTCTCAAGAGCAATACCAAAAGTGGCATCTTTACTAAAGTCCGGGCGTTTCGTAACCGACATACCATTCATTATCTGATATATCTGCCATGCTGCAAAAAAGGCATTCTCTTGCCAATTATCTTTATTCAAGAAAGGCACAACAGTATCACTAGTTCCTGTTGCTGAGAAATACGGCATTTCTACCGCACCGCTCTTCTGAGTTGCTTCATTCAACAAAGATTGCTGGTCACAGTCAAATCGGTAACTTCCAGGTAATATACCAGCAGAGAATCCTCCAACTGCAGCAAACAAATAAGACTTACGTATTCCTAATCCAGTAGAAGTAGCAGAACCCGCAGAAAGGCCTTCTGTATAAACACGAGAAGCATCAAGTTGAGGATAAGTCTCCAACAAATGATATACAACTTGTTCAACGCCATCCATACCCATCCGAGCATAATCCTTACTACCTTGCCATTCAAGTTCTACCACTACAAAGTTTTCTTTCGCGCAAAGTTCTATAAAACCAGAAGTTTCAGCCTGGGTACGAGGGTCATTTTCATTACCATGTAACAAGAGCAATAAAGGTACAGTACCCTTAGGTGCTGTCAAGGTTGCTTCTGGATGAAATTCATACCAAAGAAAAGTTCCAGCTCCCAATAAATCCTTTTCTACTACCCGTCGGGTTATTCCCCACTCTTCAGGCATAATATAAGGCTCAAGTTCATAAGGGCCATACTGTTCGGGAGTTCCCCCCATATACCATGTATGCTTATAATTGTTAAAGCGATAATTCTTAGACAATACCTGCACCCAAGCCTCCAAGAAATTGTCTTTCAATGAAGCATCTACATTACTTGATACAACCACTTGCAACAGATCCTCATCCGAATTGGTATAGAATGTCAAGCCTTCTTTTTCTGCGGTTTTAACAGCCTTATTAAGTTTCACATAAGCGTTGGCTACCTGCTTACTTCCTGATCCAGCTACAAATACCGGTACAGGACAACTATCTGATTTATACTTTCCTGATTTGCCACCAATGGTAACAATACCAGCTACAGCCTCTGCATTTGGAGCAATAGCCTTATTTACAAAAGTAGCACCTTGACCAATACCTATCACCTTTAGATTATTAGCGATACGCATACGTTTAAAGAAGGTTCGAAAAGCTTCCAGATCCTTCTCCATATCGTATGTATTACTTAAAGGATTCATAACACATACCGATGCTGAAAATTTATGCAGAATACTATCCATGCCCATTTCCTTAATCAACGCTTCAGCTTGAACTGCGTCACAACGCTTATCTGGATAAATAAGGAAGAAAGGAGAGAAACCTGTAAAACGACCATCTACCTGCACACATGTATCACGGTACATATATGCCTCTTGCTCTATTTTTGGGAAGCGGACAAGTGAAATAGCATGATGTGGATCAATACTTTTCCTTTTAATTACAATATTCCTGACATCATAAACAATTTTGCAAAATCCATCAGAGATACTACGGGTTGTAGGAGGTTGTGGAATAGCAAAATTATTATATGGCTTAGCTCCTTTTTGATCTCCAACAGCCAGCCGACTTGAGAGCTTAATCATTGTCTGAATATAGCTCAAAGGCAGAGGCTTCTTAAAATATGGATAATGTCCACACCATATTCTACTAATACCTTCTTCCTTCATCAATTTCTCCATACGACAGCAAGATTGATAAAAGATCTCTATAGGAGACATAGGTACACACTGTAACCATACTTCTCCCGAACCAAATGCATCACCAGAATAGCAATCACCTTGCTCACGGTCAAGAAGAACGACAGAACCCGGTGTATGTCCAGGCATCAACATAACCTCCAATTTACGTCCACCTAAGTCAAAGATTTGCCCTTCCTCCATATAACGGACTTTACCAGTATAGCCTTTCGTACGTTCCTTAATCAATACACTATCATTACGATGCATCCACACTTCATCGAAATAACCGATACAACCTGCATGATCAGGATGTGCATGAGTGATGATAACATCATAAGGTTTATTAGTAATACTCTCTACTATCTTATCTAAATCTGCACAACGGGTACCTGCATCTATCAATGCCGCTCTGTCATTACCCTCCAACAAATA
The DNA here is from genome assembly GCA_900553815.1 of uncultured Bacteroides sp. Classification (GTDB taxonomy): domain Bacteria; phylum Bacteroidota; class Bacteroidia; order Bacteroidales; family Bacteroidaceae; genus Bacteroides. Next base: position 13,424 of record USEY01000015.1, read on the forward strand.
CATGGTAGTATAATCCCATGTTTCAAATACCCAAGTTTTATCTTTCAGTTTAGATACTGTGACTTCACTATTTTTGAAGACAACTTGTGCCCTTGTTCCCACAAAAAGGAATAAAGCCATCATGAGAAATATGAGTCTCTTCATAAGCAATATTGTATTTTAAATTAGCCTTAATATATCTATTCTTAAATTTATCAACTTTGCCAATTTACTATCTTAACAAGTATACTTTTCTTTCTAAAATCATAAATAATAGCATGCAAAATATATAATATACTTTGCATGCCTATATTTACACTTTAAACCACATATCCTATATATAAATCAATAACCAGGATTCTGTTTTAACTGAGAGTTTGCATTGAGTTCATCCTGAGGATAAGGAAGATATTCATCTCTATTTGGAGTCCATCCTGAAGCTTCATAGTTATAATCATTATCGGCCCATTCTATTGAACAATCATATTTTGCATTATAAATACCTTCAGCTGTAGTATAATCATTACTCGGATCGGGAGTGACACGGAAAGTAGGAATCCGCTTACCTTTGTCTGCCAATACAGTAGGCGCATCTCCCCAACGCCTCAAATCAAGGAATCTGACTCCTTCCATGCAAAGTTCTAATTGACGCTCCTTTTTAATATCATCCATTGTAACATTAGACTTAGAAGCCAATCGGGCACGTGTACGAACCTTGTTCACACATTCGTCCGCTACAGCTTGATCTGTGCCAGTCTGTACACAAGCTTCTGCCATCATTAATAATACATCTGCATAACGCATTACAGGGAAGCATTGGCGAGCTCCGGACCAGTCAGACACATTCTCATCATCTTGAGTAGGCAACCATTTCAAACGATAATATCCTTCACTAGTAGGAGAAGAACCTGAAGACGGCATGTAAACATTCATTGCTACGACCTGATCCCATGTCTTAATCCAATTTGTTAAACGATAACCACTCTCTCCTTCTTCTTCCACAAAAGCATTATAAATAGCTGCTGTCGGATTGAACTTGGCATAACCCTGAGGACAGAAGTTATAATGGCTAAGAGCTTCCGGACCCATAAACAGTGATATAGCAAAAGGCCAGTTACCTAAAATCTGATGAGCACCGCTTTGTCCTGTTCCACCATTTACACCTCCCCATAAGTTATTAGAATCATTATGCCGCACATTTTCAAATATATATTCTTTACAACCATTACCTGCCATATGATACAAAATGGTTATATCATCTACTAAGTCATATTTTTGAGAATCAATCACTGCTTTCAGCTGCTCTTTGGCTTCAGCATATTTTCCTTGATAAAGATATACCTTGCCTAAGAATGCGTGTGCTGCTTCACGAGTAACACGAGCACCAGTATCCTTATCATCCATATTGATTTTAGAAACCAATGCCCCTGAGTTAATTGCCTCATTCAAATCCTGTTCTATGAAACTATATAAAGCTTCTTCTGTTGAGTTAGGCTGTTCATATTCGCTTGCTGTCAATACATGGTCTACTAAAGGTGGATTACCCCACAAGGTAACCAATTCAAAATAACAGATGGCACGGAAAAACTTAGCTTCTGCAATATTCCTTTTCTTAATATCAGATGATTCGTCAAATTTTTCAAGCACAATATTGGCCAAATAAATAGTACTATATAATTCGCGATAATATAGCTTTACCCATTCATTGGTTGTTGTCGTTACGCTCTGTGCCAATTCTTGCGGAGCTGGTTGGTCCCATGCACCACCGCAATACAAATCATCGGCAAGCATGTTTTTCAGATAAAATCCATTGCAATATTTCCAATCAATATCGCCGGAATAAGTATTTCGGAAAGAGTTATATACAGCAGTAATCGCTTCATTGCAATCATCATCAGTTTTATAGAAGTTCTCTTCGCTAATAACCCCTTCTTGAGGAATGTTTAACAAATCGACATCACAACTTGTTGTAGACAAAGCTGCGGCCAAGCATCCTATATATAATAAATTATACTTTTTCATAGATACAAAATATTTATTAGTATGTTGTTAGAATGTTACAGAAAGACCAAACACCACTTTTTTAGTCATCGGATAATTACCAAAGTCTACTCCCATACCACTGGTTGCAGAAGCTGAAACCTCCGGGTCTAAGCCAGGATAACTGGTGAAAGTAAAGAAATCATCCAGTGATACATATAAACGGCATTTGTCAATAAATGCTTTCTTGGTAAGAGTCTGAGGGAATGTATAACCTAACTGAATTTGTTTAATGCGGAAGAAAGAAGCATCAAATACATAAGCATCAGACATTGCATATTTATCTACACCGGTTTGTGTAGGAGCTGCATATTTACGATTGGTGGAACCGTCAGCTGTCCAACGTTGGTCATATAATTCCTTCAAAGTATAAGATATATCATGATATTCATAAGCCATGAATGCATCGTTACCAATAGAACCGCTACCAAATATTAAGAAATCAAAATTCTTATAGTTCAGGCTGGCAGTCAAACCAAAAGTGAAATCAGGCATAGGCTTTCCTATTTCCACGCGGTCTTCATCATCAATGCTACCACTATTATCTTGATCTACATAAACAGGAGCACCTTTGTCGTCCAGATGGTCTACTTCATAGCCACGGAAATACCAAACGGGGTGTCCTACCTCAAACGCTGTGATACTACCATAACCGGCAATACGCGTAGCGCCCTCTATACGTCCATTGCTAACTCTGGAATCCAAATATGTCACTTCATTTTTCAAAGTCGCCAAGTTTGCATTGATTGAGTAGCTGAAATCTTTGTTTGGTTTGTCTTTCCATCCTAATTCTATTTCAAAGCCCCGGTTTTCTACATTACCTGCATTCAGAGGGGCAGAAGAGTTACCTACTTCATAAGGAATAGTGATACTTGATACAATCAAATCCTTTGTCGTTTTCTTATACCAGTCAAAGCCTAATGTCAGGCGGTCATTGAAAGCACGTACATCAAAGCCCAAATCCAGTTGTTCTGAAGTCTCCCATTTAAGTTCATTGTTGGCTACCTGATTAGGACGAGCCAATGCCGCATATATCAATTGTGTAGTATAATAGGAATAACCGATAGAGTTGGACGTCAAAGAGTTGGAATAAGAATAATTTCCCAAATTGCTGGTACTACCATTTTGTCCCCAGCTTGCACGCAGTTTGACAAACGTGATGGGGGTACGGTTAATATTCTGGAAGAACTGCTCATTAGAAAGCACCCATCCTGCAGAAACTGAAGGGAAATAGCCCCAACGATTATTCATAGGAAGAACAGATGAATCGGCAGCATCGGCACGCATAGAGAACTGGGCCATGTAACGACTCTTGTAATCGTAACCTATACGACCAAAGTAAGAAAGCTTACGACCCAAGTTGTCATAACCGGCAACGGTTTTGGATGCTGTTCCTGAAGGATAAGACACATCCCAAAATAGGGGATTATCTTTAGCAACTTGATCTACTCCTGCCATTACATAGGTGGTGTTTGTTTCGGCAAAAGACATACCCAACATAGCCGACAAGTTATGATTGTCTGCAATAGTGGTAGCATAATTCGCAAAATTCTCCCACTGGTAGTAAGTCACGGATGTATTGCTGCGTTGGGCACCATTCTGATCTTTATTGCTAATAGAAGATGAGCCATAGTATAAATTATCATACTGATAGTAGTTATCATTTGACTCACGATAGCCTAAACGAGTTGTAAAAGTAAAGCCTTTGAACGGAGTAAAGTTTGCATAAAGGGTACCACTGAGCGAGTTTCCGAATTGTTTCTTTATGCTACTACGCAAAGCCACCTGCGGATGCTGAGATTCTCCGTCACCCAAAGTCATATAATAGTCGCCCTTATTATCTGTAAACAGCACATAACCGCTGTCCAATAGCCCTTGCATCTGCGAAGGTAACGCGTCTGGTGAATAGGTCGATTGCCAATAGGGCTTCAGTGTCATAATACGCGAAATCATACTGCCATACGAAGAGTTTGAACTACCATCAGAAATAGGGCGTGTCGTATACTTATTATAATTAGCAGTAACACCTACCTTCAGCCACTTCTTGATATTGTAGTCAGCATTCAACATGATTGATAATCTTTTATAAGTGTCATAGTTGCCTCGCAGGATACCATTGTTATAGAGATTACTCAATGAAAGATAAAATGAACCATTATCATTAGCACCTTGCAGATTAACGCTGTGACGAGACATCGCAGAGTTGGTAAAGGCTACATCATACCAGTCTGTAGTAGACTGTCCATCCCAAATACCTGAATCTATCAGGTTCTGTATATCCTGATCAGTGAATGTGTTGCTCACTTCCTTCTGTTGCGACAAAGATTCCTGTGAGTTAATCAATTTAGGACGGTTAGCAAGGCTATTGATTGAATACTGAAAATCGTAAGTAATGCTGCTGCTACCCTTATTTCCTGTTTTTGTTGTAATCAATACGACGCCGTTACCAGCTTGAGCACCATAGATGGCAGCAGAGGCCGCATCCTTAAGCACTTCCATGCTTTTAATATTATTAGGATCAATACTACTCAAGTCAGATACAATAAGGCCATCCACTACATACAAGGGGTCAGACGTACCGTTAGAAGAATAACCACGAATACGGATACTCGGAGCAGCACCTGGTTGTGAAGAGGTCGATACAAGTTGTACACCTGCCGTCTTACCCTGCAAGGCTTGTTCAGCACGGGTAATTGTTCGGTTCTCAATATCTTCCGTCTTAACAGAAGAAATAGCACCTGTCAAATCACTCTTTTTCTGAACGCCGTAACCTACAACCACAACCTCTTCCAACGTCTCGGTATCTTCTTTTAAGGTAACATTCAATGTACCACTTACGGCTGCAAGTTCTTGGGTAATATAACCTACATAAGAAAATACCAGCGTAGCACTTTGATTTACAGACAATGAGTAATTGCCATCAATGTCGGTTATCACACCATTCGTAGTACCCTTCTCCAAAATACTTACACCAATCATGGGTTCACCCATGTTGTCCACCACTTTACCTGTCACCTTCACCGGCCCCTGAGCCAGCACGAAGGAGACACTACACAGAAGCAGCGCAGCCAATGCCACGAACCGCTTCAAAGTCATGTTCTTCATAATGTTTTTCATTTGTAAAATCATTTGGTTTTAGTTTAACATAGTGTTATATAGGTCTCAAACAATCAAAAAGAATCAAAAACCGCGCAGCGGGAAGGCACGCACCACGTCGAGCAGCTCCTTGTCGTGGTTGTACTTTATCTCGCATGTATTATTGAATATCATCGTGGCGCCCTTCTCGGCCGTATAAGGTTCCCATTGGGGCAGGCCGTCGGCATTAGGGTTGCCGGTACGGGCAAAGTTCAGCCAGGCATTGCTCATCAGGTTGGCCAAGGCACAGGCGTCGGCGCCACCTCCGGTCATCGTGGCATGGCGCAGGGCATTGTCAAAGACAAAAGGTATCTCCATGCAGTGGGTGCTGCGCAAGATGCCGTCCATGACGGGCGATTCCCAGGCAAACATGTACATGTAGACGGGAGCACCCTGTTGGGCAGCTTTCAGTTTACCCTGTTCTACAGCACTGGGACGAAAGACGAAGTCGGCATCGACCAAGTCCATAGGTTTGTAGCCGGGATAGGCCTTCTCAAAGGCAGCCAGGAAGTCATCGGTACGGTCGGCGTATTTCTTCTTCAGAAAATCTACAGCCTGTTCTTTACTGATGCCACGCATGGCGGGCACGTATGTGCTTATGGTGAATTCGTGTTGTGTCGTACCTATCAGCATAGGTATGTCTTTGGATTGTTCGGGCGCTTGGGGGTCGAAGGGCTGCGCAGGCAAGACACTGCCGTCAACCGTAGGAGCCCATCCGAAGATAAAGGAAGAAACGGCTCCTTCTTTCTCAGCTTCCGCCTTGACTTGTGCAATGGCTTTCTCACCGGCAGCCAACAGTTGGTCGTAGGGCACCTTGGCCAGTTCGTCAATGCGTGCGGGGCTGATGCCCAGTTCTTTCACGGTGGCCTGTCCTATGCGACGGGAGTATCGGGCATCCATCGTGCGCAGCATAGAACCGCTCTGCACGATGGCCTTATGAAACAACCCCTTGGCCGATGGGGTAGCCAGCAAAGTAGAGACCTTGCCACCACCTCCCGACTGCCCGAAAATAGTTACGTTGGAGGCATCTCCTCCAAATGCTGATATATTCTTATTAACCCATTGAAGTGCTGCTACAAGGTCCAGCAGACCTACATTGCCCGACTGTGCGTATTTCTCACCGTATGCAGAGAGGTCGAGAAATCCCAGGACATTCAACCGATGGTTGAGCGTCACCACCACTACATCACCCTTACGTGCCAGGTTGGTGCCATCGTAAGAAGGAAGCTCCTGACCGGAACCTGCCGCATAGCCTCCTCCATGCAGCCAGACCATAACGGGGCGTTTCTTGCCGTCGTTCAGTCCCGGCGTCCAGATGTTTACACGCAGGCAGTCCTCATCGGGGAAACCGTCGTCCCAGTTGAAAGCAAAAGCCTGTTCATCGCTATACCAACCCATGCGCTTGCCTTGGGGGCAGGTAGGACCGTAAGCACGGCTGCTGCGCACACCCTCCCACTTGTCAGGCGCTGTAGGAGGCATGAAGCGTTCGGCTTTAGCATAAGGAATACCTTTATATATATATACTCCATTGTCTATGTAGCCGGCTACCTTGCCTGACTGGGTGGTAGCCACCACCTCTGTTCCCGAGGACAAAAGTTCTCCACTGGTAACGGGGTCACCCTGCTTAGACGATACTCCGGCAGAAGTACATGCTGCCAACAAAAAAGGAACGGCAGCTGCTATAAATAAAATATGTTTCATAATATAATTAGGTTATAATATGTATTTCTCACCAGGTTTGACAGAAAGCCATTGCTCTCAAAAAACGGCTTCTATTTCCGTATGCAATATTAGTCCATTAAATGCGCAAGGACTGTTTGGTTTATACAAAAGGCTGGTCTGTGTGTTCAAAACGACTTGTACATTTGTTCAAAAGCTGGCTTATTTGTTCAAAAACTGCTATAAAGCAGGCATAAGACTCAAATTAATGCTTATCTTCGCAACAGGAACCTAATAATCATGAACCCTCATCTACGAACCTGACGGATATGAAAACACTCCTTACCTTTCCTTTCTTACTGTTCTTGTACATCTTATTTACAGTAACCTCTTGCCGGCAAGTGGAATCTGCACAGCAACCGGAAATAACAATAAGCAATCCCCTCATCACAAACAATATCTCCAACCAGCAAGTCAATGCTTTTGCCGAGGACGCACAAGGTCACATCTGGATTGGCACCTTCCGAGGGCTGAACAAATACAATGTGCACGAGTTCCACCAGTATTTCTGTACGGACGATTCCTTAGACCTTCCCGACAATCAAATCAAAGACATGTTGCGCGACTCTAAGGGACGACTTTGGATTTCTACCGTCAACGGAGTATGCCGATACACCGATAAGGACAACTTTAAATATATTTCCTCTGACATGACCAACAAAAACGGAATACAACTATTAGAGGGAACTGACGGCCGAATATTTCTCAATTACACGTCACATCTATCTGTCTATAATCCGACAACCGAAGAAATGAATTGTGTCATTCCACAATTAGACCCACAGGGTACAATGATTGTCAAATGCTTCATTGATGCTGAAGCACAACTGTGGGTTGTTACTCCCCGGACACTACGTTGCTATGATTACTATTCCATGCAATTGAAAGACTCCGTTGCTATCAATAAGAACAGCCGCTACTTCTACTTACACAAAGATGGCAAAATCTGGCTCACCGGAAGTCGTACCTTATTATTGTTCGATACCCATACACATCAATTCACAGATCTTCCTCCGGCTCTGGCCCAGCATTCGGTATTGAGAGAAGCTGAAATTACCTATATACATCCTTATGGCAACAACAGCCTTCTGCTGAACACATCACGCCACGGCATGTTCTGTTATAACTATGCAAACAACACTATAGCCCATCAAGGTGACGAAGATTTTCCTTTCGAAGTACCCGAATTCCAAATAAGTTGCATGTTTACCGATTCACAAAACAACCTGTGGATAGGTTCAACCGATCAAGGATACACTGTTTGTTATCACTATAAAGAGCGATTCAATAACGACAATTACATTCGCTCATATTTCAACAATAAGTCCGTGGTTTCCGCAAGTGCAGAAAAGAATGGCATCTTATGGATTACGACTTTAAGTGACGGAGTATACCGATATGACTTAAATAATAAGAAAGTAGTGCCTATCGATATGGAAAAGATTTTTCCCGAATCAAGGCAAAAAGCTGTAAGGGTAAACCAAATATTTGTTGATAATGATAATAACCTATGGATAACGGTCACTAATAACAAAGTTCTTAAATGCCAATATAGCAATAACGACCTACATATTATTAATGAATACGACATCAAATACCCCATGTCCATTACTCAAGACTATAACGGCAGTATTTGGATAGGTACCGCATCACCTTACGTCTATAAAATAGCACCTGAGGAAAAAGTATTTCGTGAGATAACAGCTTTCGACATTAGTACCGGGTCTAATTTTACATTTATCCCCGGTTTATTGGCTATGAAAGACGGAAACCTGCTGGTAGCCGCATTCGATAAGCCCATGCAACTTATCAATACCCAAACCGGAGCAGTCAAGGAACTACTACTAAACAAAGAAGACTATAAAGCATGTATCAAACGCTCCGTCATTATCCCCACTGCCCTCTACGAAGACATGCAAGGCGACATCTGGATAGGAACCGTGAGTAATGGACTGCTACGTTACTCTCCCTCCAACGGAAAAATACAGCCTATGCCAGGCACAGCATGTACTGATATTTCGGGTATTGAAGAAGACACACAAGGAAATCTGTGGGTAAGCACTCTTTATGGATTAAGCAGATACGACCGTACAACCAACCGTTTTAGCAACTATTACGAAGCCGACGGAATAGGAGGAAACCAGTTCTACGACCGCGCTTCCTGCCGATTGTCGGATGGTACGCTGGTTTTTGGAGGCACACACGGACTCACTCTATTCAACCCTATAGATGTACAAATAAGACGCAACATACCACTACTGTTTGAAAACCTGAAGGTACATAACAAACTGATACATCCCGGAAACGAAGAATGCATCAACAAGCACCTATCCTACAACCCCGACATCAAGCTGAACTATAACCAGAACGGATTCAGCATCTCGTTCGTTGCACTGGACTACAGTGAACACGAACGAGTACATTACTACTACATGCTGGAGGGGTTTGACCGTTACTGGATAGATGCCAACAACAACCGTGAGGCCTATTATGCCAACCTGCCCGCCGGCTGCTATACATTCAAGGTACGTATCATGGATAACGACCGCAACATCGTCGAAGCCGAAAACTCCATCACCGTCACCGTAGAGCCTGCCCCCTGGCGCACGTGGTGGGCCTATACCCTCTATCTACTCTTAGCTGCCGGTGTCGTGTTTCTTTTCCTCCGTGCACTTTATCGCATACGACTGGAAAAAGAACAAGCACGCCGCGCCGAACAGGAGAAAGAACAGGAGCAGCGGGTAAACAAGATGAACATGAGTTTCTTTGCCAATGTGTCGCACGAGTTCCGCACACCGCTCACCATGATATCAGGCCCCGTGGCACAACTGTGCGAAAGCCCTGAGATAGACGGAAACAACAAGAAGCTGCTGCACATTGTGCAACAGAGCGTAAACCGCATGCTGCGCCTTGTCAACCAACTGATGGACTTCAACAAGCTGGAAAACGACACCCTGAAGCTGAAGGTAAAACGCACCGATGTGGTGACCGAGCTGAAACACATCATGGAAATCTTCAATGTCAACGCCCAAAGCAAGGACATCAGCCTCATCACTACCGGCATTGAGGACAGCTTCCTGATGTGGCTCGATGCCGACAAGATAGACAAGATTACAACCAACCTGCTATCCAATGCCCTGAAGTTCACCCCGCGCGGCGGAAAAATTGAAGTCAACTTCGACGTCATCACCGGCGAAGAGGCCCGACAGGCATTCCGCATTCCTCAGGAACAGACCTTTGCCCAATACATCAAACTGGAAGTGGCCGACACCGGCATTGGCATACCCGAAGAACAGACCGAACGCATTTTTGAACGCTACTACCAGCTGAACAACCCGTCGGTTGGCTCCTACAACTGGGGCACCGGCATCGGACTGTACTACGCCCGCAGCCTGGCACACCTGCACCACGGATTGCTGAAAGCCGGCAACCGGACCGACGGACAGGGAGCCGTGTTTACCCTGATACTGCCCACCAGCGATGAAGCCTACAGCCCCGAAGAACGCGACAACGAACAGCAGGAACAGGGCAAGGTCTATCCGCTGCAACCTGATTCCCCGACCGGTACCTCTACCCACGACGAGGAAGAAGAGGATGACAACCTGAAGAAGATACTGGTGGTGGACGATGATACCGAAGTGGCTCACTACCTGAAGGTATTGCTATCGCCCACTTATCGGGTAATCTGCCGCTTCAATGCCGAGGATGCCTTCAAGGCAGTGAGTGAAGAGGCACCCGACCTGGTGCTGAGCGACGTAGTCATGCCGGGAACAGACGGCTACACGCTGTGCCGCAAGATAAAGGAAGACTTGCAGTTGTGCCACACGCCGGTGATATTGGTAACAGCCAAAGCCAATATGGAAGACCAGGTGGAGGGACTGAACACCGGAGCCGACGCCTACGTGACCAAGCCCTTCGACCCCACCTACCTGCAAGCCCTTATTCAGTCGCAACTGAAGAACCGCGAAAAGGTACGTGCCTTGCTGGGACGCAACACGCAAACCGATGCCATAGCCGACGATGTGCTGTCGCCACAGGACAACGCCTTCATGACAGAGCTGTACAGACTCATGGAGAACGAGCTGTCAAATCCCGAACTGGATATCAGCCACATGACCGAATTGCTGAAAATATCGCGCACCAAGTTCTACTACAAGGTGAAAGGACTGACAGGCGAAAACCCCAGCAGTTTCTTCAAGACCTACAAGCTGAACCGGGCTGCCGAACTGATAAAGGAAGGTAAGTACAGCATATCAGAGATAGCCGACATGACGGGCTTCAGCACCCACTCCTACTTCTCCAAAGCCTTCAAGAAGCAGTTTGGCATAGCGCCAAGCGAATACAAATAAGTTTCGCTACCCATAGTTTTAGGGAAATATTAAAAGAGGGTCAAAACTAAGTGATGGTATCTGACTCCCCTCCTTCTGGAAGGAGGGGTGCCTATCAGGCGGGGTGGTAGGTCTTTACGACAGCCTGTATATCAATACTTTATTTTTGCCTACCACCTCCCCTTCGGGTACTCCTCCTTCCAGAAGGAGGAGAGCTTCAGATACTTTTGTTTTGACACCCTCTTTTAACTTTTGACAAAGCGGAGTAAAGTGACTGTTTCCTTCAACTCCATATAACTTCACAAGCAGAGATGATTCTGCCAATCACTCTGGTTGACTATATATCAGCCTGCCCGTCCCTGCCTCGCGCGAGAAATGCTTGAAGTAATCCCACATCATGCGGGCGGCAGGTTTGAAGTTCCAGTGACCGTAGTCGTTTATTGCCACCAACTTGATGAGCGGCACATTGCCTTTATACAGCACGCCGGTCTCCACCGACAAGCCTTTTGAGGTACGGACAGTCTCACGGTCGGCCAGCTCTATACCAAACGTTGCGTCGCGGCCAAAGTCAGGCTGTGCGGTCACATCCAGTCCATTCATTGTCTGATAAGCCTGCCAGGCCCTGAAGAAAACATTCTTCTGCCAGTTATCCTTGTTAACAAACGGCACTACCTCGTCGCAGGTTCCACAAACCGAAATGTAAGGCATCTCCACGCAGCCCCGCTTCTGCACACTCTGAGCCCACAGAGGTTCTGCTCCAGACGAAAAGCGGTAGCCTTCAGTCACCAGCGCCCCCGAATGGCCACCTACGGCAGCAAACAGATGAGACTTGCTGATGCCCAGGTTCGTAGCCATAAACCCACCGGCCGACAGTCCCTCTGCATAGATGCGCGTAGCGTCGAGCTGCGGATAGGTCTTCAGCAGGTGGTAGATGGCCTGCTCTATGCCGTCAGCACCCATAAAGGCGTAGCCGTTGCCCTGCCATTCCAGTTCCACCACCACAAAATTCTCCTCGGCACACAGTTCTATGAAGCCGCTGGTCTCAGCCTGCGTGCGGGGGTCGTTGTTGTTGCCATGAAGCAGCACCACCAAGGGAACAGTGCCGGGCGCAGCCTTCAGTGTAGCAGCCGGATGATACTCGTACCACAGGCACAGTCCGCGGCCATCGAGTTCCTGCTCCACCACCCGCCGTTCAACGCCCCACTCCTCGGGCATGATGTACGGCTCCAACTCGTAGGGACCATACTGGCCGAAGTTACAGCCAGTGTACCAAGTGTGCTGGTAATTGTTGAAGCGGAAGTTGCGGCTAAGCACCGTACGCCATGCTTCGTCCACGGAAGTACGGAGCGACAGGCTCTCATCGTTATTCACCGCTACCCGCAGCAGTGGTTCACCGGCATTGGCATAGGTAGTCAACGTACCTTCCACTGTCTGCTGTTCGGCGTCATTCTGCCGGATGTAGGCAGCAGCCACCCGGCGACTGTTCTTGCCGCCCACGTATGCAGGCACTCCTGCTGCCTCCTTACCTGCCCGCCCGGGCTTGCCTCCCAGGCTGACAATACCTGCCACCGCACCGGCATGCTGCGACACTGACTGATTGACAAACGTGGCGCCACGGCCAATACCAATGACCTTCAGATTGGAAATAATATACAGTTTGTTGAGCAATGCTTCAAAGGCAGCCAAGTCTTGACGGTTGTCATAGGCTGTGCCTACGGGGTTGACCACGCATACCGCACCGGCATAGGTCGTCACATAATGGTCCAATCCCAGTTCTTTGACCAGCTGCTCTGCCTCCGGCAACGAACAGGGGGCATCGGGATAAACCAGGAAGAAGGGTGAGAAGGACGAGAAACGTCCATGAATGTTTTTCAACGTGTCGCGATAGACATACGCTGCCTGGGGCAAGCCCTCCAGAGCAGTCAGCTTAATTTCGCTCCGGGCCTGAAGCAGGCACGCACAGAGCAGCAGCCATACGGCTAACAGATTTCTTTTCATCGTTTTCTAAAGTGTTTGTCGCCTCTCCGCAACAGCTGCTCCGAAGCTCTGAACAACGCTCCTGACGGCAGTACGGACAGACTGGGTTTGTGTTTTCTGTGCAATATTACACAAAAAGAACGAAAGAAGAGGCCGATTTGACTGAACTTCTGCCCGCGGGTTCAATTTTAATCCGTACATTTGTGGCATTAGTCCACTCAAAAAGAAGCAATATGGCACACCGACTGAACACCAACAAGCAATTCATGATAGGAAACGGCATCCTAGCTTTTGCCGTCATCTTCGTAGTAGTCATCTTCGTCTACATGAGCATGCGTCTGCAACGCGAAAAAGAAGGCAATCGCTACTATACCGAAGTATACAACATCACGCTGGAACGGGGGTTTGCGGGCGACTCCATTGCCCTGCTCATCAACGACAGTACGGTGCTGGAATGCAGGGTGGCCGAAGAACCGCTCAGTGTGGAGGTCAAACGGTTTGCCGACGAAAGTGCCCTGATGATTGTAGACCGTGCCACCGACCAGTTGTCGCTCTTCGAACTGAGTGAGCGTGGCGGCAACTACCGCTTTGAGAAGGAAGACGGCGAAGTGAAGCAACTGGCTCAGAAATAGGTCCTTACCACCCGACGGACAGGACATCCCGCTGCCTCTACTGTAGCAGTCCAGTGCCACCGACCAAGCAGTTAACACTTTCTGACCGGCGAGTTTACTGCTACCAAGCGAGGAGTTAACACCTACCAACCAAACGTCAGCAATCGGAAAAAACAGTGATTCGTCAGAACGATGTGCGATAAGCCTTCAGCTCATTGCGCAGTTCCAGTGCGTGCCCACCGGTGAGGCTGTTGAGCAACGCCCAGAAGCGGTCGCCATGATTCATCTCACGCGTGTGCGACAATTCATGAAGCAGTACATAGTCAATAAGCCGCACAGGCAGCAACACAAGGTAGCACGACAAGTTGATGCTGCGCCGCCCTGAGCAACTGCCCCAGCGGCCTCGGCTACTGTTTATCTTGACATCGGTAAAAGGCAAGCCATGGCGAAGCGACAGCTGGCGCAAACGCTCAGGCAAAACTTCCTGCGCACGCTTGCGCATGGCCTCAACTACCACCCTCCGCAGCCAGTTCTGCAACTGTTCGTCGTCAAACCGCGTATGGGGCGGACAAAGGATTTCCACCTCACGCCCTTGCCTGCGCAACAGGAAACGGCTGTCCGTTCCCGGCAACAACCGCAGGCCAAACAACTCGGCATCCATGCGAAAACCAGTGTCAATAAGCTTGCGCGCCAGCTTCTGCTGCTGTTCCTGCAAGCGGGGACGAAGCTCACGCAACGAGCGCCTCAACTGTTCGGCCGACGTGCCGGGAGGCACCGTAACGCGGATGCCATCCTCGCCCGTGCGGAATATCAGTCGACGGGCACGGGCATCTACCCTCACCCTGACCTGTCCCAGTTCTTCATCCTCTATCACATAGTCTGCCATAATCTTCGTCTGTTTTACGCTTTCTGCCTCTTCAAAGGAGACCGACAAAAGAACAAAAAAACGTACGAAAACGCAAACCTTCGCATGCAAAAACGAACAGACTGTCCGAAAGCGGACAATCAAACATTAAACAATTACACTATTAATCAAGCGTTTATCCTTTTGGCACAGATTTTGAACTTTAACCGGCAGAGCACAACGCTCAAAAAAAAGCGGTCTGTACATGCAACTATTTCGACCTTACCTACGTCTAAATAGATAGAACAAGCAACTACAGACAGCTATTAAAACTAATAACAATCATAAAATAAGGAAGACAATGAAAAGACTAACCACCATTATCAGCATGTTTTTATTGCTCGCATGCAGCACATTCGGTTTCGCAGAAAACCAATTCAGTATCTTCGGAGGAAAAACCGTAAAAGCCAGCAACAGGTATGTCACCAAAGACATCCGTGTGAGCGACTTCAACAAGATTGAGCTGTCGGGTAGCCCCGACGTCATCTACCGCCAGAAGGCAGGCAAACCCAGTGTGGAGGTCTACACCTCGGACAACATCGTAGACCTGCTCGACATCTACGTAAAGGATGGTACACTGGTTGTAAAGTTCAAGAAAGGGGTACGCGTATCATACAACAAGCTGGAAATCCGTGTTTCTTCCGAACGCATCAACGATATCCGTATAGCAGGTTCAGGCGACATCAAGCTGGCCGGCCACATCAAGACTGACGACATGAACATCTCCATAGCCGGGTCGGGCGACATCAACGGTGAAAACATCAGCAGCACAGGTGGGTTCAAGGTAAGCATTGCCGGCTCGGGCGATACGGAGCTGAACAACATCCACTGCAACGACCTGAGTCTGTCCATAGCCGGATCGGGTGACATGAAGATAAACAATGCCGTGACCAGCGGATGTACCAACGTAGCCATCGCAGGTTCGGGCACCGTGAAACTGAGCGGCAGCAGCCAGGAAGCCGAGCTGAAAATATCAGGTTCGGGCGACCTGTACGCTTCGGGCTACCAGGCCAAACGTGTATCGGCCACGGTAAGCGGCTCTGGCAACATAGAATGCTACGCTACCGAGTTCCTGAAAGCACGTACCAGCGGTAGCGGCAGTGTAGGCTACAAAGGCAATCCTGAAATAGACTACCCGAAAAAGGGACTGCACAAACTCTAATGCCAACGGCATGGAAGTGCAGCATACTGAAAATTCTCTCTTTACATAGCCGGCCTTTTTAGTGATTAAAACAAGCCGGCCTTTCTCTAACTCCATGAAACAGGCCCTAGATTTCCGCCAAGAAATCTAGGGCCTGTCTGTTTATTCAAGCAAGATATAACTATCAGTTATTCAGCTTCAGCATCTCTTCTATATACTCGCGGGTATTGCTCAGGCGAGGTATCTTATGCTGCCCGCCCAGCTTTCCTTTCTGGTCCAGCCAGTCATGGAAGAGTCCCTGCCGTGCCACAATCACCTCAAGAGGCTGCAAAGCCAGGTTGTTCTGACGCTTGGCTTCATAGTCAGAGTTCACTTCCTTCAGCGTGTCGTCCAATACCTGTGCAAACCTGGCCATGTCATCGGGCATCTTGGCAAACTCTATCAGCCACTGATGACGACACTTGGCATGTTCGTCCATAAAGACCGGTGCAGCCGAATAGTCGGCCACCTGTGCGCCGGTAGCCGCACAAGCCTTGGCCAAGCCTTTCTCCGCATTGTCTACAATCAACTCTTCGCCAAAGGCATTGATAAAGTGCTTGGTGCGTCCGGTAATAATGAACTTGTAAGGACAGTTGTTGGTAAACTTCACCGTATCGCCTATCATATAGCGCCACAAGCCGGCCGAGGTAGAAATGACCATGGCGTAGTTCTTGTTCAGTTCCACCTCCTCCAGACAGTAGACACGCGGATTCTCCTTGCCTACATCTTCCAGCGGAATGAATTCGTAGAAGATACCATAGTCTATCATCAGCAACATGGAGGGGTCGCTGGGGTCATTCTGCGTACCGAAGTAGCCCTCTGAGGCGTTATAGGTCTCCACGTAGTGCATCTTGTCACTGCGAATCACCTGCTTGTACTGCTCACGGTAGGGCGTAAAGGCCACACCTCCGTGAAAGAATACTTCCAGATTGGGCCATACCTCCTCCAGACTTTGCTTGCCCGTTTTCTCCAATATGTGGCGGATAAGCACCAACATCCACGACGGTACACCCGAGAGGTTGGTGACATTGACATTAATCGTACTGTTGGCTATGGCCTCCATCTTCGGCTCAAACTGGTCCATCAGGGCTATCTGTTTACTCGGCACCCGGATATAGTTGACCAGCGGATGAACATTCTGTATCAGGATGGCAGACAGGTCGCCCACCAGGCTATGGTTGGAATTAAGGTTAGGACTGTGACTTCCACCCAGGATAAGGCCTTTGCCCGAGAAAAAACGGCTCTGAGGATTCTGCCCCAGGTAAATGGCTACAGCATCCTTACCTCCCTGATAGTGCGTGTCGTGCAGCGACTCACGGCTCACAGGCAGGAACTTACTCTTGTCGTTCGTAGTACCCGACGACTTTGCAAACCAAGTAATATCCGTGGGCCACAACAGCTGTTGTTCGCCCTTGCGCATGCGTTCCACATAGGGTTTAACTTCTTCGTACGTCTGTATGGGAAGGCGTTTTCTGAAATCTTCATAAGTACGTATGGAGGCATAATCATATTTCTTCCCCCACTCCGTATTGGCAGCCATACGTACCAGTCTTTGCAGCACTTTCTGCTGCAACTCGCCGGCATGACCGGCATAGTTCTCGACTTCTTTCAAACGACGGCTGAAATAGACGTTATTCAAGAACTTGGTAATGTTCATTGTCTTTTCTATAAATCTATATAAGTCTATAATTTAGTTGGCAAAATTAATCTTATTTATCGGCATCCCTATCTTTTTTCTGTTTTTTTTCTATCTTTACGGCAGTATAGGACAATAGAGAGTACAAACAGGCTATGGAATAAGACAGAAAAGTGACAGTTGCAACAAGCCGACCTCCACGATTTCTCAGCTACCAGCCTGTCCCAAAAGCCTCTGTTGCCCTGCCTGCCCATCACCACACGGACATTCAATGGTGACAAGGCATACAAGCATTGACCTATTAGCACTAAAAAGACATGAGAATCGGTATCTTGACTTCAGGGGGCGACTGCCCCGGCATCAATGCCACTATCCGTGGCGTCTGCAAAACAGCCATCAACCACTACGGCATGGAAGTCATCGGCATTCACAGCGGCTTCCAGGGACTACTGACCAAAGATGTGGAAACATTCACCGAAAAATCCCTCTCAGGACTGCTCAATCAGGGGGGCACCATGCTGGGAACCTCGCGCGAGAAGCCTTTCAAAAAGAACGGCATCATCTCCGATGTCAACAAGCCGGCACTGATAGAACAAAACGTAAAGGAACTGGGACTGGACTGTGTGGTCTGCATAGGTGGAAACGGCACCCAGAAGACTGCCGCCAAGCTGGCAGCCATGGGACTGAACATTGTATCCGTACCCAAAACCATCGATAATGACATTTGGGGAACAGACTTCTCATTCGGTTTCGACTCGGCCGTCAGCATAGCCACCGACGCCATAGACCGCCTGCACTCTACGGCCAGCTCTCACAAGCGGGTCATGGTGATAGAGGTCATGGGACACAAGGCCGGCTGGATAGCCCTCTACTCGGGCATGGCAGGCGGCGGCGACGTCATCCTGATTCCCGAAATACCCTATAACATACACAACATTGGCAACACCATCCTGGAACGTCTGAAAAAAGGAAAGCCCTACTCCATTGTGGTAGTAGCCGAAGGCATACAGACCGACGGACGGAAACGGGCAGCGGAATACATAGCACAGGAGATAGAGTACGAAACGGGGATAGAAACCCGCGAAACGGTGCTGGGATACATACAGCGCGGCGGTTCGCCTACACCTTTCGACCGCAACCTGTCTACCCGCATGGGCGGACATGCCACCGAACTGATAGCCAATGCACAGTTTGGACGTATGGTGACTCTGAAAGGTGACGAAATATCATCCGCCCCACTGGAAGAAATAGCAGGACGGCTCAAGCTTGTCACTGAAGACCACGACCTGGTGGTACAGGGACGACGAATGGGCATCTGCTTCGGCTAAAAGCAGCTGACACATACAGGGCCTGCCTAGCAGGCAGGCTTTTTACTTGATTTCCGGTTGCGGATTTTCGGCGGCAGCTTCCTTCTCCACTTCTTCGGTGACGGGTGCTGCCGTTGTTATTTCTGATTCAGCAGTCGGCTCTGCCATGATTTCCTCATAAGCCAGCAAAGAGAATGCCTCCGCCTCGCTCTCAGGCTGACTGTCAAGCACATCCATGCACGGCATATCAGCCCCTTCTTCCACAAAGGCGGGCGATACCTCCATGCCTTCCTCGGTCAATGCAGCCAGTGTCTGAGCCTCCTCATCGGTCAACACATCGGACGAAACGACCGGTTCCTCCACCGGCGCCGCTACAGCCTGCACCTGTGCATGATTGGCCAGCTTAGCCGCATCTACCTCGCCGCGGAATGCCGGGTCACCTTTAATCTTCTTCAGAGCCATCTGAGCCGCATTCTGCTGCGACTCTTTCTTGGAATAGCCGGTACCCTTACCGGCCGACAAACCTTCGATGCGCACCTCTGTGTGAAACATCGGGTTGTAATCCTTGTCGAGGAACTGCTCTATGAGTTCAAACGACACCTCCATCTTGTTCTTCTGGCTCCACTCTATCAGCTTGGACTTGAAGTTCACTTCCTTACGCGACATTTTCTCCAAGTCAATGTAGTTCTTGAATATGCGCTCCTTCATGAACTGCATACAGCGCTCATAGCCCTGGTCTATATAGATGGCACCAATAAATGCCTCGAACGCATTGCCATACATATAACTGTTGTGCGACGAAGAGCGCGTGGAAGACTTCACCAGCTTGTCCAGCCCTATTTCCACGGCCAACTTGTTCAGCGTCTCGCGCTGCACTATCTTGGAACGCGTATTGGTCAGGAAGCCCTCGCGCCGTCCCTCAAAATGCCTGAACACGATGTCACCCACAATGGCATCGAGTATGGCGTCGCCCAGGAACTCCAGCCGCTCATTGTTCAGCGGACGTCCTTTTTCCGAACGCAGGAGTGTGGACTTATGAAGCAAAGCCTGCTGGTAAACCTTTATGTTACGCGGGAAGAATCCCAGTATCCTATAAAAACAAAGATAAGACTCCCTATCCTTACGGAAGAGGAGCCTTATCTTGTCTATCTGATTGCGTAACACGACTACCCGATTATTCTGCGTACTTCTTGAAGATGACGCATGCGTTATGCCCACCAAAACCAAAGGTATTGGACAGAGCCACATTCACTTCGCGTTTCTGCGCTTTGTTGAACGTAAAATTCAAATTGTAGTCAATGCCTTCATCGTTATCACCTTCTTCGTGATTGATAGTCGGAGGAATGATGCCATTCTTGATGGCCAGGATGCTTGCAATAGCTTCTACCGCACCGGCTGCACCCAGCAAGTGACCAGTCATAGACTTGGTAGAGCTGATATTCAGTTTGTAAGCATGTTCGCCAAATACTTCCTGAATAGCCTTCACCTCAGAAATATCACCTACCGGAGTAGATGTACCGTGAACATTGATGTAGTCAATGTCTTCAGGCTTCATTTCTGCATCTTCCAACGCATTCATCATCACCAACTTGGCACCCAAGCCTTCGGGATGAGAAGCTGTCAGGTGATAAGCGTCGCCCGACATACCAACGCCAGCGAGCTCAGCATATATTTTTGCGCCACGAGCTTTGGCATGCTCCAGTTCTTCCAGAACCAAGCAACCACCACCTTCGCCCATTACGAAGCCATCGCGGCTCTTGCTGAAAGGACGAGAAGCCGTAGCAGGAGACTCATTACGAGTAGACAATGCGTGCATAGCATTGAAACCACCCACACCGCAAGCGGCAATAGCAGCCTCTGAACCACCTGTTACCATTACATTCACCTTACCCAGACGAATCAGGTTGAAGGCATCGGCAATGGCATTGGTTGAAGTGGCACATGCGGAACATGTGGCATAGTTAGGTCCGTGGAAACCAAACAAAATGGAAATCTGACCGGCAGCAATGTCCGAAATCATCTTCGGGATGAAGAAAGGATTGAACTTGGGACCCATATCTTTATGGAGCGCATAGTTACCAGCTTCCTCCTCAAATGTGCGGATACCGCCAATACCGGCACCAAACACAACACCGATTTTATTCAGATTTTCCTTCTCCAGATCAAGAGCAGCATCGCTTACGGCCTGCTTTGCCACAGCAATAGCATACTGTGTATAGAGGTCCATCTTGCGTGCTTCCTTACGGTCGATATATTTGTTTGCATCGAAGTTCTTCACCTCGCAGGCAAACTGGCTCTTGAACATAGAAGCATCAAAATGAGTAATAGGTCCTGCCCCACTCACTCCGTTGACAAGATTCTCCCAGAATTCTTCTACGGTATTGCCTACCGGAGTAATGGCACCAAGACCTGTTACTACAACTCTTTTTAATTCCATACTTAAATGCTGAATGGATTTAAATTACTTAGCGTGCTCTTCGATGTAAGATACAGCATCACCTACAGTAGCAATCTTCTCAGCTTGGTCATCAGGAATAGAGATACCGAATTCTTTTTCGAACTCCATAATCAGTTCTACAGTGTCCAGAGAATCAGCTCCCAGGTCATTAGTGAAGCTAGCTTCATTCTTAACTTCTGATTCCTCAACACCTAATTTATCAACGATAATCGCTTTCACTCTTGATGCAATTTCAGACATAACTTTAAGTTTTTAATTAATAATTTTGTTTTATTTCTTTATATTTGCGATGCAAAGGAATAAATATTTATTGTTCCGAGCAAATATTTGGTAAACTAAATGCGGTTTTTTGCACAATTTTCACGGTTTTGTGCACAGATTGGAGGATTTATGAGTAGAAACATAGCCATTTTTGCATCAGGAAACGGCACAAATGCCGAAAACATCATCAAGTATTTCAGCGGCAACAAAGACATTAAAGTCAAGATAGTCATGGCCAACAAGGCCGACGCCTTTGTGCTGGAAAGAGCTCACAGACTCGGCATTCCTACCTTATATATAAATAGGGAACAATGGGCTGATGCAACGCACATATTGACGCTGCTGCATGAGCAACAAATTGACTTTATCGTACTGGCCGGATTCCTGGCCCGCATTCCTGACGCACTGCTCCATGCCTATCCCAACCGCATTGTCAATATCCACCCCTCGCTACTGCCCAAGTTTGGCGGCAAAGGCATGTATGGCAACAAGGTGCACGAAGCCGTAGTTGCTGCCGGAGAAACGGAAAGCGGCATCACCATACACTACTTGAACGAGCACTACGACGAAGGGCAGATAATAGCCCAATACCGCTGCCCCGTGATGCCCAATGATACTCCGCAAGACGTAGCCACCCGCGTACATGCCTTGGAATATGAATATTACCCCAAGATCATAGAACAACTGCTTATGGCCCTGCCCGCAACCGACGAAGACAAGGTCTGAAGCCCTACTCCTCTATCAACACCTTATATGCTCCCCGCTCACGCCGCAGCGGATAATTGCCCCGCAAATACTCAAACTGCTCGGGATGGGCGCGTAGTGCCTCACAATCTCTCCGAGGGTCATACATCTGCAGGCAGGCATCAGCATACGACCTTGCCACAATGGTGGTACAAGCCGGTGCCGGAGGTTCTATGGTATAACTGGCCCGGATGCCGAAATGGCGGCACAAGGCATCGAGTGCCATGCGGGTGGCATTTGCCTTTCCATCGGCCGCATAGCCGGCAATATGGGGAGTACCCAAGAAAACCTTGTCCAACAGTACCAGACTGATGTCAGGCTCATTTTCCCACACATCAATGATGGCATCGCTCACCTTACCTTCCTTCAGCACTTCCAACAAGGGTTCCGTAGCCACCACCTCACCACGCGAGGTATTGATGATGACCGGTTTCCGTTTCAGGCTATCGAAGAAAGCCTCATCGGCCAGGTGAAAGGTGTTGAAGCGCCCGCCACGGTTCAACGGTACATGGAAGGATATGACGTCGCACTCTTCGGCCAAGCGCGCCAACGGACAGAAGTTCTCTTCTCCTTCGACCTCCTGGCGAGGCAAATCGTTCAGCAACACCTTCATGCCCAGCCTGCGGGCCATGGCAGCCACCTTGCTACCCACATTACCCACGCCAACAACGCCCAGTGTCATGCCTTGCAACTGCCGTCCGCGCAAGCGTTCCAGCAACAGAAGGGCCGACTCCACATACTGCTCTACCGAAGCCGAGTTGCACCCCGGTGCATTGCACCAGGCTATCCCCGCCTCGCGGCAGTAGTTCGTATCTATATGGTCAAATCCGATGGTAGCAGTGGCTATAAACTTCACCTGACTGCCCTCCAGCAACTGCCGGTCGCAACGCGTACGGGTGCGCACCACCAGCGCGTCGGCCTCCTTCACCACCTCGGGTGTAAACTCACGTCCCGGCAGATAGACCACCTCGTCGGCAATGCCGGCCAGTGCCTCTCTGATAAACGGGATTTTATCGTCAACAATGACTTTCATGTAATTCTATCAATTAATGCAACTGCTTGATGCCATTGGGCGTTTCAACAATACCCGAACGCCGGGTATTCCGCCTTATCTGTATATTCTTCTGAATGGATTCCTTTGTCTTGTAAGGGCGCTTATGGTCCAGATGAAGCACAATGGCCGAATAGCGTATCTGCTTTGACTTGATGCCCATATTGAATAGCCGTTCGCCAAACTCACGATCCTGTCCTCCATACTGCATGGCCTCGTTGAAGCCATTCACCGCCAACAGGTCGCTTCTCCATCCTGAAGCATTGCAACCGTTCCATGTAGCTTTAGTGGTAGTTATGCAGTTCATGAAGCGCGTAAAAAAAGCATTCTTCACCAACTTGGAACATTTGAAGGAACATTTCAGCCCCTTTGACTTGAGCCATGACAAAGAGAAGGCATCCTCGTTCTTCACATCGGCAAACGATAGCAGCCTGCTAATATCCATAGGTAACTTGAAATAGCCACCCGACAGGAAGTAACCTTTCTGTGCATAGCGGCAATGAGTCTCGATGAAATCCTTCCTCGGAATGCAGTCCTGGTCGGTAAATATAAGATAATCGGCCGTAGCCGCCATCAGAGCACTGTTCAGGATGCGCGATTTCTGGAAGCCTTTGTCCTCATGCCACACGTGTTTTATCGGGAGCCTATCCTTGAAGCTCTCTATCAATAACCGCGTATCTTCCTTGGAACCATCGTCGGCTATCACAATCTCATCGGCAGGATGCGTCTGAAACAAATATCCCCACAGCATCTTCTCCAGCCAGGAAGGATTATTGTAGGTAGAAATGATGACGCCCACTGTAAACTTTGCAGGTTGCATAACTCTAATATTAGTCCGAGCAAAGATAAGTATTTACACCCTTATCTACCAATCCTTTTCGACAGATATATTCATCCTGCTCCATTTTTTTCTTCATCATGCGAATGTTTTCTTCCTGTTCTGTCCAGTTTTCCTTGTGATGCAGGTGATACTGCACTGCCAAATTGCGTGCAGAGACCAATTTATAGCCAGCCCGTTCAAACCGCCATGTCAAATCAATATCTCCACCGATAGCCGGACGTATGTATTCTTCATCAAATCCGTTGATAGCCGTAATCGCTGTTTTCGAAAATGACATATTACAACCTTTCAACTGATACATTGTCCTGCAACGGGGAATCCATCCCAACCACGACGTCGGGTCAATAAAAAATGCCTCCTCTATAAAACCATTGCCCTGCTTCCGTCCTGTAAAGAAACAGGCGCGCAACCTTTTTTCCACCACCGGCCAATTATCCACATCCTGCAACAACAAGCTACTCAGCTCCGCATTCAGCTTTACACGCTTGCCAGCTACTATATGCCGGGAACCTGACAACCGCAAATGAAATTCCACGAAACGAGGATGAAGTACGCAGTCACCATCAATAAATATCAGCCATTCGCTCCGCGCTGCCCTAATGGCATTGTTCAAAGCACGATTCTTACGCCAGCCCAAATCTGGCTGTGTAAGCAGTTGGTAATCATTAGTAAAAGGATACTGTGCGCAGAACTCCCTGACATGAGGGAAATCCGCATCTTCGGAAATGATAATCTCAAAATTCCTCTCAGTCTGCCTGTTCAACGAGTCCAGCACAACACGAAGAGCCTCTACATTGCTATAAATTGATATAATGACAGATGCCTTATATTCGCAAGCCATACAAGCTATTGTTTAAATGAGAACAAAGATAAAAGACAGAAAAAGAACCCCTGTTGAACCATATTCTGTCGGATAAGGCAAAGATAAGGAAAAAATTACAGCTTTTCACACTTATTCTGAAACTCCTTGTCCGAAATCTCTACCCTTGATTCGGAACTACTCCACAACATACACATCCCAACCCGACAGCAAGCCCTATCTTCAATTGTTCTATTTTTCAAGTTCAAGTCTCCAGAAACGCCCCAAAACCACTCTTTCTTCGCTCCTATAGGAACGAACCTGGTACGAACCAGGTACGAATGAGGTACGACTAAGGTACGAAGAGGGTTGTTTTTGGTCTATTTTTCAGATTTACTACATTAAAAAACAACATACAAATTCCATACCTCTGTTTTTTCTGGCTTAAATAATACCCAATCATAAATCTCATCAAATACCACTCACTATTTCCTCCACTGTAACGTCACCATTATATCAACAACAACTGAAAAAACAAAGCATATAATTTGGAACAAATGAAATCACTGATTTTTTTCAAAGAAAAGCCAATATTGTAAAACCAATTCTATAACTTTGCAACATATAAAATAACGTAGGAAGAAAAATCCCTCCAACCATCCACAGGAGCACTACTTCCCGCTTTATCGTAATCAATATATCACATCGAAAAATGCTATTTAACTCTATTGAATTTCTTATATTCCTACCGCTTGTATTTGCCGGATATTGGCTCATTTTCAAAAGATTGAGAATACAAAATCTATTTATTGTAGCTTGCAGTTACTTGTTTTATGGATGGTGGGACTGGCGTTTTCTATTGCTCATAGCTTTCACCACTCTCTGTAGCTTTCTAAGCGGTATTCTAATAGAGAAAAAAGAAGGAAGCCGAAAAACGCAAAAATGGATTAGCGCCAGCAACATTTTTATAAATCTGTTTATCCTTTGTTTATTCAAATACTTCAACTTCTTTACTGAAAATTTTAGAGAACTTTTATTACTGGCCGGGATTGAAGTCAACCACTTGACCCTTAACATCATATTGCCTGTAGGCATCAGTTTCTACACCTTCCAGGCTTTAAGTTATACCATTGATATTTACCAGCACAAAATGAAACCGACTCATGACATTGTCGCTTTCTTCGCCTTCATCAGTTTCTTTCCACAACTTGTAGCCGGTCCTATTGAACGTGCCACGAACCTCCTCCCTCAGTTCCTTAAGCCCCGCACTTTTGAGTATGACCAGGCAGCTGACGGCATGAGACAAATACTTTGGGGATTATTCAAGAAAATGGTAGTCGCTGATAATTGCAGTCGAATAGCAGACAACATTTTCGCCAACTACCAACAAGAAAGTACACCTGTTTTATGGATAGGTGCCGTATGTTTCACTTTTCAGATTTATGGTGATTTCTCAGGATACTCAGACATAGCCATTGGAACTGCCCGATTATTTGGTATCAAATTGATGAAGAATTTTAACTTCCCTTACTTTTCACGCGACATCGCCGAATTTTGGCGACGCTGGCATATTTCGCTTACTACATGGTTTAGAGACTATATCTATATACCATTGGGGGGCAGTCGTGAGGGAAAATGGAAAAGTATCAGAAATACATTCATTATTTTTCTTGTTAGCGGATTTTGGCATGGTGCAAACTGGACATTCATTTGCTGGGGATTTTTTCATGCTTTGCTTTTTCTACCTCTATTACTAACTGCAACCAACCGCAAACATTGCGATATCGTTGCTCAAGGGCACTTACTACCCTCAGCCAAAGAAGCCATACAAATAGGCTGCACTTTTCTGCTGGTTGTCATAGGATGGGTACTATTCAGAGCAGAAAACATGACACAAGCTATCGAATATATAGAACACATGTTCTACCCCCAGTCCTTTAACCTTGATTTACCCAAACATACAACTGAAGTATTCTTATTCATGGCTATGCTATGGATAACTGAATGGATACAACGCGATAAAGAACATGGACTACAATTACAAGGAATTAAGAAACGCTCACTTAGGATATTCATTTATACCTGCCTCATCCTGTTTATTGAGTTAACCATGGGAAAATCATCCGAATTTATTTATTTTCAATTTTAGCATTACGCAACATATATAAACATGAAACATTTTCTGAACCATCTATTCCTTGCACTTATACCAATTATTGCAATCAACCTAATTGCAGCAGGCACATTAATCTACCTAGCTAGCCATGAAGACCTCACTTACGTAAACTATGCATCAGCCCTTGACAAAGAGCAGAGACTACAGGATTTGGGAGACCAGCCTAAACTTGTCATCATTGGAGGTTCAAACACACGATTCAGCTTCAATAGTAAAATGTTGCAAGACTCATTAGGAATGGCAACTGTCAATATGGGTATACACATAGGATTAGGATTAGACTTTATGTTCAATCAAGTAGAAAAATATCTAAAACAAGGAGATATTTTGCTCGTGTCGGCCGAATACCAACACTACATTGACGAAAGCACTTACTATGGCGACGAAGGATTAACCGACATGTATCTTGTCAAGAAAGAATGGCGGAAAGCATTCCGACACATCATTGATACCCATAATTTTTTGTCTGTGTACCGACTTATTAGAGAACGAATCAAGCGCAATGGTATGAAAGTGGAAAATATATCAGAAAGGATGGAAATACGCACTAAATATAACGAATATGGAGACTACACTGGCCACTACAACCTACCACCAAGGGATTGGACAAACAAATATTTCAGTATGGATATACGAACACAAATTCCCAATGTTATAAAAAAGAGAATAGAAAGAATCGAACAGAAAGGCATACGAGTTATAATACTACCACCGCCCTATTGTCGTAGTTCTTTCAAGTTAAACAGTGTAACCATAGACTTACTGACGCATAAACTTTCAGCATTGGGCATTGGCTTCACTTGTCCTCCTAACAAAATGTGCTATTCTGACAGTATATTCTATGATTCCCCATACCATCTTCTTGAAAAAGGAACAATACTGCACACCAAAAATGTCATAAAACAAATAAAAACTGCACTTTAAAGAACAGTATATCAATAAAAAAACATCAAAAAAAGTCAAGCTCTTTTCTAACTTAAGTTACAAATTCTAATAAGTACATTTATTATACAAATGATTGAAAAAGCATATTACACACTGTGTAGCTATGTTCAAAAAAAATCCCCCTTAGCTCCACTAGAATAGGTAAAGAATTATTAATTCCATTTTTTCAATTAGATAAGAAGTTAAAAATATAGTAATTCTGCCCTTATCTAATGTTTTTTGTCTACTTTTGCCTTTCATTAGAAACGCTATTTAGAGAAATTACTATCATTATGGAAACTATTCCCTTTAACAAGCCTTGGCTGACCGGGAAGGAGTCTGATTACATATCCCAGTCATTACAACTTGGAAAGACTTGCGGCAACGGCAAGTTTACGCACTTATGCGAAGACTTCTTTGAAAAAAAACTGGGTGCACGGAAATGTCTGTTGACCACCTCGTGTACAGATGCGCTGGAGATGTGCGCCATGCTGGCCGGCATTGAACCGGGAGATGAAGTCATCGTACCTTCCTATACTTTTGTTTCTACCGCATTAGCTTTTGCAAGACAAGGGGCTACCATTGTTTTCGCTGATAGTAGTACTACACATCCTGATATAGATACACAACAGCTGGAGGCATTAATCACCCCACGCACCAAAGCCATTGTACCGATACATTATGCAGGCGTGGCATGCGACATGGATGCAATTCTGGAGGTGGCTAACCGACACAATCTGTGGGTTATAGAAGACGCAGCCCAGGCTATAGACAGTTTCTACAAAGGGCGTCCACTGGGAACGTTGGGACACTTGGCAGCCTTCTCGTTTCACGAAACCAAAAACATACAGTGCGGCGAAGGCGGATTGCTGGTCATCAACGACGAAAAGCTGGTGAAACGTGCTGAAGTTTTGTGGGAGAAGGGCACCAATCGCGCCGAGTTCTTCCGGGGAGAAGTCAATAAATATGGCTGGGTTGACACAGGGTCTTCTTTCTTACCGGCTGAATATGTAGCAGCTTTTCTGTGGGCACAAATAGAAGAAATAGAGCAGATTCAGCAGAAGCGGAAAGCATTATGGGAACGCTACAACAACGGCCTGAAGGACATAAAAGGCCTGCTACTGCCCTTTATTCCTGCGTATGCCACCAATAATGCCCATGCTTTCTATATAGTTTGTTCTTCGCTGGAAGAGCGTACGGCACTCATTGCCTACCTGAAAGAAAACAATATCCATGCCGTATTCCACTATCTGAGTTTACACAAAAGTCCTTATGCCGTGCAGCGCAACTGGGATAAAGCCAGCTTACCGCAAGCCGACCGATATACCGACTGCTTGTTAAGGCTTCCCTTGTTCTATGAACTGACAACTGAGGAAGTAGATTATATTTGCCATACCATCCGTACCTTTTACCATTCGCGCCCATGAAACTACACCTGGTAAATGATGAGAAAATCATCAACCGCACGATTGATATGTTCGAGGAAGCCTTCCCCGGCGAAAACTTGTTTGTGGTAACCAACCGAACAAAAAACTTCCGGATAGTAAAGAAACAAGAACGAGTACTCTCTCGAACGGAATTCAAACAGCGACAAAAAGAGTTTCAAATTTCAGAGGTCTACATTCATTGGTTAAACAACCGAAAGATGGAGATTGTCAACCAGCTGAATTTGGCAAATATCACCGTCTACTGGATAATATGGGGGTTGGACTTGTATAACCAGCTGCTGGCGCCTAAAGGCTTCCACATGATAGACAAAGAGACTTCCTCGTATTACAAGCAGAAACACAGCGGATTAAAAGCATTGGAACTTCCTTTTAGGAAATGGAGACAACAGACAGTGGCACGAAAAGTGGCACGTTTCATTCGTGAGAAAGTAGATTACATTGTGACTGATACCACGGAAAACGACTACGATTATCTCATACGCTATTATCCAGAGTTAAAAGATAAGCCTTGGAAAGACTTCTTCTATTACCCGCTGGATGTAGTACTGGGTAACGAACTGATGCAGTCCAAAACCACGGGAACAAACATTGCTATCGGTCATTCAGCCTCTGTCACCAACAACCACGAATACATACTGCAACGTCTGTCAAAACTAAACATAGGGACGCGTCAGGTAATAGTACCATTAAGCTATGGCGTGAAGAAGAAGTATGTAGAAGCGGTAATCAGCACCGGTAAAAAACTCTTGGGAGAGCATTTTGTTCCCTTGCGCGAATTCATGCCGTTGTCCGAATACAACAAATTACAAACCAGCATCAATGTCGCCCTGTTTGCCAACCTGAGGCAAGAAGCTATCGGCAACATTATTGTCTACCTGTATTTAGGCGCCAAAGTCTTCTTACCGGCAGGAACTCCAGTCTATGAATGGGCACAAGGACACGGACTGACGGTTTTTGACCTCAACAAGATGACTCAACAAGATATTGATATCCCTCTCGATGAAGCACAACATCAGAGAAATAGGGAAATACTGTCTACGCTTTACAACAAAGACCGAATGATGAAACTGATAAAGGCATTACCTGAATAAGAAGGAGAGCTACCTCACCCTCATGCAATCAATCAAATCCTGTGAGTAAAGCAACCGCCTGAAGCCAGCAGACAGTTTGGCCGGTACAAACAACAAACTGAGCAATAAAAAGCGCCAACGGCAGTGTAGATATTTTCCTTTTAAGCCGGCCTTTTTATATCGTTTGGAAGAATCTCTCAGCCAGATTCGCTTTCGCCACATCTGTTCCGTAAAACGAAGGCTGTCGTATAGCTTCCGATGTTTCTGATACAGATAATTCAGGTTATCTTCCCAACCATCCAAACGGTTAGTCAGCCGTTGATTGTCACGGGCGTCACGACGATAGACACAGAGAGGTTCTGTCACCAAATAAAAAGGAGTGACTTGAGCCGCTCTGACTGTCAGTTCATAGTCTTGCCAATAGCGCACATGTTCGTCAAACATACCTATCTGCAACAATATATCCTTACGTACCAGCATGAGGCTGGTAGTACAGCAATTTATGAGCATAAGAATGCGCCGGCTCATGTCGCCACACAGGTAATCTCCCAGATATACATCTCTATATTGTATACCTTTATCTGAAACATTCTCTACAGTCAGGTCACAATATACCAGACCACAACGTTTTTCTTCCAACAACCGGACCTGCTTTGTCGTTTTCTCAGGCAACCAGCAATCATCATCGTCCAAAAAAGCGACATACTCTCCCTGAGCCATTTCGATACCCCGATTACGGGCATAATTCCCTCCCTTACTCTCTTCAGGCGGAATATACAAATAGCGCACGGGCTGACCCTGACAATATTCATAGGTACCATCAGTTGAAGCGTCATCCACCACAATACACTCCATATTGGAATAAGTCTGCGTTCGAACACTCTCAATAGCGCGTTTCAGCAACTCCAAGCGATTATGAGTCGTAATAATAGCGCTGACAAGTTTCATGCCATCTCCTCCCTCCATAATTTCAGTGCCGCCTCCACAGTATCATCCATGTCGGCGTAAGTGTACTGTCCCAACCGTCCGCCGAAAAGCACATCGGGTTCACGGGAGGCCAGTTCCTGATACTGGCGGAAGATGCGGCTGTTACGTTCGTCGTTCACCGGATAGTAAGGCTCCTTGCCGGGAGCAAAAGAGTCGGGATATTCGTAGGTAATGACCGTGAAAGGCTGGGTGCCATACTCAAAATGTTTGTGTTCGATGACACGGGTGTAGGGCACGGCACGCTCACAGTAGTTTACCACGGCATTGCCCTGGAAGTTATCGGTATCGTCCAGCCGCTTGTGTTCAAAACGCAGGCTGCGATACTCCAGATGGCCGCAACGGTAATCGAAATATTCGTCGATGCAACCGGTGTAGAGGATGCGTCGGGCCAGGGGCTGAAGCTCGGCACGATGTTGGAGGAAGTTGATACCCGTGCGCACTTCCACACCTTCGAGTAAAGCTTCGATAAGCCGGTTGTATCCGCCTATGGGGATGCCTTGATAGGGGTCGTTGAAGTAATTGTTGTCGAAAGTAAAGCGCAGGGGAATGCGCTTGATGATGAAAGCAGGCAGCTCGGTGGCGGCACGCCCCCATTGTTTTTCGGTATAGCCTTTGATGAGTTTCTCGTAGATGTCGCGTCCGCAAAGCTTCAGAGCCTGTTCTTCCAGATTGGCAGGCTCGGCCAGAGCGGCATACTGACTCCGTTGCTCTTCTATCTTAGCCTTGGCCTCGGCGGGGGTCTTTACGCCCCACAGTTGGTAGAAGGTATTCATATTGAAAGGCAGGTTGTAGAGCCGGCCGCCATAATTGGCTACGGGCGAGTTGGTGTAGCGGTTGAACTCCACCAGCCGGTTGACATACTGCCAGACTTCCTTGTTGGCTGTGTGGAAGATGTGTGCGCCGTACTTGTGCACATGTATACCGTCTACATCCTCACAATAAACATTGCCACCCACGCAAGGACGCTTGTCTACTACCAGACAGCGCTTTCCGGCCAGTCGGGCTTCATGGGCAAAAGTGGCGCCGAATAGTCCTGCGCCGACAATGAGGTAATCGTATTGTTTTGTTTCCATAGTCGTATATATTATCAGGCCTTACTTTTTTAAGCAACCCACGACCGTACTTAATGCCTGACGCACATAATATCCTTCAGCAAGCCTTCTGCCTACTTCACAGGCCTTCTGCCGCATCCGAAGGTAAGTTTCCTCGTCCATACGGGCCAATACTTCTTCTATTTCGTCCAAAGAGCTGACGCAGACTCCTACACCTTGGCTGGCAATGAAAGGAGCGAGTGCCGCTTCCTTCCAGATGATGACCGGCAGACCGGCACGCAGGTAGAGAGAAGTCTTATGAGGATTATTGTAACGTAGGTATTCGCCGAAGTTTCCCTCGCAGGTATCAACCGATGTTCCGTCCCAAACCAGACCGAAGTCGCCCTCAGCATGCTTAATCAGTTCATCGGAAGGCATGAAGCCTTTGTAGTGGATATGTTCGCGTCCCTGTGCCTTGTCCACCTCAAAGCCATTGCCATAGAGAGTAAAGGTGTAGGAATGCACACAACGCCCCATCTCGTAGAGGAAGCGGTTCTTGCGATAGTTCAAGGCTCCGGCATAGAGTACCCTGAAAGGCTTCCGGGCTGCCACGGGAGCTGGCACCGGATTATCGGACAGATAGTCGAAAATGCCCAATGTACCAAGCTGAGCCTTGCAACCGTTGGTGCGGAGAAAGTTGAGCATGGACTCATTGTGGGCTATGATATAGTCGGCATGGTTCAGGCGTGCTATCTCCTGCGCTACCGTCAGTTTTTTGCGTCGGAATGAACCCAGGTCGTGAATAATCACAATGACCTTGGCACCTCGCAAGTGGGCCAGGTTGCATACAAAGCTGAAATACTTCTTCAGCGGATATTGCAAGACCAGGCAATCGGAGGCGTGCAGGCCAAACGGAGCCCTGAGCACTCCTGCCAAGGTAGAAAGAAAAGCCAATACGGGATTGGTGTAGACAGTTTGCTTAAGGCCTACATTCTTAAATCCGGCCTCAGACATGATGCGCTCTATATCGGTCTTTGCCTTATTGCCGGCCGAAGCCGTACCCTTGTAGTTGCGCGACAAATAGCAGTTCATTATTCTTTCCTTATTATTATACTCTAATATCTTATTTCAAATATCCCCTTAGCCTCCTTTTCCGCTCAAAGCGGGTGAGCGATTTCTCTACAGCCGCTACGGTAGCCTCTACATTCCACGAACGCACACGGGCATATTCGGCCACAATGAAGTGAAGCAGGTCGCGACGGTGGGCCACACGTTTCAGGTTATCATAGCATTCGGAGGGCGTCAGCGACTCCTTGAATACAGAGCGGTTGGTGTCGATGACAGAAAAGTGGTACGTTCCGTCGGGATTGAGCCGATAGAGAATGTTATTCAGATTGAGGTCGCCATGCAGAATGCCCTTGCCATGAAGCTCGGCAAAGAAGGCGGCCAGGGAGGAAGCCAGTTGCTTATCAAAATCGGCTACCGGCACCAGTTCGGGATAGACAGGACGGTCTGTGCAGCAGGCAGACACAAAATAGCCCGTAGCAAACAGTCCGCCTTCCTTCTCTTCCATGTAGGCTATGCCTTCGGGCGTATCTATGCCCAGCGAGAGCAGCTTGTCTGCAAAGAGATAGGCACGTTCAGCCTTGCTCTTGCGCCAAAATGTATAGGCCAGGCGTTGGATAAGTTTTGGACGCTTATAGCGCTTGACGATGAAAGTATGTCCTTGCCACTCAAAACGTTTCACCAGGTTACGGCCTTGGTAGAGCATTTCGCCCTCTTGGGAGAAACGGCACGGCAAGCTGGCTATGAAGTCGGAAGCCCACTGGTATTTCGGATGAACCACTACCTTCATACGCCCAATATTAAGTTAATCTTATTCATTATCATTTCTGCCTTCAGCCCCTCCAGACAGGCATAGTCGCCACGCAGGCAGGGTTTGTTGCCGAATATGGAGCAAGGACGGCACGGCAAATCGAGCTGGACGGTATTGTCCATGCTTTGCCCCCAGCCCATGAAACCCGCGAACGGATGCGTAGCACCCCATACGGAAACAACGGGTACGCCCACCAGAGATGCCAAGTGCATGTTGGCCGAATCCATGGATACCATCACATTCAAATGGCTTATCAATGCCAACTCACCGTCGAGCTTCAGCTTGCCCGAAAGGGAAACCACACGTGGATAGGCTGCGGCCCATTGCTCCATAGCAGCACGCTCCTGACCTCCACCTCCGAAGAGGAAGACACGATGACGATTATCAGCCGTCAGGCGGCGTAGCAGTTCCTCCACCGTAGCTTGCGGCAAAATCTTGCCCCGATGGGCGGCGAAGGGAGCCACTCCAATCCACTGTTCGCCACAAGCAGGTACAGCTACCGAGGCAAACAACGAAGCATCGCCCTTGCCCTGGCCGTAAATGGAATGGAAAGCCGGCTTTACCGGATAGCCCAGACGGGCAAATACGGCGGCATAACGGCTGAACGACGTAGGTTGCTCGACAAGCTCTTTGCCATGCTGGCGCACCAAAGCTTTCTTGCCACGGCGGCCTTTGTCGATATGAGCAGTCTTCACGCCCGAAAGGAAGAACAGGGTACGCAACACCTTGGAGCGGAGTACGTCGTGGAGGTCGGCCACCAGATTGAAGCCTTCGCCGCGCAACTGCCTGAACAATGCCAGCAAGCCCGAAGGACCGTCGTTCTGAGCCAGGTCAATGCCCTGAAAATGGACATTGGCCGGCATGAGCGAGAAGAGCGGTGCCATGAAAGGACGACTGAGCACGGTAATATCCAGTTGCGGATACTGACGCGCCAGAGAGTCGATGACAGGCACCGTCATAGCTACATCGCCAAAGGCTGACAACCGGATGACGAGCAGCTTCATTTCTTTCCGTAAAGCACCGGATTCAGTGCCGGGTCGTTGTACATCTTCATTTGTTTGTACACCTTCATGTACTTGCGTCCGGCTTCAATGTCGGCCATCAGCTGGTCGATAGCAGTAGAGAGGTCGACCTGCTGCTCCAGCAGCACGCGAAGCTTGGCTTCGCAACGGGCCTTATGCTCGGCATCGCAATCGGTGCGCTCCACTTCCTGGCGCATGTGAT
This sequence comes from uncultured Bacteroides sp., assembly GCA_900553815.1. GTDB lineage: Bacteria > Bacteroidota > Bacteroidia > Bacteroidales > Bacteroidaceae > Bacteroides. Next base: position 49,130 of record USEY01000015.1, read on the forward strand.
ATATCTTAAGTGCAAGGATAGACAGGCGGTCTACTGCCCAAGCCGGGCTTTCGGTGTTGATGGTAGCACCGGGCTGCGTCTGCACATCCTTATATTTATCGAGGAAATAGCTGTCTATCAACTCTACAAGGTCCGTACGGTCTTGGTTGGACTTGTCGATACGGCGTTTGATGGCCAGAGCTTCCACAGGATTGATGTTTGGGTCGCGAATAATATCTTCCAGATGCCACTGTACAGTGTCTATCCAGTTCTTCAGATAAAGGTAATACTCGATGCTCTTCAGCGGATAAGGGTTTTGAACAGGGGTGTCCACATCATTTTCCCGATGGTAATCCAAGATGGACTGGTTGAAAATCTGATTGCAGAGTGCAGTAAAATCCATAACTCAGTAATTTGAATAATTGACTATTAATATGCAAATTTATAGAAACTATTCTACAATTCCAATTTATCGTACTACAAATGCACTGCCACAGGCCACTGTCTCCGAGCAATATGTAGCAATTTGAAAGCACAGCAAAAGAGTTTAGGCACTATAAAACGGGAATAGCGGAATATCAGTAAGATAGTCAAAAATCATTATCCCACTATATTAGTGGTGCGATAAAAATCACATCACTGTAGTTAAACGATTAATTTTTAAT
>USEY01000016.1 GCA_900553815.1 uncultured Bacteroides sp.
TTTTATTCTGCTAAACTTTATTAATTAACTTATTTGTTATCAACGGATTAGCTATTAATTTAACGAAGTATTATTAAAAGAAGTCAGATTAAAACTATATGTGTCAGAAGGTATCTTGTATCTGTTTGTTTATACTGCTGTTTCTCACTTCGTGTGCTTCGCGCAAACAGTTGCTTACAACTGCTTCTGGAGGTGCTGGAGATAATAGTATTAAAATATGGCGTACGATAAAGCGTTTGCCTGTGGGATACAAAGGTGTCAGACGCCTTACTGTTTATGATATTGCTCATCCTGATATTCCTTCTTCTTTTGAGGGTTGTAAGCTGGCGTTTATTTCTGACCTTCATTATCGGAGTTTGTTGAAGGAACGCGGATTGAAAAATCTAATGCGTTTGCTGCATGAGCTGAAGCCTGATGTATTGCTGCTGGGTGGTGATTTTTATGAATCGTGCAGTGATATGAAGCCATTGGTGGACTCATTATCGCATTTGCGGCCTCTGTTGGGCACGTATGCTGTGTTAGGCAACAATGATTATGAACGGTGCTATGAAGAGGCACTCAGCGTCTTAAATGATGCTGGTATTGATGTGTTGGAGCATAAGGTCGATACTTTGTATCACGGTGAGGAAAAAATACTGTTGGCGGGAGTGCGCAACCCGTTTGATTTAAGAAAGAATGGCGTGTCTCCCTCTTGTGGCCTGTCTGATGAAGACTTTGTTATTTTGCTGACGCATACGCCAGATTATGCTGAAGATGTGCCGATAACGCATGCGGATTTGGTATTGGCCGGGCATACCCATGGTGGTCAAGTGAAAGTCTTTGGCTATGCTCCTGTAGTACCTTCTCGTTATGGCCGACGTTTCTTGACTGGCTTATGCTATAATTCGGACCGTATTCCGGTTATTGTTACAAATGGTATCGGTACTTCTCGGATTAATGTCCGTTTGGGCGCTCCTTCTGAGGTGGTATTGATAAGGCTGCATAGCTTGTATATATCCGGCGAATAACCAATGTATGCAGAAGTTGTACTATATAAATGAAAGCTGTGCCAGAAATGAAGTGAAATAGCTAAAGCATTCATTGCTTTTAATCACTTCCTTCTGGCACAGCTCTTATCGTTTCCTGTTCCCTTTTAGGACTTCAGGATTACAGTCTGGCTTTGATAGCTTCAGATTCTTTTTCGTAACCAGGCTTGTTGAGCAGAGCGAACATGTTTTTCTTATAAGCTTCTACTCCCGGTTGATTGAATGTATTCACACCAAGAAGGTAGCCGCTGATACCGCAGGCCTTCTCAAAGAAATAGAGCAGGCTGCCGAGGCTTTCTTCGTTGAGGGCGGGAATAACAATACGCATGTTGGGTACACCACCGTCTACGTGGGCCAACTGTGTTCCCAGTTCGGCCATCTTATTTACTTCATCCACGCGTTTACCAGCCAAGAAATTCAGTCCGTCAAGGTTTTCTTCATCGAAAGGAACTTCGAGTTTATAGTTTGTTTTGTCTACCGAGATGACAGTTTCGTAGATTGTACGTTCACCTTCTTGGATCCATTGTCCCATAGAGTGAAGGTCGGTAGAGAAATCAACGGCTGCAGGGAAGATACCTTTAAGCTCTTTTCCTTCAGATTCTCCGTAGAGTTGCTTCCACCATTCATTTACATAGTGCAGTTTGGGGCAGAAGTTGACAAGAATCTCGATTTTCTTGCCATTTTTATAGAGTTCGTTACGGGTAGCTGCGTATAAAGCTGCAGGGTTTTCTGTGAAAGGTACATCTTTACCACAAGCTACTTCCATTTGTGCAGCACCAGCCACCAGCTTTTCAATATCATAGCCGGCAACAGCGATTGGCAATAAGCCTACAGGAGTCAGAACAGAGAAACGTCCACCTACATTGTCGGGGATAATGAATGATTTGTAGCCTTCTTTATCTGCTGTTGTACGGGCTGCACCTTTCTTGGCGTCCGTTACGGCTACGATAACTTTCCGTGCCATTTCCTTGCCACGCTGGTCTTCGCATTGTTTTTTCAGCAGGCGGAAAGCCAAAGCTGTTTCTGTTGTTGTTCCTGATTTAGAAATGTTGATTACGCCGAATTTCTTATCCTTCAGATATTCAGTCAATTCATAAAGATAGTCTTCGCTGATATTGTGTCCGGCAAAAAGGATAATAGGTGAATTTTTTTTCTCTTCCAGCCAGCTGAAGCTGTTTGACAGAGCTTCGATAACGGCACGGGCACCCAAGTAACTGCCTCCGATACCTGCTACTACTACTACTTCGCAGTTTTCACGCAATACTTCTGCTGTAGCCTTTAAGTCAGCCAAGTGTTCGGGAGTGATGGAAGAAGGTAAATGCAACCAACCCAAGAAATCATTGCCTTTACAGGTTCCGTTTTCCAATGCTTCTTGAGCTTCTTTAACCAGGGCTTCATAGCCCAGTACTTTTTCTTTGGAAATGAATCCAAATGTCTTTTCAATGTTCAGATTGATCATAATTATGATTTTTTTAAGTTGCTTGTTCTCTTTGTTTGTTAAGGTTGAGCTTTCTTGTCTTATGTCTGTTACTGCTTGTTCTACCTGAACGAATCTGTTAAAAGCTTGATTTCGATGGTAGGTGAGATGCGTTCATACAAGATATTGTAAACGGCATCAACGATAGGCATATTAACGTGGTAATGTTTATTTATTTCTTTGATACATTTAGTTCCGTAATAGCCTTCGGCTATCATTTCCATTTCTATTTGTGCACTCTTTACAGAATAACCCTTACCTATCATGGTGCCGAATGTACGGTTACGACTGAAGTTGGAATATCCTGTCACTAGTAAGTCGCCTAAATAAACAGACTCACTGACATTTCGGTTAAGAGGATGCACGGTTTGTAGGAAACGGTTCATTTCCTGAATGGCATTTGACATCAGCACCGCCTGGAAATTGTCTCCATACTTCAGGCCGCTGCAGATACCTGCTGCAATGGCATATACATTCTTTAAAACGGAACTGTATTCAATGCCGGCAACATCATTGCTGACAGAGGTTTTGATGAATGAATTAGCCAAATGACGGGCTACAATACTAGCCTTGTCTATGTCAGGGCAAGCCACGGTAAGATATGACAAACGTTCCAAAGCTACTTCTTCGGCATGGCAAGGTCCAGCCAGTACGGCAATGTTTTCAGCTGGTACGCCATATTCTTTGGTAAAATATTCAGAGACAATCAAATTGTCATCGGGAACAATACCTTTGATGGCCGTGATAATGAACTTGTCCTTTATTTTTGTTTTAAGTTTCTTGAGATGAGATTTCAGATAGGGAGAGGGCGTCACGAAAATAAGCGTATCAGATTCCTTTACTACATCATTGATGTTGGAACTGAAATTGATACGTTTGATATCAAATTTGACGCCTGTCAGATAGGCAGGATTATGCCCAAGACGTTTGAAATCGGCAATACGATCATCGCGCCGCATATACCAATTAATTGTCTCGGCTTGTGCCAACACCATTTTGGCTATAGCTGTGGCCCAGCTTCCTCCGCCCATGATGGCTATCTTTCCGGGTAGTTTCATAAAACAATTAATAATGAAAAATGGAGAATGCAAGCAAGGCGTTGTTTATGGCCCTGCCTGCATTATCCATTTTTATTTTTAATCCTTAATGGCGTTAATCCATTCGGTTACGTCATTGACGCTCGGATTGGATAATTCCAATTTATATTTCTTATTGATGCCGCAGATATCCATGTGCAGTTTCTGCGGATTTACAGTTTTCATATCGCTTACCAGGTTGTAGCCGGCTTTTTGAATGACTGCAACCCATTCTTCGGGGATGCCAAGTGCTGTGAATTTGGCGGGAGCATCCTTAGGAGCTACTTTCTCAGGACGCATTTGCGGGAAAAGAAGTACTTCCTGGATAAATGACTTGCCTGTCATCAGCATGACAAGGCGGTCTATTCCGATACCTACACCCGAAGTAGGAGGCATACCGTATTGCAGAGCACGCAGGAAATCCTGGTCGATAATCATGGCTTCATCGTCTCCCTTATCGGCTAGTCTCATCTGTTCTTTGAAACGTTCTTCCTGGTCGATGGGGTCGTTCAGCTCTGAGTAAGCATTACACAATTCCTTGCCATTTACCATCAATTCGAAACGTTCGGTCAGTCCCGCTTTGCTGCGGTGCTTCTTGGTCAACGGAGACATTTCGATAGGATAGTCGGTAATGAAGGTTGGCTGTATGAAGGTACCTTCGCAGAATTCACCGAAGATTTCATCTATCAGTTTACCCTTGCCCATTGTATCGTCAATTTCCATCTTCAGCTCCTTACAGATTTGGCGAATTTCATCTTCGTTCTTGCCTTCCAAATCATATCCGGTCTTTTCTTTGATGGCTTCCAGAATAGGCAAACGTCGGTATGGAGCTTTAAAGCTAATGGTCTTGCCGTCAATAACACTCTCTGTGCAACCGTTAACCGCAATGCAGATACGTTCAAGCATCTTTTCTACGAAACTCATCATCCAATTGTAGTCTTTGTATTGGACGTAGAGCTCCATACATGTAAATTCCGGGTTGTGCGTACGGTCCATTCCTTCATTGCGGAAGTTCTTTCCTATTTCATACACTCCTTCAAAGCCTCCTACAATCAGACGCTTCAAGTATAACTCGGTGGCGATACGCAGATAGAGGTCAATATCGAGTGAGTTGTGGTGTGTAATGAAAGGACGTGCGCTGGCGCCTCCGGGGATGGATTGCAGAATAGGAGTCTCTACTTCTGTATAACCGGCTTCGTCGAGCACGGCACGCATGGTTTTTATGATAAGAGAACGTTTCAGGAAGGTGTCTTTCACACCATCATTTACTACCAGGTCAACGTAGCGTTGGCGATAGCGCAGTTCAGGATCTTCAAAAGAGTCGTAAGCTACACCGTCTTTGTATTTGACTATGGGCAGAGGTTTAATGCTTTTGGCCAATACGGTCAGTTTCTTTGCATGGATACTGATTTCGCCCATTTGTGTACGGAATACGAAGCCTTCGATTCCGATAAAATCGCCTAAGTCGAGTAAACGTTTGAAGACAGTATTATAGAGGTCTTTGTTTTCATCCGGGCAGATGTCGTCGCGTGTGATGTATACTTGAATGCGTCCTTTGGCATCTTGCAGTTCGATAAAGGAAGCTTTTCCCATAACGCGGCGGCTCATCATACGTCCGGCCACCGATACCTGGCGTGGTTCATCTTCGTCTTTGAATTCAGCTTTTATATCGGTAGAGAAAGCATTGGTTACATACTCTGCTGCGGGATAGGGTTCAATACCCATCGCGCGAAGTTCATTCATGCTGTTGCGCCGAATGATTTCCTGTTCACTTAGTTCTAATACGTTCATTTCGTTTTCTTAACTCTATATTTGGTGGCAAAAATACGAAACATTTTTTAGAATTCATTACTTTAGGCTAAAAGAAGTGGATGTGGCAGTCGCTATCACCGGTTCTAGGAGATAGATAGAGGTGTGAAAAGCTGCCCGAAATGTATATGGCATGCTTGCCGCAGATATAAGAGTAGGGGCTTGTATGGCATGCCAATGTATACTTATTTCTCCAGCAGGTCTTTCAGGAAGGTATCCAGTTCCTCGTCCAATCCTTTCAGTAGTTCATCGTTGACGAGCAGGGTGTCATCATCCATCAGCAGTAGTTCTGCTATGGTTTCTTTGTCTTCGTCGACCAGTACGAAGGAGTATGGTTTCAAGATGTTCAGTTTGTCAAAACATCCTTCATTGTTCATCTGATTCAGCAAAGAGCTGAGCAAAGATTCCGTATTTTTATAGAAATCATCGCCCTCATAGGCAGTCCATTCTTCTATGGTGCTGCAGGCCAGCTCTTGGTCTTCATCGTCAAAAATGGACAGTTCACCCGAATTCTGGTCGGGTTGCAGATGTATATCAGTCACATAGGTCTGTTCTTCACCTGTTGTATATTTGCTGACAGCCTTTTTAATGGTATCTTCAAGAAGCGTTACGGACGATTGACTCAGTTTCATATTGTTCCTATTTTCTTAATGATTGTTCAAAGGTATAAAAAAAACGAATAAGGATATAATATCTTTCCATTAAAAATCATCGCCCAGGCGTTGCATCTGTACGCTTAGCTTCATCTGGCTGTTTTTTCGGTCTTGAAGCTCTTCTACATAAAGACTGGTAAAGACAAAATTGGGAACGGAAGCCGGAGTGACGGATTGACTGTTCTGCTGGTCTATCTTGTCTATCTTTCGGGCTTGCTCCTGTGCTTTCTTGGCCCATTCGGTAGCCGTGGCTATACTGTCTTGCATTTCGTAGCCAAGTGCGATGTTGCAGGCTGCATACATCTTTTGCTTCCCTTTTTTGCTGTCGTAGGCTTGTTCCCAGAGTTTGATGGCTTCCGGCCAGTTGCTTTCCTTGGCATAGATGGCTGCATCGCGCATGTTGACCGAGCCACCGGTGAACAGGTAGCGCGTCGCAGTCTTCCAGTGGGGTAGCAGGTGCTTGACGGGAATAGAGCCTCCGAAGTCAGAAGCTTGCCGAATGACCTCTTCCTGCGAGATGAGCCTTGCCATTACACGTTGGCCGCTGTTGTCGAATTCCTCCCAAAAGATGCTGTCGTTGTTGTTGATACTGACCATTGGGCCTTTTCGGTTAGGCAGATAAACACTGATAGAGGGATAGACTTTGGCGTCGACTGTGCCATGGTATACGTTCCAACCTGGTACATAACTGATTTTTCGGCGGGTCCTAATCTTGATGTCTTCCAGTGCAATCAGGAAATCCACTTGCAAGTCGTTTATCAATTGGTTGGCCTCTTCCGTTTCCAGCATCTGTTTGGCTGTACTTCCGGTTGCTTGCAGAGCCGAGTCGCAAATCACCACCTCGTCAAAATAGTTGCCTTCGGCCAAGGCTTGGGCCAGTGCTTCGGCTGTAATGGCAGGATTACCGCTGAAAGTGGCTGTTTCTATGTACTCGCTTTCTGTTTCTGTTTTGGTTACAGACGGCTCGCTATCATCGGCTGGGACGTTATTCACGATGGCCACTTTTTTCAATTGTTGCGGAAAGCTGACGTCGGCCGGCAACAGGTAGTCTATGGATAGCTGTTCCACGCTTTGACAGCTAGCAACCAGCAGCAAACTGCTAAGGGTTAGGATATAAAGTACAGGTTTGGTCATATATTTATTGTTTCATTTGTTGGCAAAAATACGTTTTTTATGTGGATATGGATGATGGCTAGCTTGTTTTTTTGAGGACTTTCCAGCTTTTGTTGCCTGATATTGTACTGATAGGTTCGCGAGGGGGTTCGCGATTAGGCTCGCGAGGGGGTTCGCGGTTAGGCTCGCGAAGGGGTTCGCGGTTAGGCTCGCGAAGGGGTTCGCGGTTAGGCTGACGTGGATTGACGTTGCGAGGCCAACGTGGGTATGAGTTGAAAAAGAAGCACCCGGAGCGATTTCCTCGTCCGGGTGCTTCTGTGCTTGGTTGGCTTTACTTGCCCGTAGGGGAAGTGAAGCTCATGGGGTTACAGGTTCTTGCCGTGGCAGTTCTTGTATTTCTTACCACTACCGCAAGGGCAGGGATCGTTGCGCCCTACTGTCTTTTCTGCGCGGATGGGTTCGCGCTTGGGCTGCTCGCGTGTATCATGCTGGGCAGCTGCCTGTTGGTTGGGGTCGCTGAGGTCCTGTTTCTGCTCTTTGTACTTGCTCATGTCCTGATGTTGCTCGGGAGCGGCCTGGCGTACTTCCTGCGGCTCGGCCACAGGAATCTGGCCTCTCATCAGGATGGCTATGGTCTGGTTGTTTATCTTGTTCACCATAGCGTCGAAGAGGTTCACTGATTCCAACTTGTAGATGAGCAGCGGGTCTTTCTGTTCGTAGCTGGCATTTTGTACGGAGTGCTTCAGCTCGTCCAGTTCGCGCAGGTTCTCTTTCCAGGCTTCATCGATGACGTGCAACAGGATGGCTTTCTCAAACGACTTCACTACCTCCTTGCACTCACTTTCGTAAGCGGCCTTGAGGTTGCAAGAGATGTTGTACATGCGTTTGCCGTCGGTGATGGGTATCAGGATGTTTTCGTACATGTGTCCCTGATTCTCGTACACCTGTTTGATGACGGGGTAGGCAATCTGAGCCATGCGGTCAGTCTTGCGCTTGAACAGCTCCATGGCCTTGTTGAAGGTCTTCTCGGCCAGTGCTTCCTTCTTCTCGTTCTTGAATTCCTCTTCGCTGAAAGGCACTTCCATGGCCAGGGTCTGAAGGATGTCCATCTTGCAGTTCTCATAATCGGGAGCTTCAACGGCATTGGCGCTGCGGTCCCATATCATGTTGACGATGTCCATGCCGATGCGTTCACCCATCAGCGCGTGGCGACGCTTGGTGTAGACTACGGAACGTTGCTTGTTCATCACGTCGTCGTATTCCAACAGGCGTTTACGTATACCGAAGTTGTTTTCTTCCACCTTCTTTTGGGCGCGTTCGATAGACTTGGATATCATGCTGTGCTCAATCATTTCACCTTCCTTGAAGCCCAGCTTGTCCATGACGCTGGCAATGCGGTCGGAAGAGAAGAGGCGCATGAGGTCGTCTTCCAGTGAAACGAAGAATACGGATGAACCCGGGTCACCCTGACGTCCGGCACGACCACGCAGCTGGCGGTCAACGCGGCGTGACTCGTGACGTTCCGTACCGATGATGGCCAAACCGCCGGCAGCTTTCACTTCGGGGCTCAGCTTGATATCGGTACCACGACCGGCCATGTTGGTGGCTATGGTCACGGTGCTGCTTTGTCCGGCCTGTGCCACGATTTCTGCTTCCTTCTGGTGAAGCTTGGCGTTGAGCACGTTGTGGGGTATCTTGCGCATGGTCAGCATCTTGCTCAGCATTTCTGATATTTCAACGGAAGTAGTACCCACCAGAACGGGGCGTCCGGCCTGAACCATGGCTTCTATTTCTTCGATGACGGCTTTGTATTTTTCGCGTTTGGTCTTGTACACGCGGTCGTTCATGTCCTTTCTTGCAATGGGGCGGTTGGTAGGAATTACCACTACATCCAGCTTGTAGATGTCCCAGAATTCGCCTGCTTCGGTTTCGGCCGTACCGGTCATACCTGCCAGCTTGTGATACATACGGAAGTAGTTCTGCAATGTAATGGTGGCGAAGGTCTGTGTGGCGGCTTCTACCTTTACGCGTTCCTTGGCTTCAATGGCCTGGTGCAATCCGTCGGAGTAGCGGCGTCCTTCCATGATACGTCCGGTCTGCTCGTCCACGATTTTCACCTGTCCGTCAATGACAACGTATTCGTCGTCTTTCTCGAACATGGTGTAGGCTTTCAGCAGCTGGTTGATGGTGTGCACGCGCTCTGACTTGATGGCATAGTTGGTCAGCAGGGCATCTTTCTTCTCCAGACGTTGTTCATCGGTCAGGCCCGGTTCGTTTTCCAGTTCCGAGAGTTCGGCGGTGATATCAGGCAATACGAAGAAGGTGGGGTCGGAAGAATTTCCACTGATGAGGTCCACACCCTTGTCGGTAAGGTCTACGCTATTCAGCTTTTCTTCAATGACGAAGTAGAGCGGGTCTGTTACCTCGTGCATACGCTTGTTGTTCTGCTCCATGTAGATTTCCTCGGTCTTGAGCATACCGGCCTTGATGCCTTGCTCGCTGAGGAACTTGATGAGGGGCTTGTTCTTGGGCAGCGCCTTGTGGCTGCGGTAAAGGGCGAGGAAGCCTTCTTCCTGCTCTTTCTTGTCGCTCGATGCGATGAGTCGCTTGGCGTCAGCCAGATATTGGGTAGCCAACTTCTTTTGCGCTTCAACCAGACGCTCAACCAGCGGACGCAGTTGCTCAAACAGCTGGTCGTCGCCTTTGGGTACGGGACCGGAGATGATGAGCGGTGTACGGGCATCGTCAATGAGGACGGAGTCCACCTCGTCGACAATGGCATAGTTGTGGCGGCGTTGTACAAGGTCTTTGGGGCTGATGGCCATGTTGTCGCGCAGGTAGTCGAAACCAAATTCGTTGTTGGTACCGAATGTGATGTCGGCCATGTAGGCGCGACGGCGTGCTTCAGAGTTGGGCTGATGTTTGTCAATACAGTCTACGCTCAGGCCATGGAACATATAGAGCGGTCCCATCCACTCGGAGTCACGCTTGGACAGGTAGTCGTTCACGGTTACTACGTGTACACCATTACCAGTCAGCGCGTTGAGGAATACGGGCAGGGTAGCCACCAAGGTCTTACCTTCACCTGTCGCCATTTCGGCAATCTTGCCTTTGTGCAGAACGACGCCACCGAAAAGCTGTACGTCGTAGTGTACCATGTTCCAGGTCACTTCGTTTCCACCTGCTATCCAGTGGTTTTGGTAGATGGCCTTGTCGCCTTCAATGCGTACAAAGTCTTTGGTGGCAGCCAGGTTCCGGTCGAAGTCGTTGGCTGTTACCACGATTTCCTCGTTTTCGGAGAATCGGCGTGCCGTGTCCTTAACGATGGCAAAGGCAACGGGCAATACTTCGTCGAGTGCTTTCTCGTAAATGTCGAGCACTTCTTTCTCCAGTTTGTCTATTTGTGCAAAGAGTGCTTCGCGTTCTTCCAGCTCTGTGCTTTCTACGCTGGCTTTCAGTTCGTTGATTTTGGCTTGCTGTTCGGCTGCCGATTGGCGTATGTAGGCCTTCAACTCTTCGGTCTTGGCACGCAGGCCGTCGTTGTCGAGTTTGGCTACATCGGGGTAGGCAGCTTTAATCTTGTTCACCCACGGTTGTATTTCTTTCATATCGCGGGTGGATTTGTTGCCGAAAATCGAGCTTAAAAATTCATTAAATCCCATGTGTCTTATTGTTTTTATTATTATTAATTCGGTGTTGGGTGCTTGGCAGGAATACTATTGCCGGATGCTTTGCATCGTCATTCCATGATAGGATTTGTCATGATGATATTCCTGAAAGCTTTAATTTGCAGTTTTGCAACCATGTATGACTTTTCGGCAAGTGCCGATAGGTTGTATCGGTGCAGAATCCTTAGAAAAGAGGCTTTCCAGTGCAGGCATTTGGGGCACGTATGCGCAATATGCTGGTCAGCGTAGGAGCTATGCATTCCATGCTGACGGGAGTACGCACGGTCTCGGTTTGTATGGCCTCCCAGCGGAAAAACAAGGGAGTGGGAATATTGGCTGCCCTCACTACATGCTTCTCGGTAGCGTTGTCCTTCATGATGGTCCATCCGGGAAGGACCTTGATAATCAAGTCGCCAGAATGCTTGCGGTGGAATCCGTTGCGTACACGTTCTACTTCGGGTGACCAGGCACCAAGCAGTAGCTGTGTGGCAGAATAAACTTCGTCTACACCGCTGAACTGTACCAGAAATTCGGCCGACTTTTGTTGGATTTCGGGCAGGTTGAGCTGTTTTTGCTCTATGAGTTTATGGTTGAGGTAAATTTGTTGGTTATAAGCTGCTTCGACATATTGTCCTTCGCCATAAGTGGCCATGAGGTACATGTTGAGCAGTGTGCTGCAACGGTTCAGGTAGAATTCGCCACTCGGAATGCGATACAGTTCCAGGTCGATGGCTTCTGGGTCCGTATATCCGGTAGAGGTGATGCAGAGCATGACGTTGCGCAGGCCTATTTTTTGGTCAAGCAAGTCAAGCAAATTGCCGATGCTACGGTCGAGCCGTGCATAGGTGTCTTGCAGCTCCATGGCAAAATCCTGTGTGCTGTAGTGGTTATAGTTACCTGCATAGTAAGTCAGAGCCAGCAGGTCGGGTATGTCGTCTTGTCCAATAGTGCTTTTGTTCAACAGCTCTTCAACGAGCAAGTTGACTTCGTCGTTGGCAAAAGGACTGGTGACAAGGCGTCTGAACTTGTTTTGACGCTCATTGTCGAACTTGTATTTGAATGCGTCAGTTCGCCATTCGGGCAAGAAACGGTAGCTGGTCACCGGGTGAATAGGTGTCCAGACCATGTCTTTGATGCGGGTGTCGGGCGAGCGCCGTTCGTTGTATAGGCTCAGCCACCAGGGAAACTCACTGAAATAAGTGGTGCTGCACCATTTTCCGCTGTTTCCATTAATCCAGAAAGCTCCATTCCCTGCATGTCCGGCACTGAGAATGGCTGCATCGCGGAATGGGGCAATGGCATAAACCAATCCCTTGTTGCGCGTGGATATTTTCAGCTCATCGGCGAAGGTCGATGTCAGCAGGTGTGAAGGTGAGCTGTTCTCGTCGGTGTAGTTGCCCATAAAGTTAGGGTCGTCTACACAGTTTACAGGTCGCAGTGTATTGGCATCCAGCCAATTTTCGGCAATAATGCCGTGTTGCGAGGGCGTAGTACCGCTGTAGATGGATGCGAGAGCCGATGCGCGGTCGGCATTATTGAATGAAAAACGGGCGTCTTGGAATACTTTGCTCTCTTTCATCAACCGTTTGAATCCTTTTTCGCCATAAAGCGAAGAAAAGGCTTCCATATAGTCAGTGCGCAGTTGGTCAATGGTCAACGTGACCACCAACTTTGGAGGGACGGTCAGTGGCTGAGCTTGCAGTCCACTGAAAGTCAAGGCTAATATGGAAGTAAACAGTCCTTTTTTCATTTGTTTTTCTTGTATGAGAAAATAATGCTGTTTGCCGAACGCACTATTAAACAAAGCGTCAAAGGTAATACTGCTAAATTAATTTTCTGCGGTAGGACGGGCAAAAGCAATATAAAAAGTGTTAAAACGGCGAGATTGGCTAGCAGATACCAGTCTTTGCGTCCTTTTCGTGCCTGTCTTATGACATAAGGAAGAAGCAATATGTGAAAAGGATGGAAGACAAAAAGCATCAGATTGGGACTTACTGCCGGATGTTGCGAGAACAATGCAAGAAAAGCAAGTATGCAACCCGCCAGTCCTGCTGTTGCAAACAAGGCAAGGTCTACCCCCCAGAGCCTTTTCTGGTGTCGCCAACCGTAGTAAGTAATCAATGCTATTATAACAAATAAGGTAAGCGAAGCTGCTGAGGGGCTGGGATACCAATCTTGGTGCGATACCTCTGACGAAGGAAAACTTACAAGGTTGACCGATTGGCAGACAAGTGGACGGTTGCCCTGAGGTGTCTGGATGGTAGCTTGGTCAAAGCATTCTTCCAGATAGAAAGGAACAAACATCATCTGCCTGCGGCTGATAGGTTTGTCGGCAGGGATACCCATACACAGATCCATGCCAAATCGTGACCAGAGGTGATTCTCTGTGTATTGATGGAGTAAGTCGCGATATGTTTTGCCGGTATCGGTGCTGTTCATGTCTTGGGGATAGACAATGCTGCCTCCTGTAGCCCTTTCTATTTGGTCGCGAGGACGGGTAGCACAGTTGTCGTAGAAAAAGTTATACCGGTATACTCTGTTCTCGGGTCGGTAGTTCTCTTCCAGTTGGGCTGCAAGCTTCTCTTTTTCAGTCTGGTTGAGATTTAGAACTTGTTGCCTGACATCTCGTTGCAGGTATTTATATTCCTCTGTAAAATAATCAAATGGCGCAACTCCCAGTTTGTAGTCCGTTTCGCCAAGTGTGAAACGTAAAATGAAATTGGGGGTGTTGAAACTGAAAATGCCGTAGTTGAACACATAGTCTATCCTGCGGGTCAGATTTTCATAACGGATAGCCGTATGTCCAAATAGGGAATAGATTTCTTCGCCTGGTCCGCAGGTGAGCAGACTGAAGCGTATGGAGTCATGTCTTGCTTGTTCGTTGTTTTGTCCTTGTGCGGTCAGGCAGAAAAGGAAAAGTATGCAAGCAGCTCCTATTGTGAGATATGAATGTCGTATTGATTTCATGCGTGCAAAAGTACTATTCCTATTTGATATTTGAAAATATTATCATACAGAATCCTGCGTTTCTGTATGAAAGGACAAATTGCTTTAGTGGAAGGACTTTGCTGTGAAGTTTCACAGCAATTCATTGAAAACAAGAATTTTGTGGTGAAACCTATAGTGGTACGGTGAAAGATTAATATAAGCGTATGCTTTCACCGTAATTCATTAATACTGAATTCCTGAAGCGGTCTTGTGAAATTGTGAAGGCTGTTTGGACTAATTTAATTTTTCTGGCAGATAGGGTGGAGGAGTAGAAAACAAGTTTTGCGTTGAGTCTAGGTTTTCGGAGATAGGTGTTAAGACTTTGGTTGTTAGGAGTAAACTATTATCGCGTTAGCAGTTAACTTCTTTCGCGTTAGTAGTTGACTGCTATTACGTCAGTAGTTAACTGCTATCATGCGGTGAATGGACAGTTATCTGAGTGAAATATGTGTTTGACGTTCGCTTTCAGAGATTTGCCGTGGATTCTGTGATAAACTTACTATTGGATAGCTTGGTCAAAAAAAACTATTTTACTACCTTTGCGGCCTGATTTTTGACAAATAAGGTGTATTGTTGTGAATCTAATAATCGATATAGGAAATACGGTTGCAAAGCTGGCAGTCTTCGATGACGACAACTTGCTTGAAGTTTTTTATGATTCAAACCAGACTTTGGAAAGTCTTCCGGCTGTATGTGGAAAGTATCCGCTTTCGCGGGCTGTAGTAGCGACGGTTATTGAGTTGAATAAGACTGTTGAAAACAGATTGAAATCTTTGCCGGTTCCTTTGTTGCAATTGGATTCGACAACTCCGCTTCCTATAAAGAATTTGTATGAGACTCCCCAGACTTTGGGCTATGATAGAATTGCTGCCGTGGTTGGGGCATATCAGAACTTCCCCGGACGTGATATATTGGTAATAGATGCGGGTACATGCATCACTTATGAGTTCATTGATTCACTTGGACGGTATCATGGCGGCAATATTTCTCCTGGGGTTCAGATGCGTTTCAAGGCTCTTCATCAGTTTACAAGTAAACTTCCTTTAATATCGGCAGAAGGTCGTATGACTCAGCTTGGCAAGAATACAGAAACAGCTATCCGTATGGGAGTGCTGCAAGGGGTGGAATATGAAATGCTTGGTTATATCGAGACCATGAGGCATAAATATCCTGAACTTTTGGTTTTTTTAACGGGCGGTGATGAATTTTCTTTTGATACAAACTTAAAAAGTATCATCTTTGCAGATAGATTTTTAGTGCTGAAAGGATTAAATCGAATATTGAATTATAATGAGAGAATATAGACAAACACTTATTGTGCTTTTGCTCACAATATTAACTGGAGTGGCAGTCGCTCAAAACAATACAAATTCTCCTTATACACGGTACGGATACGGTCAGTTGGCAGACCCTGGGTCTGCAAATAGCAAGGCTATGGGTGGTGTTGCTTATGGTCTTCGCGATAAGTATCAGGTGAATTTTGCTAATCCGGCTTCTTATACGAGTGTAGATTCATTGACATTTATTTTTGATGGTGGTATCTCGTTGCAGAATACTAATTTTAGTAATGGCACACTGAAAACAAATGCCAAAAATTCAAGTGTGGATTATATTGCTATGCAGTTCCGGTTGGCAAAATGGTGCGGAATGAGTATTGGTCTTATGCCTTTTTCCAATGTGGGCTATAGTATGAGTGATTATATTGAGAATAAAGATTATCCTACAAACTCAGCTTCTGTTACCTATTCTGGTGAGGGTGGTCTGCATCAGGTTTATGTAGGTACAGGTTTTAAAATATTTAAAAACTTTTCGCTCGGCGCAAATATTTCGTATCTTTGGGGTGACATCACTCATACCAGGAGTGAGAGCTTCCCTTTGAACTCGGCTCTATTTCCGCTTACTACACAGACGAATATAGCCATTAAGAGTTATAAATTGGATTTTGGAGTGCAGTATACGCAACAGTTTGGCAAAAAACATGAGCTGACGGTGGGAGCTGTTTTTTCTCCCGGGCATGATTTGAATAATGAAAGCTACATACTGAATCAGAAGGGAAATTCAAGTACAGGAACTACAACTTCCCAGAAAGATACGGTAGCTACTTTCAGCTTACCGATGAGTGTAGGCGTTGGTTTGGCTTATGTTTATGATGGCCGCCTGACGGTAGGTATAGATGGTACTTTGCAAAACTGGAACAAGGCTACGTTTATGAACGATGATGCTTTGTTCTGCAAACGGGCAAAATTCTCTATAGGTGGTGAGTATTTGCCCAACCCAATGGGACGTTCTTATTTGGCTCATGTGAAGTATCGTTTGGGTGCTTATTATTCTAAGCCTTATTATAAGATAGAAGGTATGCGTGCAGCCGAAGAATATGGAGTTACAGCCGGTTTCGGGTTGCCAATTCCGCGAACTCGTTCATTGTTGAGTATCACTGCACAGTATGTACATGTAAATGGTAAGACTAATGCGTTCTTAGACGAAAATATTTTGAGACTTTGCATTGGTGTTACATTTAATGAACGCTGGTTCTTTAAGTGGAAAGTAGAATAAAAAGATTATTTAATAACTAAAAATTAGATACGATGAAAATTAAGGCGCTTGTAGCTGCAGTACTTCTTACGAGTGGAGTGGGCAGCGTTTATGCACAGACGGAAAATTGTAATGCTAACAGTAGTATCTCTCACGAAGCAGTAAGAGCAAAGAACTATAAGGATGCTTATGCTCCCTGTATGGCAGTTCTGAAAGATTGTCCTACACTGCGTTTTTATACTTATTCAGATGCACAGAAAATTCTGAAGTCTTTTTTGGGCGGAATTAAAGATCGTAATTCTGCCGACTATAAAAAGTATTTTGATGAATTGATGCAAGTATGGGATCAGGAATTACAGTATCTGCCCGAGTTGAATAAAAAGTTGAAAACTCCTGTTAGCGCAGCAAAGGAATTGGGTGATAAGGCTGTTGATTATATCCAATTTGCACCGAATGTAGACGTAAATCAGGCATATCAATGGTTGAAGGAATCAGTTGACGCTGAAAAGGGAAATTCGAAAGGTGCAGTTTTGAATTTCTTCATGGATATGTCTATGCGTAAGGTGAAGGCTGATACCAATCATACAGAGCAATTCTTCCAAGATTATGTAAACGCTTCTCAATATATTGATGAAGCAATTGCAACAGAGGCGAAGCCAAATGTGAAGAAAACTTTGGAAATGGTTAAAGAAAACTTGGTTGCCATGTTCGTTAATAGCGGTGTTGCTGATTGTGAATCACTGCAAAATATCTATGGTCCCAAGGTGGAAGCTAATCAGACTGACTCAACTTTCTTGAAGAAGGCTATCTCAGTATTGAAAATGATGAAGTGTACAGAAAGTGATGCTTATTTCCAGGCTTCATATTATATGTATAAGATTAATCCTACTGCCGATGCTGCTGTAGGTTGTGCTTATCAGGCATACAAGAAGGGCGACTATGATACAGCTGTGAAGTATTTTGACGAGGCATTGAATATGGAAACTGACAATACTAAACGTGCTGAAATGGCGTATGCTTGTGCCGGCTCTTTGTTCGCTGCCAAGAAGCTTTCTCAGGCAAGAAGCTATTGCTTGAAGGCTATCAGCTTCAACGAGAACTATGGTATGGCTTATATCTTGCTGGCTCAGATGTATGGCTCAAATCCTAACTGGAGCGATGAACCTGCACTGAATAAGTGTACATATTTCGTGGTTATTGATAAGCTGCAGAAAGCAAAGTCAGTAGATCCTACTGTTGAAGAAAAGGCAAACGAATTGATTTCGACTTATGCTCGTCACACTCCGCAAGCAAAGGATTTGTTTATGCTGGGTTACAAGGCTGGCGACCGTATCACAATCGGTGGCTGGATCGGTGAAACGACGACGATTCGTTAATAGATATGTTATTTCATTCAACTGACGTTGTTTGTCATAAAAGTATGAGCATAACCATTGTTCTTGGAGCAATGGTTATGCTTCTTTTATTTTCTTCTTGTTCGGGCGGGAAGAAGGAAATGGGAGCTGCTATTACAGAACGCGATTCCTTGCCGGTGATGGATACGCGGGGAGTAACAACCCTGGTTTCTGATTCGGGTGTTACACGTTATCGTATTGTGACGGAAGAGTGGCTGGTTTTCGACCGTAAGAATCCTCCTTACTGGGCTTTTGAAAAAGGTGTTTATCTGGAGAAGTTTGATTCTTTGTTTCAGGTAGAAGCGAGCATTAAGTCCGATACGGCCTATTACTATAACAAGGAGGGTCTGTGGAAGTTGATAGGTCATGTTGATATCAAGAACCAGAAGGGTGAGAAATTCAATACAGAGTTGTTGTATTGGGACCAGAACAAACAGCGTGTTTATTCCGATGAATTTATTCGTATAGAACAGCCCGACCGTATTATTACAGGACATGGCTTTGAGTCAAACCAGCAAATGACAGTATATACTATACATAAACCGGAAGGCATCTTTTATGTAGATGAAGAGGCTACGGCTGTCGACAGTGTACAGACGGACACGATTAGGAAGTAGTTATGGATTTTGTATATTTATTGATAACAATGGCATTCTCTGCTTTTTTTTCGGGCATGGAGATTGCTTTTATTTCTGTTGATAAGCTTCGTTTTGAGATGGAGCGTAGGGCAGGCCTAACATCATGGGTATTGACTTATTTCTTCCATCATAGCAACAACTTTATTTCTACCATGTTGGTCGGCAATAATATTGCATTGGTCATCTATGGTATTTTGATGGCACAAATAATAGAGGTGCATGTATTGGGCGGACTGATTACTAATCATTTCTTGTTGGTATTGGTGCAGACTATTTTGTCTACGCTCATTATTTTGGTTACGGGTGAATTTTTGCCAAAGACTGTCTTTAAAATCAATCCGAATCTAATGTTGCGCATATTTGCGTTGCCATTAAGCATTTGTTATATAGTTCTGTTCCCAGTTTCCAAATTGGCTTCGGGATTGTCATGCCTGTTCCTTAAAATATTGGGCGTTAAACTGAATAAAGAGGCTTCTGATAAAGCTTTCGGCAAAGTCGATTTGGACTATTTTGTTCAGAGCGGTATAGAAAATGCCGAAAATGAGGAAGAACTTGATGCGGAAGTGAAGATATTTCAGAATGCTCTTGATTTTTCTAATATAAAAATACGTGATTGTATAGTTCCCCGTACGGAAATAGTTGCTGTTGATAAGTCTTCTTCTTTGGACGAACTTAAAAGTTTGTTTGTCGAGTCGGGTATCTCTAAAATTATAGTTTACAATGGAGATATTGACAATATAGTGGGTTATATACATTCTTCAGAGATGTTTCGTAATCCAGTAGATTGGCGTAATAATGTGAAGGAAGTACCGATTGTTCCTGAAACAATGGCTGCACATAAATTGATGAAACTTTTCATGCAGCAGAAGAAGAGTATTGCTGTGGTAGTTGATGAATTTGGTGGCACTACGGGTATCGTTACGTTGGAAGACTTGGTAGAAGAAATATTTGGTGATATTGAGGATGAACATGATAATACCTCGTACATCTGTAAGCAGATAGATGAGCATGAATTTGTGTTGTCTGGACGTCTTGAAATAAGCAAAGTAAATGAAATGTTTGATTTGGACTTACCTGAGTCTGATGATTATCTTACTGTTGGCGGTCTTATTTTGAACCACTATCAGAGCTTTCCGAAACTTCATGAAATAATTACTATTGAACATTATCAATTTAAAATCATAAAAGTGACAGCGACGAAGATTGAACTGGTACGTTTGAAAGTGCTTGAATAAACTCTTAAACAATAATTTTTTAGAGAATAAATAGAAGCGTATTAGCATTTTTTGTATCTTCGTGCGCTAAATTGGAAAATTAAGCACAGCAAAGAAATAAATAATAAACATAAATGTATTAATCAAAATGGCAACATTACAAAACATTCGGTCTAAAGGACCCCTATTGGTGATTGTAATTGGTTTGGCGCTATTTGCTTTCATTGCAGGTGATGCTTGGAAAGTGATGCAGCCTCATCAATCACATGACGTCGGTGAAGTGAACGGAGAGAGTCTTTCTGCTCAAGAGTATCAGGCAATGGTAGAAGAATACACAGAAGTGATTAAGTTCTCAAGAGGTGTAGCTGCATTGACTGACGAGCAGACAAATCAGATTAAAGATGAAGTATGGCGTACATACGTAAACAATAAGCTGGTTGAAGCTGAAGCTGAAAAACTTGGTTTGAAAGTGACAAACGCTGAAATCCAAGCAATCATTAATGAAGGTTCACACATGTTGCTTCAGCAAACTCCGTTCCGCAATCCTCAGACCGGAGCTTTTGACAAGGATATGCTGAAGAAATTCCTGGTTGAGTATTCTAATCTGAATCGTGCTCAGATGCCTGCTCAGTATCTCGAATACTACGATTCGATGTACAAATTCTGGTCTTTCCTGGAAAAGACACTTATCCAAACTCGTCTGCAAGAAAAATACCAGGCTTTGATTGCAAAGTCATTGCTGGCAAACCCTGTAGAAGCTCAGGACGCTTTTGATGCTCGTGTTAACCAGGCTGACCTTTTGCTGGCTGCCGTACCTTATTCTTCAATTGTTGATTCTACGCTGACTGTATCTGATTCTGATTTGCAAGCAGCTTACGACAAGAAGAAAGAGCAGTTCAGACAATTTGTTGAAACACGTAACATTCAGTATATCGATGTTCAGGTAACTGCAAGCGAAGAGGATAAGGCTGCTCTCCAGAAAGAAATGCAGGAATATACTTCACAGCTGGCTAGCGAAACTGAGGACTATACGACTTTCATTAGTTCTACAGGTTCTGACTATCCTTATGTTGATTTGTATTATACTAAAAAGTCATTGCCTTCTGATGTTGTAGCTCGTTTGGATTCAGTTTCAGTAGGTGATGTGTTTGGTCCTTACTATAATGTGGCAGACAACACTTTGAATTCATTCAAAAAACTGGCTACTGCTTCATTGGCCGATTCAATCGAATATCGCCAGATTCAAGTTATGGCTGAAACTCCTGAGAAGACCAAAACATTGGCAGACAGCATTTACAATGCTATCAAGGGAGGTGCAGACTTTGCTGAACTTGCAAAGAAATATGGTCAGACTGGTAATAAGGAATGGATAACTTCTGCCAACTATGAAGGTGCACAGATTGAAGGTGATAATCTGAAATATATCGCAGCTGTAACATCTCTTGCAAAAAATGAATTGACAAACTTGGCTCTGACTCAAGCTAACGTTATTCTTGAGGTAACTGACAAGAAGGCTGTTACTGATAAGTATAAGGTAGCTGTTGTAAAGCGTCCTGTTGAATTCAGCAAGGAAACTTACAATAAGGCTTACAATGAATTCAGCCAATTCATTGCTGCCAACAATACGCTTGAGAAGATGATGGCAAACGCTGAAGATGCCGGTTACAGACTTTATCCCAGAACGGATTTGTCGAGCGCAGAACACACAATTGGTGGTATCCGTGGAACAAAGGATGCTTTGAAGTGGGTGTTCTCTGCCAAGGTAGGCGAAGTTTCAGGTCTGTATGAATGTGGCGAAAGCGACCACATGATGGTTGTTGGCCTGTCTGCTATTATTCCTGAAGGATACCGCCCGTTGGCTTTGGTGAAGGACCAATTGCGTCGTGAGGTTTTGCGTGATAAGAAAGCGGAAAAGATTATGGCTGACATGAAAGCAGCTAATGCTACAACTTTCGAACAGTATAAAGGATTGGCCAATGCAGTTAGCGACTCAATCAAGCACGTAACATTCTCTGCTCCTGCCTATGTATCAGTATTGCGTAGCAGCGAACCCAGCATCAGTGCTTATGCATCAGTGGGTGAGCCCAACCAGTTGAGTGCTCCTATCAAGGGTGAAGGCGGTGTTTATGTATTGCAGACTTACGCCAAGGAAAAACTGGATGAGAAGTTTGACGAAGCTGCTGAAAAGACAACACTTGAAAACATGTATACTCGTATGGCCGGTAGTCAATACATCAATGATTTGTATTTGAAGGCTGATGTAAAGGATACACGTTATCTGTTCTTCTAAATAGTTGAAGTTAATAAGGTTCTTAGCCGTTGAACATTTGGCTATGATAAATGTTATGCGGTGAATTATGAATTGGCTATATAAATAATTTACTATTCAGAATATGTTTGCGGGGTGAATCACTAAGATTTGCCCCGCTTTTTTTATTTGTTTGGCATAACTGAAGTTTACTGAATATTTCGTGTAGTTGCATACATGAAGTATTGTAAGCATGATAGCAGTGGACTGCCAATGTGATAGCGGTGGACTACTAATGCGATAGTAGTGCACTGCTAGCAGACAAGTAGTCCACTGCTATCATTTACACTTACTGCTGCATCGGCTTGTGAATGCGGCTGCGTTGACCTACAGATACGGCTGCGTGAGTTAATGCAGCCGTATCTGTTTATGTAAAGTACCTGATTGGCATGCTAAAGTCCGTAGTTAGCAAGCTCAAATCCTTGTTTGACAGTAACGATATAGGTAAGTGCAAGATACTTACGATGCTAACTCGTAGTTGTTGTGATTCTCGTCCTGTATTTGAACGGGAACTATATGAAAGAAGGGTAGAAATTCTTCTTTTCACCGAACTTGATTCTTTTTTCATCAGTTGAAGTTTCACACCTTCACGGTAGAATATAAATTAATGATATATAGATGGATACGGTGAAAGATTTACATCAGATTGCATTCACACCCTGTTTCCAGATCCTTCACAATGATTATCCTGCATTTAATTCTTCACCTTTATCTTTCACCAAAATCTGCTTATTTTCAGTGCTTAATGGTGAAACTTCACTTGGATAACCTTTTTCCCTTCGTGAAACTTCATTCTCTTTCGCTCTTTGCGAAACCTCTTGCAATCCATGACAGAGGTTTTCAGATTTCTATCTTCAGACGTCCATGCAGAACATGTTTTGGCATTACTATAGTTCGTCTGTAGTTTCGTATTGTAGATTCAGAACCTTGTCATAAAAGCTTCTTGGATAGTTCAGATTGCTGTTATACCTGTACGAAAGCAATATATTACTGACAGATAGTTTTTTGAGCAGGTAGCCTGTCTTTGTGTGGGCAAAGTAGGGTGAAGTTTGTTCTTTGTGTATGTTGATTGAACTTTTAGTATGGAAATCTGATTTTTTGTAAGAGAGATTGTCGGTATGCTACTTTATTTTTACCTTTGTATATTCTAGCTGATTCCGGCATTGACAGTTTGATGAACATGGTCAGAATGTGGTTTATCAGCGTATAGGATGTTGGCACATAATATTTAAAGAAAATGCAAAAAATACCTCTTTTAGGACAGACACTTGCTGAATTGCAGGAGACAGTGACTCGACTGGGAATGCCTAAATTTTCAGCGCGACAGATAGCTTCATGGCTCTATGACAAGAAGGTGACCTCTATAGATGAGATGACCAATCTGTCACTCAATCATAGAAAGTTGCTGGGAGAACTTTACGAAGTAGGTGCTGCGGCTCCTGTAGATGCCATGCGGTCGGTGGATGGTACTGTAAAGTATTTGTACAAGGTGGGTGATGCCCATTATGTAGAGGCTGTATTTATTCCGGAAGAAGACCGGGCAACGTTGTGTGTGTCTTCTCAGGTGGGCTGTAAGATGAATTGCAAGTTTTGCATGACAGGTAAACAGGGATTTACTGCCAACTTGACTGCCGGTCAGATAATCAATCAGATAAACTCCTTGCCCGAATGTTCCCGATTGACCAATG
Source organism: uncultured Bacteroides sp. (assembly GCA_900553815.1). Lineage (GTDB taxonomy): Bacteria > Bacteroidota > Bacteroidia > Bacteroidales > Bacteroidaceae > Bacteroides. The sequence continues at coordinate 23,584 of USEY01000016.1, forward strand.
TGGTGATGATGGGTATGGGCGAACCTCTTGACAATGTGGACGAAGTGTTGAAGGCTCTCGATATCATGACAGCTCCTTATGGATATGGCTGGAGTCCTAAGCGTGTAACGCTTTCATCTGTAGGGTTGCGCAAAGGTTTGCAGCGTTTTATTGAGGAGTCTGATTGTCATCTGGCTATCAGCCTCCATTCTCCGGTGCCAGTCTTGCGTCGGGAATTGATGCCTGCCGAGCGTGCTTTTTCCATTACCGAGATTGTAGATTTGTTGCGTCGGTACGATTTCAGCAAGCAACGTCGTCTATCCTTTGAGTATATCATCTTCAAAGGAGTTAATGATTCGTTGACTTATGCCAAAGAATTATTGAAACTTTTGCGCGGACTTGATTGTCGCATCAATCTGATACGCTTTCATGCCATTCCAGGAGTAGATTTGCAAGGGGCAGATATGGAGACTATGACCAAGTTTCGCGATTATCTTACTTCTCATGGTCTGTTTACGACCATCCGTGCTTCTCGTGGTGAGGATATTTTTGCCGCATGTGGTATGCTGTCTACCGCCAAACAGGAAGAGAATAAGCAGGAATTAATATAAATTATTAGCTATCGGCATGGATGATATGTCCATTCTTTGTAGCTTTGTGGAATAAAAAAAAATAAGGATATGAAAAGGTTTTTGTCTTCTTTGGGACTTGTCGTTTTGCTGATGACGGTTCTTACTGCATGTGGAAAGGGAAAGAAAGGTATGCTGACACCAACTTCCAGCGGACGTGCATACGAGATATTGGTAGTGATAGACCAGGGTGTGTGGGAGCGTCCTGCCGGTCGTGCACTTTATGATGTGCTTGATTCGGACGTGCCGGGCCTGCCTCAATCTGAACGTTCTTTCCGAATAATGTTTACCGATCCGTCAAACTATGATTCTACGCTGAAGCTGATTCGCAACATCATCATAGCTGACATCAGTGATATCTATACACAGCCTAAATTGAAGTACGCTAAGGATGTTTATGCTTATCCGCAGTCTATCCTTACTATTCAGGCACCTGATGAAGCTTCGTTCCAGGACTATGTGACTAAGAACAAGCAGGTCATCATTGATTTCTTTACCCGTGCGGAAATGAACAGACAGATTACGCTGCTTGAAGCCAAGCATAGCGATTATGTACTGAATGCAGTGAAAGAGATGTTTGGGTGTGAAGTTTGGGTACCGGGCGAGTTGACTGCTTCGAAGAAAGGCGAGAACTTCTTCTGGGCTGGTACCAATGCAGCTACAGGCGACCAGAATTTTGTCATTTATTCCTATCCTTATAAAGACAAGAATACTTTTACTAAAGAATATTTTATACACAAGCGTGACTCTGTGATGAAAATCAACATACCGGGTGCACGCGAGGGAATGTATATGGAGACCGATTCGCTGATGACCGATTCACGTGCTATTTCCGTGCAAGACAAATATGCACTTGAAGTGCGTGGCTTATGGCGGGTGAAAGGTGATTTTATGGGTGGTCCGTTTGTGTCACATGTTCGCCTTGACGAGGTTAATCAGCGTGTGATTGTGGCTGAGATATTTATTTATTCTCCTGATAAAATGAAACGCAACCTTGTACGCCAGATGGAGGCTTCGCTCTATACATTGCGTTTGCCCGGCAATCTGCTGGAAGACAAATTGGCAAAAGATGCAGAACAGCAGGAGGAGAAAACGGATTCTGTAAACTAACGACATATACTATAAGAAAAAATATGGATAATAATAGAAAAGTTAGGGTAGGTATTACTCAAGGCGACATAAACGGAGTCGGTTATGAGGTTATATTGAAGACTTTCTCCGACCCGACGATGCTGGAACTTTGTACACCTGTGATTTATGGTTCGCCCAAGGTGGCAGCCTATCACCGCAAGGCGCTGGAACTGGCTACTAATTTCTCTATAATATCTTCGGCTGCAGAAGCGGAGGAGAATAAACTCAGTATCATTAATTGTACGGACGATGAAGCAAAGGTTGAGTTTGGAAAAGCTGATGCGGAATCGGGTAAGGCAGCTTTTATGGCATTGGAGAAGGCCATGGAAGAATATAAGGCCGGATTGATAGATGTGATTGTTACGGCGCCTATCAACAAACATACCATTCAGTCCGAAGATTTTGCATTTCCAGGACATACGGAGTATATCGAACAGAAGTTGGGCGATGGTGCAAAAGCTCTGATGATTCTGATGAAGAACGATTTCAGGGTAGCTCTGGTAACAGGGCATGTGCCTGTGAGCCGCATAGCTTCTTCCATTACCAAGGAGTTGATTGAAGAGAAAATGACTATTTTCAATGCTTCGTTGAAGTTGGATTTTGGTATTGAAGCTCCTCGTATAGCAGTGCTGTCGCTTAATCCACATGCTGGTGACGAGGGATTGCTCGGAACTGAAGAACAGGATATCATTATCCCTGCTATCGAAGAGATGAAAGGCAAGGGAATCTTCTGTTATGGTCCTTATCCTGCTGATGGTTTCATGGGTTCCGATGCCTTTACGCATTTCGATGGTATCCTTGCCATGTATCATGACCAAGGATTGGCACCGTTCAAGGCATTGGCTATGGACGAAGGTGTAAACTTTACCGCCGGACTTCCGGTGGTGCGTACTTCGCCTGCACATGGAACGGCCTATGATATAGCCGGCAAAGGAATAGCCTCTGAAGATTCTTTCAGGCAGGCTGTTTATGTAGCTATCGATGTCTTCCGCAACCGGCAGTTTGACAAGGCTGCCCGCTCTAATCCGTTGCGGAAACAGTATTATGAGAAACGCGATGACAGCGATAAACTGAAGCTGGATGTAGCGGAAGAAGAAGTATAAATATACTAAACTTATAACCGATTTCCAGGGACAGATGGACTGTTCCTGGATATTTTTGATGAGGGAGTTTCTTATGACAAGGGCGGAAATACAACAGGTGAAACTGCGTTTTGGCATTATTGGAAACAATGAAGGGTTGACACGTGCCATTGATATAGCTATTCAGGTTGCGCCGACTGATTTGTCGGTACTTATTACAGGTGAGAGTGGTGTCGGAAAGGAAAGCTTTCCGCAGATTATTCATCAGTATAGCAGGCGTAAACATGGGCAATATATAGCGGTCAACTGTGGTGCTATTCCCGAGGGTACCATTGATTCGGAGTTGTTTGGTCATGAAAAGGGTGCCTTTACAGGAGCTATTGGCGAACGTAAGGGCTATTTTGGTGAAGCCGATGGCGGTACTATTTTCCTTGACGAGGTTGGCGAATTGCCGTTGCCTACTCAGGCGCGTTTATTGCGTGTACTCGAAACGGGTGAGTTTATCAAGGTCGGCTCGTCTAAGGTAGAAAAGACCAATGTACGTATTGTTGCAGCTACCAACGTCAATCTGGCGCAGGCCATTGCCGAAGGTCGTTTCCGTGAGGATTTGTTCTATCGTTTGAATACAGTGCCCATTCAGGTCCCTCCTTTGCGCGAGCGTGGAGAAGATGCGGCTTTACTTTTCCGTAAGTTCGCATCCGATTTTGCAGAGAAATATAAAATGCCTGCCATTCAGTTGACTGAAGATGCCAAACAGGTATTACTGGCTTATTCGTGGCCGGGAAATGTTAGGCAATTGAAGAATATAACCGAGCAAATATCCATTATAGAAACCAATCGGGAGATTACAGGCAGTATTTTGAAAGGATATTTGCCTGCTCAGACCAACAACCAACGTTTGCCTGCTTTGTTCGACGATGGACGGAGTGGGGGAAAGAAGTTCGGCAGTGAGCGTGAGATTCTTTATCAGGTACTGTTTGATTTGCGCCAGGATGTGACGGAACTTAAGAAACTCGTACACGATATTATGGCTGAACGTGCTTCAGGTGGTGTTAATACGACTGCTGTGGCCACGCCTCATACTTATTATACAGCCGAGTCTCAGGTGGTTCAGAATCCCGTATCAACGGTTCCTACTATTTTGCACCCCGCTACCGTAAAACCGGTGCATGAGGTAGACGATGATATACAGGATACGGCTGAGTATGTGGAAGAGTCTTTGTCGCTCGACGATGTAGAGAAAGAAATGATACGTAAGGCGCTCGAAAAACATCATGGACGCCGCAAAAGCGCTGCTCAGGACTTGAACATTTCGGAGCGCACTTTATATAGAAAAATAAAAGAATATGGGTTGGATTAAGAAAACTGCATGGATAGTTTTACCGCTTGCGGTATGTGTTGCAATGTTGTATGGTTGTCGCATTCAGATAGGCTTGGCTCCTATCACGTCGATTGATTATAACAAGGTGAAGAGTATTTCGATATCAGAATTTCCCAATAGAGCAGAATATGTTTACGCTCCTCTGGCCATCGAATTTAATCAGACGTTGCGCGATATGTTCGTCCAGCAAACTCGTTTGCAAGTGCTTGACAGTGGGGGCGACTTGGATATTACGGGCGAAATAACCGGTTACAACCAATATAACGAGGCGGTTGATGCTACCGGATATGCTTCAAGTGTGAAAGTGACTTTGACGGTAAACGTGCGCTATACCAATAATACCAATCATGAAGAGGATTTTGAGCAGCAGTTTTCTGCTTTCCAGACTTATGAGTCCAATCAGTTGCTTACCGATGTTCAGGATGAGTTGATAACATTGATGGTGAAAGACATAACAGAGCAGATATTTAATGCTACTGTTGCCAACTGGTAAAAGGGAGGGAGGAAATATCTATTATGACTTCTACATATCTGCAACGCTGGATAGCACATCCTGAAGAATTGGATAGGGAAACTCTCTATGAGTTGCGTACTTTGGTAGCCCGTTATCCCTATTTTCAGTCGGCCAGGCTCTTGTTCCTCAAGAATCTCTATTTGCTTCATGATATTGCTTTCGGTGCCGAACTGCATAAGGCTGTGACTTATGTTGCAGACCGAAGTTCACTGTTTTATATGGTCGAAGGCGATGAGTATGCTCTGAAGCCCATGGTGGTGAAAACGGATGTGCTCGAGGATGGTAAACAAGATGGTGATGCCGACCGTACGTTGACGTTGATTGATGCTTTCTTGGCAACTGTGCCGGAAGAAGAGCAGACCGTTGTTGCGCCGGGATTGGATTACACGATGGACTATGCTGCTTATATGCTTCAGGAAGATTCCAATGAGGATAGGCATGAACAGTTGTCAGAAACTCTTCCTAAGATGCGTGGACAGGATTTGATAGACAGCTTTATAGAAAAGAGCGAAACTGCGGATGGCAGAATGACGTTTATGCCCGAGGTGAAAGAAAATGGTATTGACTTAGATGCTGATAATGAGGATACTGCCGTTTCTATACTGGAACAATCGGGACAGGATGTTCAAACTTCAACAGCTGATGTTTCTGCATCAGTTGAAGAAACATTGGGTAAACAGGAAACTGTTGATGACGATGAGGAAGAAGGAGATGAATCACCTATTTCAGACGAGTTGGATGACAGCTGTTTTACAGAAACTTTGGCTAAAATCTATATCAAACAGCACCGATATGAAAAGGCGCTTGAAATTATTAAAAAATTAAGTTTGAATTATCCAAAAAAAAATGCTTACTTTGCAGACCAAATCAGATTTTTGGAGAAATTGATTATTAACGCTAAATCAAAATAATAAAAAATGTATCTATTATTAATTATCCTAATGTTGATAGCATCTGTGCTGATGTGTTTCATTGTCTTGATTCAGAATTCAAAAGGAGGAGGTCTGGCTTCAGGATTTTCATCTTCCAACCAGATTATGGGTGTAAGGAAGACTACTGATTTCTTGGAAAAGACAACTTGGACGCTGGCTGCTTGCATGGTTGTCATCAGTATCATATCAGCATACGCACTTCCCCACGACGCTCAAAAATCGGGTGATGTAGTAATGGAGCAAGCTAAGCAGGAAGCTACATCCAATCCGTTGACAATGCCGATGGGAACCAATGCTCCTCAAACAGATGCTCCGGCTGCCGAGGAAGCTGCTCCAGCTGCTCAGCCAGCAGAGACTCCGGCAGAATAATCGGATGAACAGAAAAGTAAAGGGCATTTAAGATAGAAATGCCGTTTTTATAGGCGGGATTGCATAAATGATTGTGCAGTCCCGCCTGTTTTTTATCAAAAGTATTGGGCTGCTCTACTTATTTATCTATTTTTGCGTATCGTATCCAGATAGATTGGGAATAGTATATTAATTCAAATAAGTAACATAAAAAATTAAAAATGATGACTACTGACAAAGTTCACCAGACGTTGCGCGATTCGGCGGGCGTACGTTGGATGGTATTGTTATTTTTGGCTTTTGCCATGTTCTGTTCATATATATTTATGGACATCCTTTCACCTATTAAGGACTTGATGCAGTCTACACGTGGCTGGGATTCTACAGCTTTTGGTACCATGCAGGGTTCTGAAACTTTCCTCAATGTATTTGTTTTCTTCCTTATTTTTGCCGGTATTATCCTTGATAAGATGGGGGTACGCTTCACGGCCGTTCTCTCGGGGGCTGTTATGCTGGTAGGTGCTACTATTAACTGGTATGCGGTGACCGAGTCTTTTCAGGGCAGCGGACTGGAAAATTGGTTTAATAATAATTTGAATTATATTCCTGGTTTTGACGAACTGGGTATTTCACCATTCTATCGTGGTATGCCGGCATCGGCCAAGTTTGCGGCAGTCGGTTTCATGATTTTCGGCTGTGGTGTAGAAATGGCCGGTATCACCGTCTCCCGTGGTATTGTCAAGTGGTTCAAAGGGCGTGAAATGGCGTTGGCCATGGGCTCGGAAATGGCTTTGGCCCGTCTGGGTGTTGCTACCTGTATGATATTCTCTCCCATGTTTGCCAAACTGGGTGGTGTGATAGATGTCTCTCGTTCTGTTGCCTTCGGTGTCATTCTGTTGCTGATAGCACTTATCATGTTCATAGTATATTTCTTTATGGATAAGAAACTGGATGCACAGACTGGTGAGGATGAAGAGAAGGACGATCCCTTCCAAATACGCGATTTGGGAAAAATCCTTTCCAGTGGTGGCTTCTGGTTGGTGGCTTTGCTGTGTGTACTCTATTATTCGGCTATTTTCCCATTCCAGAAATATGCGGTCAACATGTTGCAGTGTAACTTGGTGTTTACCGAAGTGCCCGAAGGTTCGTTTTGGGCTACTAATACAGTGACAGTTATTCAGTATGTCATCATGTTGGTGGTAGCAGCTTCTGCATTTGCCAGCAATTTTTCAAAGGACAAGCTTCTGAAAAATATTCTCCTTGCCGTAGCAGTTGTAGCATTGGTTGTATTCTGCTACATGGGTTATATGCGTCAGAGTGCGGAAACGGTATTTGCAGTGTTCCCCTTGCTGGCTGTAGGTATTACGCCTATTTTGGGCAATTATGTAGACCATAAGGGTAAAGGTGCAACCATGTTGGTAGTTGGTTCGTTGTTGCTTATCTTCTGCCACTTGACCTTTGCATTTGTATTGCCTGCCTTTAAAGACAATGCTACAGGCGGCATCATTATAGCTTATCTGACTATCCTTGTTTTGGGTGCCAGCTTCTCTTTGGTTCCTGCAGCTTTGTGGCCCAGTGTACCCAAACTGGTAGATGCCAAAATCATTGGTAGTGCATACGCGCTTATTTTCTGGATTCAAAATATCGGTTTGTGGCTCTTCCCGTTGCTTATCGGTAAGGTATTGGACAGCACCAATCAGGATTTGGTTGCCAAGTTGCAAAACAATCTGATAACTCCTGAAGAAGCAGCCGTTTCCTACAACTACACAGCTCCGCTGGTTATGCTGGCTTGCTTGGGAGTAGCAGCTCTGATGTTGGGTTGGGTACTGAAGATAGTAGACAAGAAGAAAGGGCTTGGTTTGGAAGAACCTAATATAAAATAAATGTAGTAGTGTGCTTGAGATTATCAAGACAGGCTATACTGAGTTAATTTGATGATATAGAGCCGGTGAGGTGGAATAGCTTCACCGGCTTTTAATTTGATTAATGTTTCGTACATGATGCAAAAGGAAAAATATAATTTGCTGGATGCTGTGCCTGCGAGAGGTTTGCAGGTGGAAACCACTTGGAAGGATGGATTAGCAGTGCTTACATTTCCCCGCTTGCGAATGCCTTGGCTACGCTTTTTAGGACGGAAGATGCCTTTGGTGCACATTGAATTGGAAGAACACGGCTCTGCCGTATGGAAACTGATAGACGGTGAACGTACAGTGGGTGAAATCATTACCTTGTTGGCAGAACATTTTGAGCATACATCTGGCTATGAGGCCCGTGTTTCAACTTATATTATGCGGATGCAGAAAGATGGGTTGATAGTGCTGAAAGGGCGGTGATATGATGGATGATATTGGCTTTTCTGCTACCGATGCACTTTCTGACAGGGAGGGTAACTGTTACTAGGTAACAGAGCAAACTCTGACTTTTAGTTCTGGTGTCACAAAAAATAATGCGAACTTAACGGGTTTAGCTAACAAGCAATCCGTTAAGCTCGCATTCTATTAGATAGCCGAGCAGCAAGTTATTCGCCTCTTTCCACTTTCAGCAAACCACCTGTAGCAGTATCGAAGAGTACCTTGGTGATGGTATTCTTATTGAACAATACCGGAGCCAGGAATTCTTTGCTGCCAAACTGGGTGACAGGTAGCTCACCGTCAAACAAAGCTTCTTGGCCGAACTCTACAGTTACATGGGCTCTGCCTGGTACGTTGTAGGCTACTCCCTCAACTTTCTTTCCTTCTTCTGTTGCCGGTGCCACAGTTTTCAAGTCGGTTATACTGATATAGGCAGGTTCTCCGGCCAGGTTGTTGTTGGCTACCAGACCGAGCTTGCGCGAGAAGCGGAAGGCTACGGTATTCTTCATTTCCTGTGGAGTGATGCGGATGGTATATGTTTTGGCTTCTTCTTTCACTTTGCCTGCAAACATTTCAGTCATGGACTTTTCCTGTATGTTCAGGTTGTCCAGCATCAGTTTCAGCTGGGTACCGTCGGTGGGCATGTTGTCAGCTTCGCCACGCAACAGGGCATTTTTGCTTTCCCTGATAGCATAGATTTCTTTAGCCACCAGCTCGGCCATTTTGGCTGTAGAACTGGCCATCAGTATTTCTTCTGTCAGGAAAGAACGGGGGTCTATTTCTTTTTCCGCTACTGCAGGGGTAGGGGCGACGTCTTTTTTATTCTTTTTCCCGCTGAATGGCAGGTTGATGGAACGCACAATACCATCTTCAGTCAGTTCCATAAGGGGAGCTGTTGACTTGTCTTTGAGTTTCACAAAGTAAGTGTTCTCTTTGTCGGGTACTCCTACTACGGCTGTTTCTACCTTGTCCAGTGTCCAGTATTCCTGCTCTTCGGCCGATACGTCGTTTAGTCTCAGGTAGCGGTCGGCATATTTGCAGAAGGTTCCCGGTGTGTAAGTATGCTTGGTTACGTATACATTGATTTCTATTTCTGTTTTAGGAAGCATGTAGGTTACGCCATAGTCTTTGCCGTGCATGGTTCCGGCCAGTACTTCTGTTTGGGCGTAGGTGCCGGCAGACAGAGCCAGACCGGCAAGCAAAACGATTTGTTTCTTCATAAGCATATTGTCTTTTATCGTTATTGGCAGGCTTGTGCCACTCTTTCTATTACAAAGTTACATAAGTTCTTTTCATAAATAAGGCCGTTTACGAAAGATTAACGAAACGGCCTTTATTCATGTATTTCAGAAGTTTGCTGGTTTTTCCTGCATCAGTCAATGAATTGGATGCAGACCGGCTTGTCTATTACGATGTTCTGCCGGGTATCTGTCAGTTGTCCGGTCTCGGCATTGCGTTCGAACACCTGTATGACGTTGCTGTCGCGGCAGGCTACGAGCAGGTATTTGCCATTGGGGGTAATGTTGAAGTTGCGCGGGTGTATACCAGTCAGTTGGTAACCCGTTTGTGTCAGGGTACCTTTTGCCGGATCTATCGCAAAAATGCAGATGCCGTCCTGTTTCAGTCGGTTGCTGGCATAGAGGAATCTGCCGTCAGGGCTGATGTGTATGTCGGCGCTGCCTCGTGCGTCAGCCGCATCGGCGTCGATGCTTTGTATCTGCTTCAGTGAACCATTGTTATAGCTGAAGGCTGTAACATGACCCGACAATTCGCTGATGAGATATACATATTTCCCGTTGGGACTGAAAGTCAGATGGCGTGGCCCTGAATCGGCTGCTATTTTCACAGCTTCCTTCAGCGGTACAACGCTGCCGTCTTCCTTCAGCTCAAAACGCAGGATGCGGTCGGCACTGAAGTCTGTTGCCAGAATGTAGTGTCCGTCGGGCGTGAAGTAGGCGCAGTGAATGTGGGGCGCATTCTGTCTGACAGGGTCGGGACCTCCAATGTTGCCTTTAAACAGGTTGGCTTCTCCCTGCAGTTGACCGCTTTCACCAATTCTGAAGACAGACATGCTTCCTCCGCTATAGTTGGCGGTCAGTGCTATTTGGCCGTTGGTAGCTATGTAACATGGGTCCTCTCCGTGGGTAAGGGCTTGGTTCAGCATTTGCAGCTTGCCGGTGGTGCGGTCAAACGAAAGTGCGCTTAGCGCAGCGGTCTTGTCGTTCATTTCGCTTACGGCATAGATTCGCTTTCCGTCGGCCGATGGAGTGAGGAAAGACGGGTTGGCCAGTTGGAAGGAGTCGAGCATGGCGGCTTTGCCGCTGTTCTGGTCAAAGTTGAGGGTGTAGATGCCCTTGCTGGTTCCATTGGTGTAGGTGCCGACTATCATTGATAGTTGGTCCTTGCCCGATGTGGTCGTAGCTTTACCATCATTCTCCAGTTTCACTTCGGTAATGCCCACACGGTCGTCGTTCAATACGATGCGCAGGTCGCTGGCTGTTGTGCCCTTGAACGTGTAGGTATGCAGCTTGTCGTACTCGGTCACAGTACCTTTATATACTGTCAGGAACTGGCCGCCGCCACCCGAGAGTTGTATTTCAAAGTCGGTAGGCAGTTTGTTTTCGCGGGCAAAGGCAATGGCTACGCTGTTCATCTTTGAGCCGCTGGGCAGTGCAAAGGTGATGTAGTCGCCCTTGTTTCCTTGCCAGGCCGTTTTTAGGTCGCCGTCCAGCACGTTCATGGTCATGTTCTGGTTGGTGCTGGCACTGACGGGGCTCTTGTCGGCCTTTTCATACTTGGCAGCATTGTAGTTCTCTACGGTAAGGAGTCCATTGAGCCTGATGTCCTCGGACGAAGCACCGGCCATGACGGCAAAGTCGCCCGGTTCTACTACCCATTTCATGTCGGCATCCAGCAGTTCCAGGTGCTTGCGGTCAATCTGGAAGCTTACCTGGCGGCTTTCGCCCGGTTTCAGGTGAATGCGCTCGAAGCCGGCCAGGTTCTTTTCGTATGTAGTTACGCTGCTCAGTACATCGCGCAGGTAGAGCTGGACTACTTCGTCACCTTCGCGCTGGCCGGTATTGGTCACGGTCAGGCTTACGGTTGCCCGTTGCTGGGGCGTGATGGTTTGCGGTTCGATTTTCATATCTGTGTATTCAAATGTAGTATAGCTTAGTCCGTGTCCGAAGCTGTAGAGCGGTCCGTTGACGCGCGACATGTTGCCGGTAAGTCCCGGATTCTTGCCACCGTCAATCTGTGCCGAAGGCTTGGTGGGGAAGTTGAACGGAATCTGGCCGACGCTCTTTGGGAAAGTTACGGTCAGTTTGCCGCCCGGGTTGTAGTCGCCGAAAAGTGCTTCGGCAATGGCCTGTCCGCCCTTCGAGCCCGGATACCAGGCCTCGATGATGGCAGGTACAAACTTGTCGGCCCAGTTGATGGACAAGGGTCGTCCGTTTATCAGTACCAGGATGGTCGGCTTGCCGGTAGCCTGTACGGCTTGCAGCAGTTTCAGCTGGCGTCCCGGCAGGTCCAGGCTGCTGCGCGACTTGTTTTCGCCGCAGGTGCGTTGTCCGCCGCCCAGCACTACGATGGCCACGTCGGCTTTGCGGGCATTCTCTACCGCACGGTCTATTTCGGCTTGCTCCTCTTGGGTGAGCGGGTAGTCTATCAGTTCACTTTCCGGCCAGTGTTCGTCCACCAGTTCGCAACCTTTGGTATAGAGCACGTCGGCTTTGCCGGCCATGCGGTTCTGGATACCTTCCAATACGGTAGTTACGTCAACGGCCAGCGGACCATAGTGGCCGAGGGCATAACTCTCTTCGTTGGCGTTGGGACCGCATACGGCTATGGTCTTGATGGCATCGGGATTCAGCGGCAGAGCGTTGTTCTCATTTTTCAGCAGAACGAGGCATTCGCGCGATGCCTGCAAGGCTACGGCTTCTGATTCTTCTTTCTCCACTTCTTCGTCGGCCTTGGCCGGGTTCATCTGATAGGGGGTATCAAACAGGCCGACCATGAACTTCACCCGCAGGATGTCTCTTACGCGGTTGTCTATGGTCTCCATGCTGATGCCGCCTTCTTTTACCAGTTCGCGCAGCGGCTCGACAAATGATTCGGGCGAGCGGAAGGTACAACGCACGTTCAGGCCCGCTTCCACGCTTTGCCTCACGGCTTCCTTCATGTCCTTAGCGGTTCCGTGCTTGGTATAAAGGTATTCCACGGCATCACTGTCGGACACCACATAGCCTTTGAAGCCCATTTCGCCGCGTAGACGGGTGGTAAGCCAGTAGAAGCTGCCTTGGATGGGGATGCCGTCGTAGTCGTTGTACGAACTCATGACGCCCAGCATGCCGGCCTCCTTGATGACGCGGCGGAAGGGATAGACATGAATCATTTCCACTTCGCGCGGCGACATCTGCGGGTCTACACGCGCCATGCCTTCGCGGGCTCCTTTGTTGTTGCTGTAGGCCACAAAGTGCTTGCCGGTGGCGGCTACCTGATGGTTGTGTTGCAAGCCTTTCACCATCTCAATGCCCAGTTCGGCTACCAGGAAGGGCGATTCGCCATACACCTCCTCATAGCGTCCCCAGCGTTGGTCGCGCCCAACGTCGAGTATGGGAGCGTAGACATTGGTATAGCCCAGCATGCGGGCTTCGTGTCCGGTGATGAGTCCTACCTTATATATTAAATCTCTGTTCCAGGTATGTCCCAGTCCCAGTTGGGTGGGGAAGTTGGTGGCTTTGTAGCTTTCCACTCCGCGTATGCCTTCGTTGGTAAAGTCGGTCGGGATGCCCAGTCGCGTATCTTCCACAAAGAATCGCTGCACCTCGTTCAGTGCCCATGCGTGGCGCGATGCCGGCCATACGTTTTCGTTGTCCGATGGCGGCAGCCCCCATTGCTGGAATCCGTTCAGGTGTTCGTCGATGGCGCCGATGCCGTCTTTCCAGAGCTCGTTTTTCCATTCGGGTGTGGGAAGGTCGTCTTTCAGTACCCGCTTATATCCGTACAAGGTGACCATCTGGCAAGTCTTTTCTTCCAGGGTCATTTGTCCGAGCAGGTCTTCTATGCGTGCGTCGATAGGAGCGTTGGGGTCCTCGTACACGTCTTTTACTCCATTTTTGTTGAAGTCAATCCAGCCTTTATGATACATGTTCTTTTTGGCGGGCTTGTACACTTCAGGTGCCTTCCAAGTAGTTTGGCTGAAGGCCAGTCCGCAGTAGGCGGCCAAGGCTAACGTTGCGATTTGTCTTTTCATACACTCACGTTTTTTTCTTCGATATAAATTTAAAAGAAATTGCATAAGTCTTTGGTGCGTGTCGGCGACAGGCGACGACAGGTCAATGACTTTAAGGTCGTAAATATAAGGATTATAATCGGAACGCACAACCGTTGCCGGTCAATTCGTAGAGAATATTAACCCCAACTTCGTAAGCGACAGGCGGATGCAGGCGAGGTGTCATGGTCCGGTAAGCGGTTGGTTAAGAAGGTAAAGACTGGGAGTCCGGTGCTTTTTTCTCGAACTTGGAGTTTAATTTTTCTCCTCTGGGAGTTAAAAGTCAAATAGCCGTACTCGCGGCTCTATCTTCAGCTTGCAGATGTCTATCTTTAGGCTGAAGATAGACATCTTTAGGTTAAAGATATGTATCTTTAGGTTGAAGATAGAGCGATCAGCCGTATCTGTCGACTTTTTTGGCTCGCATTTATAACTTTTCCGGCTTTGTTTTCAACTTTTCTCACCAGACTTTTTTTGCTACTTATTCAAGTTTATGATTGGCTCGATGGGATGTTATGAAGTCTGACATCCGATCGTCTGGCCCGCTTGGTTCAATGTTGGTTCTCTGTTTTTTTGATGTTTTATGGTGATAGTGAAGAAAAAAAGGTTTATCTTTGTGCCCATAACGAAGTTTGTAAGCGTTCTTTGAGAGAAAACGACTCAGCGAAAATCCGATTGGGCAGGCTGTTTAGAGTATGTGTAGTCCGTTGTGAGGCAATCAGAATGTGGCTTCTGTACTTTGGCTGCTGACGAAATATTGGGCTTGACTGGATTTGACAGCGGGTTGGAATGGTACGTAAGCATGCAGTGCGTGGTCGATTGGCACTATAATCCCAGTCTTCGAACTTTTATCTGGCAACGAAAATTATGCTCTCGCTGCTTAATCGAAGTACAGTAGATTAGCTTTATTTCCACCACAGTGGTGGAAACGAGATGTCACTCAAAAGCTCTTGTTCCGAAGCGTTTGGTAAAGTGGCACAGCAAAATCGGGAATAGTCGGGGTTGAGTCTCGCGGCCCTGATGAAGTTTTAGAGACTAAGGCGTAGGTTGGTGGCTCTGGTCTTGCCTCCGCTCGAAAACTCAAGGCAGAGATAAGCATGTAGAAAGCGTATGGTTTCCTCGTTTGGACGGGAGTTCGATTCTCCCCAGGTCCACTTGTAGGAATTTCGTTGAGTTCCTCTCATTCTTTTCTTCTACTTTGTTTGACCGGGAGTGGGTAGGCCGTAGTTTTTGTGTGCTGTCCTTGACCCGGTTTTTTTATTGAGTTATGTATGATGTCGCTTGAGATATAGCCTTGGCTATCAGGCGGAGCGAAACATCAGAAAAGACTTTGTTGACTGGTTGCTTGCCGAATAGGAAGTGATGATTGCTAAACGGTAAGCCGGAATCTTTTTCCAAGAATTAGAATATGGGGCGTATAGTTCTGTTTGTATGTCTGTTGAGCTGCCTGCTGGCGGCAGGATGTAATGGTGGTAAAGAGGCGAAAGTTTCGCCTTCGGAGTTTGTTGCCCCGTTGACAGACGAGGCCTATGCCGATACGCAGGCTGTTGTGCCTGTTCCTATCCCCGAAGCATTGGAAATAAAGCCGTTGACCGCCGAAGATATTCTCCTGACCAAAGACTTGCTTTACGATAAATATACGTTGGAGGATGTGTATCCTTATCAGGACACGGTGCGTTCCTTCAAGTGGGACGTTATGCGCAAATGTCTGGCCTTCATCGAAAACATGCAGCACGATACGGTGAAGTGGGTGGTGTTGCAGAATTATAAGAATCTCAATCGCGAGGCCCCTCTGGTGCGCAGCTATGTGCGCAATGCTTACAAGCGGGTGGCCGATACACTGGGTGTGGAGCGCTATCAGTCTGTCCCTCTCTACTTGCTTACCGATACGTTGACCCCCGAACGTTATGGGCGCGATGGTACTATTGCCTACTTGCTGGGCCGTGAGGGTAGCTTCTGCCGCGTGTTGCCTGCTACGTTTGAAGAAGAGTGGCTGGTGCCCGAACGTTATCTGAAGCCTTTGGCCGACAGTACGTTGTTTCATCATGTCGTTTTTGTAGACCGTCGCGACCAGAATATATGCACGCTGGAATGGACAGGACGTGGCGAGTGGAAAATACGCAGCATGAATCCTGCCACGACGGGACGTCATGCGCCGCCCTATGCCCAAGAAACTCCGCTGGGCATGTACCTCATACAGCAAAAGAAGACGCGCATGGTTTTCCTGAAAGACGGTTCAACGGCTACCGGAGGCTATGCCCCTTATGCCAGCCGCTTTACGAATGGAGCTTATATCCACGGAGTGCCGGTCAATGTGCCCCGTACGGCCATGATAGAGTATAGCTGGTCGCTGGGCACTACGCCCCGCTCGCACATGTGTGTGCGCAATGCCACTTCGCACTCCAAGTTCATCTTCGACTGGGCGCCTACGGAGCAGGCTCTGGTGGTGGTGATAGAGTGAAATGCAGCAGAACTGTGTTTTTTAACTTTCAGTGTTACAGGCTTTAGGATAGAAAGTCGTATTTTTGCGCCCGTATTTTCCTTGTATCAGAGATATGATGTTACGATTCATTCTTTCATGCTGCCTGCTGATGTTTTCCGGCTTATTCTTCCGGAATGGCATCGTTGTGCGTCAGGTTCCGCTTCCGGCCAAAGTGTCGGAGTCTGATGCTTGTCGTGGCCTCTATCAGTCCATGCAGCTGGAAGGCGTTGTCAACTGGCAGGCTTTTCGGCTGGCTGTGACCGGCTATTATCGCATAGAGGGAAAACGCCGTGAGGTGCTGACGCTGATTGACTTTTCGCTGCCGTCTACGGCCAAGCGGCTTTTTGTGTTCGACATGGCGCAGCACCGGTTACTCTATTCGTCGGTAGTGGCTCATGGCAAGAACAGCGGTGAGAACTATGCCACTTCCTTTTCCAATGAATATGGCTCCTACAAGAGTTCGTTGGGGTTCTACCTGACGGCATCCACCTATCAGGGGCGTAACGGCTACTCACTCATTCTCGACGGGTTGGAGAAGGGCATCAACGACCGTGCACGCGAGCGGGCCATTGTGGTACATGGGGCGGCATACGCCAACCCGTCTGTTGCCAGTCGTGGCGGGCGGTTGGGACGCAGTTTTGGTTGTCCTGCTTTGCCACAGGAGTTGTCGCGCCCCATCATTGATGCCATCAAAGGTGGCAGCGTGATGTACATTTATGCAGATAAGCCCGAATATCTGGCTCAAAGCACGGTGCTGAAAGAGGGAACATCCCTCTGAGCTATTTGACATAAATCAAGTCACCTGCCTGTCTTTTTTTCTAATTTTGCACGCAGTTTCAGGAGGAATAAACACATGGCTAAGTCGGTGGAAATGACGGAAGGTCGTACCCTTCCGCAGATATTCTATTTCGCCCTTCCTTTGCTGATGGGCAATCTGTTGCAGCAGACTTATTCAATGGTCGATGCTGCCATCGTCGGTAAGTTCTTAGGCATTAATCCGCTGGCGGCAGTAGGCGCCAGCACGTCCGTCGTTTTTCTTATTCTGGGCTTCTGCAATGGTTGTTGCGGAGGCTTTGGCATTCCTGTGGCACAGAAGTTTGGTGCCCGCGACTATTCCACCATGCGGCGCTTTGTGGCGGTCAGTCTCAGGTTGGCTGCGGTCATGTCCGTGTCTTTGGCCGTCATCACCGCCTTGCTGTGCGCCTGGATACTTCACCTGATACGTACGCCGGAGAACATCTTCGACGATGCCTACGCTTATCTGCTGGTTACCTTCATCGGCATTCCCTGCACCTTCTATTATAACCTGTTGTCCAGCATCATCCGTGCGTTGGGCGACAGCAAGACGCCTTTCTGGTTTCTGCTGTTTTCTACGGTACTTAACATCCTGCTCGACCTCTTCTGCATCCTTGTGTTGGGGTGGGGAGTGGCCGGTGCTGCCATTGCCACACTGATAGCCCAAGGCGTATCGGCTGTTTTGTGCTACATTTACATGATGCGCCACTTCGACATCTTGCGAACAACACTGTCCGAACGTCGTTATGACAGTAAGTTGGCCGGCACGCTGTTGTCCATCGGTGTACCGATGGGACTTCAGTTCTCCATCACTGCCATTGGCAGCATCATGCTTCAGAGTGCTAACAACGCGTTGGGTACGGCCTGTGTGGCAGCCTTCTCGGCGGCTATCCGCATCAAGATGTTCTTCATGTGTCCCTTCGAGAGCCTGGGCATTGCCATGGCCACCTTTGCCGGACAGAACTACGGTGCGGGCAAGCCCAAACGCATCTGGCAGGGAGTGAAGTCCAGTGTCCTGATGATGATGATTTACTGGGTCTTTACTTTCTGCGTCCTCATGCCGGGTGCCCGTACGCTGGCCATGCTCTTTGTCGATGCGTCCGAGGTTGAGATTCTTAACGATGCCGCCCTGTTCCTGCATGTGGCCGTCTGCTTCTTCCCTGTTTTGGGGTTGTTGTGCATCTTGCGCTACACCATTCAAGGGGCAGGCTTTACGAGCTTTGCCATGTTCTCGGGCGTGTCCGAGATGATAGCCCGCATCCTGGTCAGCTTGTTTGCCGTACCTGCCTGGGGATATGTAGCCGTTTGCTTCGGCGACCCTACGGCCTGGCTGTTTGCCGATGCGTTCTTGATACCGGCCTTTGTCTATGTATATAATAAGGTGAAGAAGATACGTCCGGCTGTTAGTCCTATACAGGCTTCAGAGATAAAACAAAGCGAAAGAACCGGTTCAACTGTTTAAAGCTTTTTTAATGCAGTAACAATAAATGGTGTACCTTATAATGATAGCACTAATGCTTTGTACTTTGTTGTAAATACGACAGCTTTCTTATCTTTCAATGATATCTTAAATGGAATTTGCTTTTCTTCTCCTGGCATTAATTCATAATGTATTTGTTCATCAGTTAGAATGCCATTGACGTACATTCCTATTTTACCGCTGTCCATTAATGTACCATTATTCTTTACAGAAACCCATAATGTCTTTTCTTCTTTTTCCAAGTCTGTTTCCACTTTGGCTATAGAGAGGTCGAAATCTGCGGCAAACTCATGGGTATAATTAAGTATGGTCGATAGGCCGGAATTGCTATCTTTATAACCTACGCTGTCTTTGATTCTATAATCTTCGGCTACATATTGTGGGCTTACACCACCAACACAAATCTTAAATTCACCTTTCTCTACTACACGATTCATACGGTCGTTGAGTAATGAAAGCTCGTAAGGCGTCAGTTCGAAAAATATTCTTTGAGATTCACCAGGTTGCAAATGAATTCGAGTAAAGTCTTTTAGTTCCGTTATGCGTGTTTTAACGCTGGCATACATATCTGTTATGTAAAGTTGTACAACCTCGTCACCTTCACGTTGTCCCACATTCTTCACTGTAACTTGTACAAAGACATTACCATTAGCTTTCTCCGTTACGTTTAAGTCTGAATATTTGAAGGAAGTATAGCTTAAACCATAGCCAAAACGATAAAGAGGATAGTAAGTCATATCAGCATAGTTATAACGACGGCCGGATGTCTTGAAATTGTAGTAGAGTGGTAATTGGCCTACATGCCGTGGAAATGTCATCGGCAAACGTCCCGCAGGGTTGTACTTTCCAAATAGTACGTCAGCCGTTGCTAAACCTCCTTCTTGCCCTGGAAGCCAGTTGACTAATATTGCTTTGCATAACTTGGAAACCTTGCTCAGATTGTAAGGGCGGCCTATCTGGCATACCAATACCACCGGTTTACCTGTGGCACATACGGCATCGAGTAAATCCAGTTGCTTGCCAGGAAGTTCCAAAGTTGCACAATCGTAATTTTCTCCTGATGTTTTACGTACATTAGTAATGGTTTCACTGGTAGAACAATCGCCAAGTACCATGATTACCACATCTGCCCTTAATGCAGCTTTCACAGCTTTAGCAATGTTACTTGTGTCATCACCGGTAAATTCACAGCCTTTCTCATAAATGATTTCAGCCTGTTTTCCTACCGTTTCGTAAATGCCTGTAAGAACAGATTTCAACTGGTTGGGGCGAATTTTGGCAGTATAACTTCCAGGTTGCAGGTCATTAGCTCCTGGTCCTAATACAGCAATGGTTCTTGTTTGTTGTGATAATGGTAGAATGTTGTTTTTATTTTCGAGTAATACAATAGACTTACGGGCTGCTTGGCGTGCCATTTCTTTGTGACTGTCTGATTGCCAGCCTGGATACATCTTATTCCAGTTTAAAGGCTGGGTGTGATATTCTTTTTCAAACAACTTGTTACGGAACATCATGCTTAGCATGGAACGACATACGTTGTTCAAATTCTCCATATTAAGGCGACCATCTATGGCAGCTTGGATAACTTCCGGGTCATTGTAGGTGTCACCACAGTTAGTAGCGATGCCAGCAGCCAATGCCTGGTTGGCAGCTTCAATTTTATCTTTCGCTGTATAGTGTTTACGGGAAGTAAGATGGCCGATGGCAAAACAATCGCTGACGATGAAGCCATTAAAACCCCATTCTTCACGAAGAATGTGTTGTAATAGTTCCTTATTCTTGGCAATGGGAACACCTAAGAAATCGGAATAAGCCATCATAATGGATTGGCAATTGTACGTACGAATTACGTGACGGAATGGCACCAAATGTATCTCGCGCATTTCACGTTCGGATAGACCTATATCATGTGAGTCGCGTCCGCCTAAGGGTGCACCATGACCACCAAAATGCTTTGGAGTGGCAAACAATCCTCTGGATTGATAGCCTTTGATCCATGCACCACCAATCTTGGATACCAATACAGGATCTTCTCCGTATGTTTCCTCACAACGTCCCCAGCGGGCATCTTGTGCCACATCCAATACTGGAGACCAAGCTTGCATTACGCCTGCTGCAATACATTCATCACCGATGACCTTGGCAACAGCCTCAGTTAGTTCCTTGTCGAATGTGGCACCCATGGCTATGCTCGTTGGGAAGATAGTAGCACCACTACCGTATGAGAAACCATGTACGGCCTCTACCTTAGTGATAGGTGGCACATGCAAGTGTGGTATACCAGAGATGCCCCATCCTTCTCGGATAAGTTCCATCTTATCTTTTGGCGTCATGATGGACAGCAAACATTCTACCCGCTCCTCAACCGAAAGGGCCGGATTCATATACGGTAATGATGTCTTATTTTCTCTGTTGGTAAATTGGGATTCTACTTTTAGCGAGTCTGTGGCAGGTTGCTGTGCTAAGCTACTTATGCTATACAATATGGCAACTCCATACAATAAGCGTTGTTTAAGTTTCATTGCAGATTGGTATTAGTTAGTTTCTTTAAAGCAAATATGAGGTATATATTATCACTTATGCTAAAGAAATGTTTCATTAACTAGTAAGTTTGATTCATGAAATAATAATCGCTTTGATAGTAACAATATTGCTATTGGCATCATTTGTTTTGTTTAATTATTCTCATTGGGGTTAATAGAAATACTTTTTTAATGGTTATTATTAGTATAGTGTTATAATTTATCAAGTTCTTGGCAATATGTATCGGACATGCAAAATATTTCAGTAAGTTTACGTTCTTTTTTATTGGGAAGGGATAAAGATGAGCGAACGTAAAATCATACACATAGACATGGATGCTTTCTACGCCTCCGTGGAGCAGCGCGACAATCCTGAGCTGCGTGGCAAGCCCATAGCAGTGGGCCATGCCGAGGAGAGGGGAGTAGTGGCAGCTGCCAGCTACGAGGCACGGCGGTTTGGTGTGCGGTCGGCCATGTCGTCGCAGAAGGCCAAGCGCCTGTGCCCGCAGCTCATCTTCGTACCCGGCCGTATGGATGTCTATAAGGCCGTTTCACGGCAGATACATGAAATATTCCATGAATATACAGACCTCATCGAACCCATCTCGCTCGATGAGGCTTTCCTCGATGTGACCGACAACAAGCCCGGCATACCACTGGCTGTGGACATTGCACGCGAGATAAAGCGGCGCATACGTCAGGAGCTGAACCTCGTGGCCTCGGCCGGTGTGTCCTACAACAAGTTTCTGGCAAAGATAGCTTCCGACTATCGCAAACCCGATGGACTGTGCACCATTCACCCTGACCAGGCACTCGATTTCATTGCCCGCCTGCCCATCGAGAGCTTTTGGGGCGTAGGTCCTGTCACCGCCAAGCGCATGCATCTGCTGGGTATACACAACGGTGCACAACTGCGTGCCCGTTCGCTGGAGATGCTGACGCATGAGTTTGGCAAAGTGGGAGCGGTGTACTATGACTTTGCACGTGGCATAGACGAGCGGCCGGTTGAGGCGGTGCGCATACGCAAGTCCATTGGCTGTGAGCATACACTGAAGAAGGATATCAACCGCACTTCCTCAGTCATCATTGAGCTCTATCATGTGGCAGTGGAACTGGTGAACCGCCTCCAAGCGAAAGACTTTCGGGGCAATACGCTGACGTTGAAGATTAAGTTTCATGATTTCCGCCAGATAACACGCAGCATTACCCAAGGGCAGGAACTGACGGAACTGGCGGTCATCCTCCCCCTGGCCAAGCAGTTGCTCCGCGAGGTGGACTATGAGGAGCATCCCATCAGGCTTATAGGCCTGTCCGTATCCAACCCGCGTGAGGAAGATGCCGGACGTCATGGCCTGTGGGAGCAGCTGAGCTTCGAGTTTGCCGACTGGGACGACTAAAGCTGAAGGGCGGACTATTGGCTTTTGTGTAGGCTATGCCCGTTAGAACAGGGGCAGTGGCCCACTCTTTATACTCCTTTCTTGCGCTTCAGAAAGTCAGTTGGGCTTTCACCGAAGTACTCCTTATAGCACTTGGTAAAATAGGATGGCGAGCTGAAACCTACCTCGTAGGTGATTTCGGCCACGGTCTTGTCCGTTGAGGCCAGCAGCGACGCTGCACGCTTGAGGCGGGCAATGCGCAACAACTCGTTGGGTGCATAACCACAGAGAGCCTTGGCCTTGCGGTAGAGTTGTACGCGGCTCAGGCCAATCTGTTCGCCCAAGTCCTCCACACTGAGGTTCGGGTCGGTGAGGTGTTCGTCTATCAGGCGGTGCAGACGTTCCATGAATCCCTTGTCCATGTCGT
This sequence comes from uncultured Bacteroides sp., assembly GCA_900553815.1. Classification (GTDB taxonomy): domain Bacteria; phylum Bacteroidota; class Bacteroidia; order Bacteroidales; family Bacteroidaceae; genus Bacteroides. The sequence goes on from USEY01000016.1 coordinate 46,285, forward strand.
TGGCCGGTGCTTTCTGCAAGGTTGTGTTGCTGCCATCGGCAAAGAAACTTTGCAGGCGGCGACGGTTCTCAATGAGGTTGCGCAGGCGTACTGTGAGCAGGCGTGCGCTGAAGGGCTTGGATATGTAGGAGTCGGCCCCACACTCATATCCCTTTATCTTCTGTTCGTCTACCGCGTATGCAGTCAGCATCATGACGGGGATGTGCGAGGTCTGTATTTCCGACTTCAGGCGACGGCAACACTCCATGCCATCCATGACAGGCATCATGACGTCGCAGATGATGGCGTCGGGCACATGTTTCATGGCTTGCTGGATGCCTTCCTGCCCGTTGGCCGCTTCCAGCACATTGTATTCGTCCTGCAGGATGGAACGCACATAGTCGCGTATGTCCTGGTTGTCGTCTATCACGAGGATGGTTTCCTTGTCTTTGGGTGGTGTCAGGCTGTCAGGGGTTTGCAGGGTCTCCTGGTCGGCGGCCAGCACGGCACCTTCCTTCAGGTTGGCCAGCATGGCATTGCGGGTTGTGTCGGGGTCGATGGTTCCGGTCTGACAGACTGGCATCTCAATGGTGAAGCACGTGCCCTGTCCTTCGGTGGTGCTTACATGGATGGTGCCGTGGTGCATCTCAACGAAGGCCTTTACCAGTGCCAGGCCGATGCCCGATCCGGCATGGTGCACGTCTATCTGATAGAAACTGTCGAATATGTGCTGCACGTGTTCGGCGGGCATGCCTACACCCGTATCGGCTACCTGCAGTCGGAGGTACGACTCTCCTTCCTTGTCGAAGACGGCCAGGCTGACGGTGATGTCGCCATTCTCGGGCGTGAACTTGAAGGCGTTGGACAGGAGGTTGTAGATGATGCGCTCCAGCTTCTCGGCATCGGCCGTCAGCGTGTAGTCAGTATGCTCATCGGCCTGAATGTGGAAGTGTATGTGCTTGCGGAAGGACAGCGTGCGGAAGGCATCGGTCCAGTCGGTCAGGGCCGTGCGCAGGTCGAAGCGGCTGAGCCTCAGTTGCAGCTTGCCGTCTTCAAACTTGCGGAAGTCCAGTATCTGATTGACCAGGCGCAGCAGCACGGTGACATTCTTATGGATGATGTTGAGCAGGAATCGCTCGTGCTCGTTCAGGTTCTGGCTCTGTTGCAGTTGATCCACCGGGTCGGCAATCAGCGTTAGCGGTGTGCGGAAGTCGTGCGACACGTTGGTGAAGAAGGCCAGCTTGGCATGTGTAGCATCTTCCAGCTGTCGCGAGAGGGTGATAAGCTGGTCGCGCTGTTCCTCCAGCTGTTGTTTCTGTCGCGACAGCTCAGTGTTCAGCCGGTTCTTTGTCCAGAAGGCGCGTACCACGAATACCAGCAGCGTGCCTACCAGCACAATGATGACCATGCAGGCATAGAGGAACATGCGCTGTGCCGAGTAGCGCAGCAGGAAGGCATCGAGCTGATGATTGAGCTTCTCTATCTTTTCGTCAAGAGTGGTAATATGGGTAGTCTGCATCTGCATGATGCGGGCATTCTGCCGGTTGACCAGTGCGGTGGACAAGAGCGTCTCGCGCGGATAGCTGCGGCCTTCCAGTATGTCCATGGCCACTTGCACCACGCGGTCGCCTCCGGTTGGATAGATGAACGTGGCATCCAGTGTACCGTCGGCCACCATTTCCACGCCCATGCCTTTGCCCGAGAGGGCATCAACACCCACAAAGAGCATCTTTTTATCACAATTCCTGCCTGTTGCGGCATCGTGTGCCCCCATGGCCATGCGGTCGTTGTGGGCAAAGACCAGGTCGATGTGTGATTGCCGGGTCAGGATGGAGTCGAATGCCTGCCTGGCCGATTCTCGCGACCATCCGGCGTCGGCAGTGGCTACAAGGTGTATGTCGGGGGCGTCGCTCAATGCGTCGAGCAGGCCACGGTGGCGGTCGCGTGCCGGTGTGGAACCTTTCAGACCGCTCAACTCCACTACATTACCCTTTCCTTTCAATCGGCTGGATAGGTAGATGCCTATCTGGCGCCCCATTTCATAATTGTCGGCACCGATGTAGGCATTATAGCTGTCAGAGTCTATTTTGCGGTCGACCAGCACTACCGGTATACCTTTTTTATATGCCTTCTCGACCACTGGCGTTATGGCTTCAGCCTCATTGGGCGCCACTACTATGAGGTCTACATCTTGGCTGATGAAGTGTTCAATGTCGGCTATCTGGCGGTTGTTGTCGTCGCCGGCCGAGCGGATGTCTATTTCCACGCCCGGATAGAACAATGCTTCGCGGCGTATTTCCTTGTTCATCTGTGTGCGCCACTCATCGTCGCTGCACTGCGACACGCCTATGACGTACTGCTGCTTTTCTTCATTGCAGGCACTCATCAGCAGGCAGCAGAACAGGTAAAGTAGCAGGGCGGGGAACAGATTGGTGTGTCTCATGGATTTGTTATCTTGGTTATGGTTTACAAAAATAGCAAATCCTGCTTGAATATGCTTTGATTTTCATTAGATATTAGGTTCTAGGCAGTCTTTATTGTCGTCAAGGGCGCTTATTGTCCTTTTTAGTCAGCTTATTGCATGGGTATTGCCGAGTGTGTGATGCGCACTTTATCGAGTGCGTGGCGCGCACCTTACCGAGTGCGTGATGCGCACCTTACCGAGTGCGTGATGCGCACCTTGCCGAGTGCGTGTCGCGCACCTTACCGAGTGCGTGGCGCGCACCTTACCGTGTGCGTGATGCGCACCTTACCGAGTGCGTGATGCGCACCTTACCGTGTGCGTGATGCGCGCATTACCGTGCGCGTGGTGCGCGCATTACCGTGCGCGTGGTGCGCGCATTACCGTGCGCGTGGTGCGCGCATTACCGTGCGCGTGGTGCGCGCATTACCGTGCGCGTGGTGCGCGCAT
>USEY01000017.1 GCA_900553815.1 uncultured Bacteroides sp.
AATTTAAAGCAGGTGACATAGGTAAGTATTTGACTGGATTTGAAGTGTTAAATCCTGAATTAGTTATTTGTCATTTGGATTCAAAGGCTACTATGCAGATAGATATTACAATCAATAAGGGTCGCGGTTATGTTCCTGCTGATGAAAACCGCGAATATTGCACCGATGTGAATGTAATTCCTATCGACTCTATTTATACTCCGATACGTAATGTTAAGTATCAGATTGAGCCGTTCCGTGTTGAGCAAAAGACGGACTATGACAAACTGGTGCTTGAGATTACTACCGACGGTTCCATTCACCCGAAAGAAGCTCTGAAAGAGGCTGCCAAGATTCTGATTTATCATTTCATGTTGTTCTCTGACGAAAAGATTACGCTGGAGACCAACGATAGTGAAGGTAATGAAGAATTTGACGAAGAAGTTCTGCATATGCGTCAGTTGCTCAAGACTAAGCTTGTGGATATGGATCTTTCTGTCCGTGCCCTCAACTGCTTGAAGGCTGCCGATGTTGAAACTTTGGGCGACTTGGTACAGTTTAATAAGACTGACCTCTTGAAGTTCAGAAATTTCGGAAAGAAATCGCTTACCGAGCTTGATGATTTGCTGGAAAGTCTGAATCTGTCGTTTGGAACTGATATTTCTAAATATAAATTAGATAAAGAATAACAATGAGACATAATAAGAAATTCAATCATTTGGGTCGTACTGCTTCTCACAGAAACGCAATGTTGGCCAATATGGCGTGTTCTTTGATCAAGCACAAAAGAATCACTACGACTGTAGCAAAGGCGAAAGCTCTTAAGAAGTTTGTAGAGCCGCTGATTACTAAATCAAAGAATGACACAACTAACTCACGTCGTGTTGTGTTTAGCAACCTGCAAGATAAATATGCTGTAACTGAACTGTTCAAAGAAATCTCTGTGAAGATTGCTGATCGTCCGGGTGGTTATACTCGTATCATCAAGACTGGTAACCGTTTGGGTGATAACGCAGAAATGTGCTTCATTGAACTCGTTGACTACAATGAGAACATGGCCAAGACTGCTACAGCTAAGAAGGCAACTCGTACTCGTCGTTCTAAGAAATCTGCTGCTACTGCAGCTCCTGCGACTGAGGCACCTGTTGCTGAAGAAGCAAAGGCTGAATAAGCTCACTATTCTTAGTAGATATATTTATGAGGCTGCATCCTGTGATAGGGTGCAGCTTTTTTTTGTCTGTACTTGGGGTATTGCCTCCTGTTGGTTTGATGAACTATGCCACTATTTTCATGTTCTATCCTATTTTTCGTGGATTTCTGGCATATCTATTGAAACTGTTTTTTAAATGTTTATATTGTTAATGCCGATTTGAGAGTCTGGTATAATAAATCCTTTGTTGACACGTTAATATTCTATGATTATTTGTGTATTCGAGCTTTACGCTCGATTGAATAATCCATTGTTTTTGCCTCTAGTTGATTTGTAATACTTCATGAGGAGGGGTAGAAGTTTTTGTTCTTATTTGTTTGTACCTGTATTTTATAGTTGCTATGTCTATAGATTTTGTTAAACAAATTCGATTTAACCGTTTATGGATGGTACTTGTGGCTGTAGTGATTGCCTTTGGTTCACTATTCATATCTCATTCATTGATTCGTGATTTGTCGGAAGAAGAGAGGGTTAGTATGGAAGTATGGGCGGAGGCTATGCGCGGTTTACAGGTTGCCGATGATACAAGCGATCTTACCATGGTGTTGAAAGTGCTGAATGCAAACCATACTATTCCTGTGGTTGTGGCGGATAAATCCGGTGATATACAAACCTACAGGAATATTGAATTGTCAGAAGGTGTAGATACTGCTACTGTCTTACTGGAACATTTGCGTCATTTTAAGTCCGATGGGAATGTGTTGCAAATCGATTTGTCGGGTGATGGTACAGACTATTGGCAGGTTTGTTATGGCAGTTCGTTGATGTTGCATCGGCTGGAAGTTTATCCTTATGTACAGCTGTTTGTGGTTGTTGTGTTTGTTCTGATTGCTATCTTTGCCTTGTTAAGTTCAAAAAAGGCAGAGCAGAATAAGGTTTGGGTGGGCCTTTCCAAAGAAACCGCTCATCAGTTGGGTACTCCTATTTCTTCTTTGATGGCCTGGACTGAGCTGCTTAAAGTTCAATATCCGAATGATGATTTGATTTTATCTTTGCAAGAAGATGTGGAGCGTTTGCAGATGATAGCTAACCGATTCTCAAAGGTTGGGTCTGTACCGGAAGTGGAGGACATTGACTTACGTCGATTATTGGAGCGTGTTACGGAGTATATTCGTCATAGGACTTCCAGTAAGGTGAAAATTAGTTTGCATATACCTGATAGCATATCGGTGGTAAAAGTAAATGGGACATTGTTTGAGTGGGTGATTGAGAATTTATGTAAGAATGCTATTGACGCCATGGATGGTGCTGGTAGTTTGACCTTAACTGCGGGACAGATGGAACGAGGCTGGTTTATAGAAGTGTCGGATACAGGAAAGGGCATTGAGCACCGTTATTTCAAATCGATATTTAATCCTGGTTTTACTACTAAAAAAAGAGGCTGGGGATTAGGTCTGTCTTTGGCCAAAAGAATTGTAGAGGAGTATCATTCTGGACGTATTTTCGTGAAGGAATCGGTGGTTAATCAGGGTACAACTATCAGAATAGAACTTAAAAAGTGAATATTTCGGCCTAATTTATACATTATGAGGAGAATTATTTGTATCTTTGTCGCCCGAATAAACACGAAGAAGCTTTGGGAAAGTTTGATAAATATAAAATAGACCTGAAAGGGATGCAGACGGACTCATGCCGATATGATTTCGTTTTGGATAATGTATTCTTTGCCAATATTGACGGACCTGAAGTACAGAAGGGAAAAGTCAACGTGGTATTGAATGTGAAAAGAACATCTCGTGCTTTTGAATTGGACTTTCAGACCGATGGGATGGTTTGGGTGCCTTGTGATCGTTGTCTGGATGATATGGAACAGCCCATCAGTTCTACGGATAAGCTGAGGGTTAAGTTTGGACATGAATATGCCGAAGAAGGTGACAACTTAGTGGTTATTCCCGAAGAGGAGGGAGAAATCAATGTGGCATGGTTCATGTATGAGTTTGTTGCGTTGGCTATCCCGATGAAGCATGTGCATGCTCCAGGCAAATGTAATAAGGCTATGAGCAGTAAGCTGAAGAAACATTTGCGCGTTTCGGCTGATGATGAAATGCTGGAGGATGATGTTTTGGATGAAAGCGACGACGAACCAGGTTTGGAAAATATGGAAACGCCGATTGATCCGCGTTGGAATGATTTGAAGAAAATATTAGATAACAATTAAAGTTTTAAAAGAAAATGGCACATCCTAAGAGAAGACAGTCAAAGACTAGAACTGCAAAGAGAAGAACTCATGACAAAGCAGTAGCTCCTACGCTGGCTATTTGCCCGAACTGCGGTGAATGGCATGTATATCACACTGTATGTAGCGCATGTGGTTACTACAGAGGTAAACTTGCAGTAGAGAAAGAAGCTGCCGTATAATATTGCTGGTGGTTCTAATAAACTATACTTAAATATCAGAGTCTGAAAGAATCTGTAGGCATTGCCTGCAGGTTCTTTTGGACTGCTGCTATTTAGGTCTTATCATTAAATCGATTTTTTTGATGGAAAAAATAAATGCAGTAATTACAGGCGTCGGTGGTTATGTACCTGATTATGTCTTGACGAATGACGAGATATCTAAGATGGTAGATACGAACGACGAATGGATTATGACTCGTATCGGAGTAAAAGAACGCCGAATCTTGAATGAAGAGGGATTGGGTACATCATACATGGCACGTAAGGCTGCCAAACAATTGATGCAGCGTACCGGTTCTAATCCTGATGACATTGATTTGGTCGTTGTTGCTACTTCTACTCCTGATTATCATTTCCCTTCTACGGCATCTATTTTGTGCGATAAGCTGGGCTTGAAAAATGCATTCGCATTTGACTTGCAGGCTGCATGTAGCGGTTTCTTGTTTTTGATGGAGACTGCTGCCAACTTCATCCGTTCGGGAAGATATAAAAAAATTATCATTGTCGGCGCTGACAAGATGTCGTCAATGGTGAATTACACAGACCGTGCTACTTGTCCTATTTTTGGTGATGGTGCAGCTGCTTTCATGGTAGAACCTACCACAGAAGATGTGGGCATCATGGATGCTATTTTGCGTACCGATGGCAAAGGCTTGCCGTTCCTGCACATGAAGGCCGGTGGCTCGGTATGTCCTCCTTCTTATTTTACGATAGATAATCATATGCACTATATTTATCAGGAAGGTAGAACAGTATTTAAATATGCAGTGTCTAATATGTCGGATGTAAGTGCTGCTATAGCCGAGAAAAATCATTTGACGAAGGATACTATCGACTGGGTAGTTCCCCATCAGGCAAATTTGCGTATTATAGATGCTGTTGCACACCGTTTGGAAGTACCCCACGAAAAGGTGCTTATCAATATAGAGCGTTATGGTAATACCAGTGCCGGAACACTTCCGCTTTGCATTTGGGATTTTGAGGAAAAACTGAAGAAGGGCGATAATATTATCTTTACTGCGTTTGGCGCCGGATTTACTTGGGGTGCCGTTTACGTGAAGTGGGGATATGATGGAAAGAAGCATCAGTAATATTTTTATTGCTTAAACATAACAGAAAACGCATCCTATTTTATAAATTCGATGCGTTTTTTTGTCTCACCCTATTTTATATAATCATCATAATTAAGTGGTATGCACAAAGCAGGTTTCGTAAATATTGTAGGCAATCCGAATGTAGGTAAGTCCACCTTGATGAATGCATTGGTGGGAGAACGGATTTCCATCGCAACTTTTAAGGCGCAGACTACCCGTCATCGTATTATGGGCATTTATAATACGGAGGACATGCAGATAGTTTTTTCTGATACGCCGGGAGTGTTGAAACCCAATTATAAGCTGCAGGAATCGATGCTGAATTTTTCAACCTCTGCATTGACCGATGCTGATGTTCTGTTGTATGTAACAGATGTGGTGGAGACACCGGACAAGCATAATGATTTCGTTGAAAAGGTAGCACAGATGAATGTTCCCGTTCTTCTGCTGATTAATAAGATTGATTTGAGTAATCAGGAGAAATTGGTGGAACTGGTTGAAGCCTGGAAAGAGTTGTTGCCTGCGGCAGAAATTATTCCCATTTCGGCTGCTACCAAGTTTAATGTAGATTATGTGATGAGACGGGTGAAAGGCCTTTTGCCCGATTCGCCTCCTTATTTTGATAAGGACCAGTGGACTGATAAACCGGCTCGTTTTTTTGTTACGGAAATCATTCGGGAAAAGATTCTGCTTTACTATGACAAGGAAATCCCTTATTCTGTTGAGGTCGTTGTCGAACAGTTTAAGGAAGATGCACATAAGATTCATATCAATGCAGTAATCTATGTGGAACGCGAGTCGCAGAAAGGTATCATTATAGGCAAGCAGGGAAAGGCTTTGAAAAAAGTGGCCTCTGAGGCGCGCAAAGATTTGGAGAAATTTTTTGGAAAGACGATTTTTTTAGAGACCTTTGTGAAAGTTGATAAGGATTGGCGCAATTCGGATAAGGAGTTGCGTAACTTTGGTTATCAGCTGGATTAATATTAGTATTCATACGACTGTGATAGTCGCAAAAACAAAAGTGTGTGAACTATGGGAAATTTAGTTGCAATAGTAGGGCGTCCCAATGTGGGAAAATCTACACTGTTTAATCGCTTGACCAAGTCAAGGCAAGCGATTGTGAATGAGGAAGCAGGAACGACCCGAGACCGCCAGTACGGAAAGTCGGAGTGGCAAGGCGTTGAGTTCTCTGTGGTGGATACCGGAGGCTGGGTAGTAAATTCTGATGATATCTTTGAAGAAGAAATAAGGAAGCAAGTATTGATGGCAGTGGAAGAGGCTGATGTCATCTTGTTTGTGGTGGATGTGATGAATGGTGTGACCGACCTTGATATGCAAGTGGCCTCTATTTTGCGCAGAGCCAATAAGCCGGTGTTGCTGATTGCCAACAAGACGGACAATAATGAATTGCAATACAACGCCCCCGAATTCTATTCTTTAGGCTTGGGCGACCCTTATTGCATTTCGGCCATGACCGGAAGTGGTACAGGCGATATGATGGACTTGATTGTAAGCAAGTTCAAGAAAGAGTCGGGTGAGATTCTGGATGATGATATACCCCGTTTTGCTGTAGTGGGGCGTCCGAATGCCGGAAAATCATCCATTGTCAATGCTTTCATTGGTGAAGAACGCAACATTGTGACGGAGATTGCCGGTACAACTCGCGATTCCATTTATACGCGTTACAATAAGTTTGGTTTTGATTTCTATCTGGTTGATACGGCCGGGATACGTAAGAAAAACAAAGTGAGCGAAGATTTGGAGTATTATTCAGTTATCCGTTCTATTCGTTCTATAGAGAATTCTGATGTCTGCATTCTGATGCTCGATGCTACGCGTGGTATTGAAAGCCAAGACTTGAACATTGTTTCGTTGATACAGAAGAATGCCAAGGGATTAGTAGTAGTAGTGAATAAATGGGATTTGGTTGAAAACAAGACAGCCAAGTTGATGAATTCCTATGAAGATGCTATTCGCAGCCGTTTGGCACCGTTTGTAGATTTTCCCATTATATTTGCTTCGGCTTTGACCAAGCAACGTATTCTGAAAGTATTGGAGGAAGCCCGCGATGTGTATGAACATCGTCATACGCGTATTCCTACCGCACGCCTGAACGAGGAAATGTTGCCTCTGATAGAGGCTTATCCGCCTCCTTCGATTAAAGGTAAGTACATTAAGATTAAGTATATTACCCAGTTGCCCAATACACAGGTTCCCTCTTTTGTGTTTTTTGCCAATCTGCCTCAATATGTGAAGGAACCTTATCGACGCTTCCTGGAAAACAAGATGCGTGAAAAGTGGAATTTGACAGGAACTCCCATCAATATTTATATCAGACAGAAATAACAAACTTGTTGCTGTACTGATTTTTGCTTTACCCCGCTGCAGACAAAAGAATATTTTTGCTCTGCAGCGGGTTGCTTTTTGTTTCCTTTTTGTTCTTTAGACCTAAGAAATGCTTTCGTATAATAGGTTTATATACTTTTTCTGTTTTTTTTTGCCCAAAACCAATGCTGTATTCAATGGAACGCTTCAGAATAGTCGGCTTATTCATCGTTTTACTCTTTTCTGCGATGGAGGTATGTGCCGGGTCGGGGGATGATTTACGGGCTTTGCGTCGGGAGGCGACTGCACGGAAAGACTTCGATTCCTATTCTGCCGTGTGCAGATATTTGTATCAGACTGGTGAAAATCCTGTGTTGTTGCAGGTCTATGCCGATTCTATTCGTCAGCAGGCAAAGTTGACGAATAAACTTGAAGCCTGGATTGAGTATTATGCCTGGAGCAGTGAGGCCTATTTTTGTCAAGGCAATTATACTGAAGGCTATAAACTGAAGCGGAAAGCTATTGCTTATGCCGAGGCTGCCGGAAAGACTGAGTATCTGGTGGATTGTGCTTCGGATATGGGCTATTATTTCAATGTGGATGCAAAGTACGATTCAGCCCGCTATTATTTCAATAAGGGAATGAAGGCTGCAGAAGGACATCCTGAGTTGGCTGCCGGCTATAGAGTAATGTTGACCAACTATGCCAGCTCCTATCTGTATGAGGGACAGACTGACTCAGCTTTGCTTTATACCCAACGGGCACGTTTGCGCTCATTTACAGACAGAGATACGGCCATGCTGATAGAAAATCTGAATCAGTTGGGTACACTCTATCGGCGGAAGAAAGACTTGGAACACAGTATTCGTAATTTTGAACAAGCCTTGTTGCTTTGTGAAGCTCAGAAAAACTTCACTACAGCTGCTTATATTTATGGCAATCTGGCGACTCTCTATTGTGAGTGGGAACAACCTGAAGCAGCCATTCCGTTTTCGCGTAAGGCAATTGAATATGCCCACCTTACGGGAAATATGCTGATGGTAGGCACTTGTTATACCAATTTGGGAGCTATTTTATGTAATCTGCCCAATCGACGGTCCGAAGGCATTACAGTGTTAAAGCAGGCTATACCAGTATTGAAATCTGTTAATGGGCGGAGTCGGCTCTGCGAGGTTTATAATTATCTGACAAATGCTTATCGGGCTGCAGGGCGGCGTGACAGTGCTATGGCCTATCTGGATAGTCTTGATGTATTGTCAGATGCACTGAGTTCCGATGTCGGCTTGTATCGCTATTACCAGGCCAAGGCTTCGCTGTTGCAGGATGTTGGGCAGTATGGGGCGGCAATTGGTTATTACGGTAAGCTGGTAGACATGATGGAGGACGGCTATCATGATACGCGCGATTATGAGCATTATGCCAACATGGCGAATTGTTATCTTAAAATGAACCAGCCACTTATGGCCTTTAACAGTTTGCAGAAAGCTTATGCGTTACGCGATTCTTCTTTTCAGAATACATATTCAGAATTGTTGTCAGATTACTCCGTGAAGTATGACACAAAGGAAAAGGAGTTGATGATAACCCGCTTGCAGGAGCAGCAGCTGCGCGAAGAACAACGTTCATTGTGGCGTAAGACCATTGGTGGCGGTGTGTTGTCCGTACTCACCATTGTATTGTTGGCTTTGTTGTATGCCCGCCAGCGACAGAAGGCACGTCTGGCTGTGCTGGCAAAGGCTGCAGAAGAGAAGGAAAGACAGTTTATGGCTTTGCAGAAAGATACCGAACAGCGTCTGACGCGGAAATATATCGATGGTTTGGAGAGTGAGCGTGAACGGATGGCATCGGAATTGCACGATGATGTGTGTAACAGCATGTTGGCGTTGGAATTGGAGTTCAGAGACATGCCATCAGCCATCAGTAAAGAGCTGAAACCCCATCTTGAAGTGCTTTCGGGTTTGCGCGAGCGGCTTCGTACTTTGTCTCATGAATTGATGCCTCCCGTGTTTCAGTATGCCACTATAGATGAAATGCTGGCCGATTACATCTTCCATTTGGCTTTGCCAGATGGACAGCAGGCTTCCTATCATTCCACGGAAGGAGTGGATTGGAGTCTGGTACCGCAGAATATTGGCTTTGAATTTTATCGGATAGTTCAAGAGGCGGTCAGTAATGCTGTGAAATATTCCGAAGCAGCTCATATTGATGTGGCATTAGGTTTGCAAAATCAAGTGTTGAGTATCAGTGTGGCTGATGATGGCAAAGGATTTGATAGGGGGAAGAAAAGCAAAGGTTTTGGATTGCGCACCATTTGGCAGCGTGCCGGTTCGGTGGGAGCTGCTGTTGACCTGGATACTGCTCCCGGCAAAGGGGTGCGCTTGTATGTATCAGTTAATATAGGAAAAAACGATGGACAGGAACATGAAGGCTGAAGTTTTGGCCGTAGACGATCATAGCTTGATTTTGGAAGGCATCTGCAAGGTCGTGAACCGGATGCCCGAGGCAGTGGTGGCCAATTATGCCACTACGGGAGAGGAAGCGTTGAAGTTTATCAATGCTCGTGACTATGACGTCTATATACTGGATGTTAATTTGCCCGATATGTCGGGTTTTGACCTGATAAAAAGAATACGCGAGTTAAACGCACAGGCACGCATCATTATTAATACGATGCATGAGGAAATCTGGATAGTAAACCGCCTGTTGAAGGCAGGTGTCAATGCCATCTTGTTGAAGGCGTCGGCTACCAACGAATTAGTTCATGCTGTCAGAGCTGTCTTGCAGGGTGGCAGTTATGCTTGTCCTCGTTTTACGGCAATTCAGAAAAAGCTAAATTGTGCGTCTGCTGCCTTGGTGGCCAAGGATGTGCCTACGCCTCGTGAGTTGGATGTGTTGAAAGCTATCGCCAAAGGACTTAATACGCGCGAGATAGCCGAACAGTTGGGTATCTCAGAGAATACAGTTGAAACTTTTCGTAAACGCCTGATTACAAAGTTCTGTGCTAAAAATGCTGTTGATTTGGTATTAAAAGGAGTTGAAGCTGGTTGGATAACGCTAGAATGAGCATTTTTTTAATGATTATTTTAGCCTTATAACGGTTTCCCGTGACAATTTATTCATTTTCTTTTATTATTTTTGTTGAGTAATTGAAGAGTTTCAGTTTTAATTTCTTACGAACTGAAGCAAACAAACAGGATATCGTGATGATATGTAGTTTTTCTGTTAACTGGTTTATTGGAGGGAGCGTCTGAGCTTGCAAGCAGACGCTCTTTTTTTATGTAGTTAATGATGCGTTTTTGGGGATATTAGATGAGTATAACAGTGAAAAAAATATCGGAATTGACAGGTAGAGTCAATTCCGATATCCTGATGGCATGTAGTTTTATGTATGCTTCAATATAGCAGATGCTGTTAGTTTTCTATTCGGGTCACCTGTTTGATGTTCTGTACCTGTTTCAAGTTATTGCATATCGTACGCACATCGTCTACGTCGTGTACATACAGTTGTATTCTGCCCTCAAAGATGCCGTCATTGGTCTCTATGGTCAGCTTTCTGATGTTCACGTTCAATTGGCGTGAAATAATTTGAGTTACCTCGTTTAGCAGTCCCATGCAGTCTATGCCTTTGATGTAGATAGTGACCAGGAAGGAAAGCTCCTTGTGTGTATCCCATTCAGTAGCTATAATCCGGTTTCCGTAGCTGGCTTTGAGTTTGGCAGCTACTGGGCACTGGCGTTTGTGAATGATGATTCGGTTTTCCTCGTCAATGTAGCCCAATACGTCATCGCCTGGTATCGGATGGCAACACTCGGCCATGATGTAGTTCTTACTGATAGCCTCTTCTGTCAGTTTCAGAATCTGCTTGGTATTGATTTTCTCGGCAGGCGTAGGTTTGCTGTCTTGTTCCTTTTCTTTGTTATCCTTGTTCTCTTTGTTGACGAAGGAGAAGGAAAGGAATTTCTTCCAGTTTGTGCCCTGCTTCTCTTTAAAGGCATTCTTATCGGCCTCGCTCAGGACGATTTTCTTATTGCCAATGGCAACCAGCAGCTCTTCACGTTTCTTGATGTTGTGCAGTTTACACAATTTGTCTATGGCATTGTCGTCCATCCTGATGTCTTCTTTCTGCAAGAAGTCACTCAAGATGCTTTCACCTTCTTTCTGATAGTTCTTAGCCTCTTTGCGCAATACGGCGGCAATTTTAGCTTTTGCCTTTGCCGTAGTAGCGTAGGTCAGCCATTCGGCCTGTACCCGTTGCGACTTGGAAGTTAGTATTTCCACTTGGTCACCGCTTTGCAGCTTGTGGCTCAAGGGTACCAGTTTGTGGTTTACCTTGGCACCAATGCAGTGGCAACCGATGTCTGTATGTAGCGAGAAGGCAAAGTCCAGAGCGGTAGCATTCTGCGGCATTGTCTTCAAGTCTCCCTTGGGAGTGAATACAAATATCTCCGAGGCAAACAGGTTGAGCTTGATGGTGTCGAGGAAGTCAATGGCATCGGGCTGCGGGTCATCCAATATCTCTTTGATGGTATGCAGCCATTTCTCCAGTTCGCCCTCATCTTCGCTACCACCGCCTTCTTTATATTTCCAGTGTGCGGCAAAACCCTGTTCGGCCACATCGTTCATGCGTTCGCTGCGAATCTGTACTTCAATCCATTGGCCATTGTTGCCCATCAGGGTGACGTGCAGTGCCTGGTATCCGTTGGACTTCGGATGGCTTACCCAATCGCGCAGGCGGTCGGGGTGTGGCTTATATATTTTGGAGATAGATACGTAGATGTCGAAACAGTCGTTCAGTTCTTCCTCCATGTTGCGTGGCTCGAAAATGATGCGCACGGCCAGTATGTCATAGATTTCCTCAAAAGGCACATGCTTGGTTTGCATCTTGTTCCAGATGGAGTATATTGACTTGACGCGTGCCAGTATGCGGTACTTCAGTCCCATCTTGTCCAGTTGCTGGCGTATGGGGGCGGTAAAATCGGTGAATACCTGGTTTCTTTCCGAGGCGGTGGCGTTCAGCTTCTGCTCTATTTCACGATACTCTTCAGGGTGTTCGTATTTGAAGCTCAGGTTCTCCAACTCGGTCTTGATGCGGTTCAGTCCCAGCCTGTGGGCCAGCGGGGCATAAATGTAGAGTGTCTCGCCGGCTATCTTGAATTGCTTGTTGGGCAGCATGGACCCCAGCGTGCGCATGTTGTGCAGGCGGTCGGCAATCTTTATCAGGATGACACGTATGTCATCGCTCATGGTAAGCAACAGTTTCTTGAAGTTTTCAGCTTGCGCCGAGGCCCGGTCACCAAAGATGCCACCGGATATCTTGGTCAACCCGTCCACAATCTGTGCTATTTTGGGTCCGAAGATGTTTTCTATGTCCTCTACCGTATAGTCGGTATCCTCTACCACGTCGTGCAGCAGAGCGGAGCAGATGGAAGTAGAGCCAAGTCCTATCTCATTACACACAATCTTGGCAACAGCAATAGGGTGCATAATATAGGGTTCCCCTGAACGCCGTTTTATTCCTTTATGTGCTTGATTGGCGAAATTGAACGCCTTGGTTATGATTTCTACGCGTTTCCGATGTTTGGTTGCCAAGTAGTCATTTATCAGTTCCTGAAACGCTTGTTCAATCATTTGCTCTTCGGCCTTCTCTCTATCTTTCTGATTCAAGGTCTCTTCCATACCACTTCTCTTTTATTGTTGCTTCACTTTTTGCAAAAATAAGCAATTTTCAACATTAAGCAAGCAGACAGGACATTATTTATATATCTTCAGTGTTCGTCCGGCGCGTATGTTGTTGTTGCGAAGTCCGTTCCAGCTACGCAGCTTGCTCACACTGACACCGTATTTGGCGGCGATGCCTCCCAGGGTGTCGCCGTTCTTTATCTTATAGTAGATGGGTTTGCCCTTTCCGGCCACTGCGGCGCCTGTCGAGCGGTAGTTGGCGGGCGTCACGGTGCGTCGGTTCTTGAACAGCTCGTCGGCGCGGTGGCGGTAGATGGTGTCTTGTTTGTCAATAAACGTACTGATGGCGTTCTGGGGCAGGCGGAGCGTCTGCGGGTGGTTGTCACCGGGTATGATGCTGCGCTTGTACTGCGGGTTGAGGCTCTTGATTTCGTCCAGCGGAACGTGGCAGAGGTCGGCTATCTGCTCGAAGTGGAGGTTGCGCGACACCTGCACGGTGTCGGTGGCGTCGGGGATGTTGGTCTCCATGGGGCAGATGTTGTGCTTGCAATAGTAGGTCATCACGTAGTTGGCGGCGATGAAGGCGGGCACGTAGCCGCGTGTCTCTTTGGGCAGGTAATTGTATATCTCCCAGTAGTCGGTCTTGCCTCCGGCACGGCGTATGGCCTTGTTGATGGTGCCCGGGCCGCAGTTGTAGGCGGCAATCACCAGGTTCCAGTCTTTGTAGATGTCATACATGTCCTTGAGGTAGCGTGCCGCAGCCCAGGTGGCCTTGATGGGGTCGCGGCGCTCGTCCACGAGGCTGTTGCTCTCCAAGCCGTAGAGCTTGCCTGTGGCCAGCATGAACTGCCACAAGCCACTGGCACCGGCACGCGATACGGCCGAGGGGTTCAGGGCGGATTCGATGATGGGCAGGTACTTCAACTCCAGGGGCAGGTTGTAGGTGTCGAGGGCTTCCTCGAACAGGGGCATGTAGAAGTTGCATGCGCTGAGCATGAAGGCTACCTGATTGCGCAGGCGGCCGGTGTACATGTCTATGAACTTGCGTACAATCTCGTTGTAGGGCATCTCCATGATGGTCGGCATGCGCGAGAGGCGGTCAATGTATATGGAGTCGCTGAACACGGGGTTCTCGAGCGAGGTTTCGCAGTCCTTGCCCAGGTCGATGTAGTTTTTGGCCTTCCAGTCGGTCAGCAGGCTGTCGAGCGGATAGGTCATGCTCTTGGGCAGTTCGATGCTCTCCTCTCGCGAGGTGCCGTTCTCGTGTATGGTCACGTTGACGCTCTCTTGGGCTTGGGCGTTGTGGATGGGCAGTGCGCCCAGCAGTAGTGCGCAGCTCAGAGCCAGCGTCTTATAGGAAAATGTGGGTTTCTTGTTCATGGGTCAATGGGGTTGTATAGGGTTTTACGGTTGTTAAGTCAGAATCGGAAGCTGCATTGCACGCCTACGGACTGTCCCGACAGGTTCTTGGTGTTCTGGTTGCTGATGACGGTGGGTTTCACCCTCATGCTCAGGTCGGGAGAGATGTCGAAGTTCGACAGTTCCGCGTCGACGTATGCATCGACCACCGACAGCAGGTAGACGCCTATGAAGGCAAAGATGCTCAAGTCGCGGTAGCGGCGGTATGTGTCCTTGCGCTTGCGCAGGGTTTCGGTCAGCTGTGTCTTCGATACCCTGTCTATATAGCCGGGAGGCAGCAGGTCTTGTATGGAGCTGGCTCCCCAATTGTTGTTGACGGCGTCGCGGTAGGCCTGCGAGTAGTCTTTGTACATCTTGCCGTTCCAGGTCAGGGCGTAGGCACAGCCGGCAAAGCCGCCGTAGAAGATGGGCAGCTTCCAGAACTTGCGGTTGTATATCTGCCCGCCTCCGGGGATGACCAGTGCAAGCCAGGTGGCTGTGGTCGGGTTGGGTACCCATACCTTCTTGTCGGGCAGGGTGGGCAGACTGTCGGTGGGGTTGACGGGCACTTGTATATCTGCCGGTCCGGCCATTTCAAGCATTTTTCGCTGGTTCTCTGCCGCAATGCTGTCGGCCTGCGTCAGACTATCGGCAGGAGTAGGGTTGGCGGGCAGGAGAGAGTCGGCAGCCAGTGGCCTTACACCTTCTCTGAAGGGTGCCCTGACCATCTGTGTGCTGTCGCCGGCCAGCCGGTGCATGCGTTTCGAGGCAGCCCTTGGGGCGTCCTGTCCATACATGGCAATCCCTGCCGTCTGTACCAGGCAGAGCAGCAGGGCGGTATACAGTCTATATAGTCTAAATTTTCTTGTCATTTATTCTTCAGGGTGTCGAGGATGCCGATGATACGTTCCAGTTCTTCTTCGTTGCTGAAGGGGATGCTGATTTTACCTTTTCCCTTGTCCGAGCAGGTGAGTTGCACCTTGGTGTTGAAGAAGCTGGACAGTTGTTGTTTCAGCACGTTGAACTCTTCGGGCAGGCGGGCCTGTTTGGGGGCTATCTTTTTGCTGCCGCTCTTTACAGTCTCGCCCTCGCTCAGCGACTTTACCAGCTCTTCTACCTTCCTGACGGAGTATCCGTGTTCCAGTATTTCCTCGTATATCTTCACCTGTAGTTTGGGGTTGTCCAGCGTCACCAGTGCGCGGGCATGTCCCATGTCTATCTGCTTGTTGCGCAGTCCCATCTGTACGGGAGCCGGCAGCTTGAGCAGACGCAGGTAGTTGGCAATGGTGGTGCGTTTCTTGCCCACTCTTTCGCTCAGTCGCTCCTGCGTCAGGCCGTATTGTTCCAGCAGGTGTTGGTAGGCCAGGGCTATTTCCACCGAGTTCAGGTCTTCGCGCTGAATGTTCTCGATAAGTGCCATTTCCATGACGTTCTCGTCATCGGCCGTACGGATATAAGCCGGAATGCTGGTCAACCCTGCCAGTTGGGCGGCCCGGAAGCGTCGCTCGCCCGCGATTATCTGATATTCATCGTCGGACAGCTGGCGCAGGGTGATGGGCTGTATGATGCCAATCTCGGCAATCGAGTCTGCCAGCTCCTGCAGGGCCACGGGGTCGAATTCCCGGCGTGGCTGATTGGGGTTGACCACAATCTTTGAAAGTTCTATTTCGTTGATGGACGACGAGCCTTCCGTCTGCACTTCGTCCATGGAAAGCAGTGCGTCGAGTCCGCGTCCTAAAGCATTTCTTCTTTGTGCCATGATGAAAATCTTAGTTTCTTTCTTCTATTATTTGCTGTTACGGCTTATCAGTTCCTTGGCCAGTGCCATGTGGTTCTTGGCTCCGGTAGAGTCTGCGTCATACAGGATGGTGGGCAGTCCGTAGCTGGGCGCTTCGCTCAGTTTCACGTTGCGCTGGATAACGGTGTTGAACACCAGTTCCTGGAAGTGGCGTTTCACTTCGTCGTATATTTGATTGGCCTGTCGCAGGCGCGAGTCGTACATGGTGAGCAGGAAACCTTCTATTTCCAGATTCGGATTCAGTTTCGACTTGATGATTTTGATGGTGTTCAACAGCTTGCTGATGCCTTCCAAAGCAAAGTACTCGGCTTGTACCGGAATGATGACCGAGTCGGCGGCTGTCAAAGCATTGACAGTTATCAGTCCCAGCGAGGGTGAGCAGTCTATCAAAATATAGTCAAATTCGTCTTTTAGCGGAGCAAGCACTCCTTTGAGAATCCTCTCACGGTTTTTGAGGTTGAGCATTTCAATTTCGGCCCCGACCAGGTTGATATGCGATGATACTACTTTCAGCGAATCAATCTCTGTATCATGTATGGCCTGTCGCACGTCGGCATGGTCGATAATACATTCGTAGATTGTGCATTCCGCTTGCTTGATGTCAATGCCAAGGCCCGATGAGGCATTGGCTTGCGGATCGGCATCTACAACAAGTACTTTCTTTTCAAGTGTGGCCAGCGAGGCTGCAAGATTGATAGTCGTTGTAGTCTTGCCTACACCACCCTTTTGGTTTGCCATTGCAATAATTTTTCCCATATACTCAATTAATTTTTCGGCAGCGAAATAAGTGATAATTTCGTATAGCGCCTACATTTTCAGAGAAAGATTGCAAAAACGGTTGATAAGTCACCTCTTTTGTTAATAACTCCCTGACCCTAAATCAGGGCATGTGGATTATTAACAGGATTCGGGTTACAAATATACATATTTATATTGAATAAGAACCCTATTTTTGTCTCACTTGCAGAAGATTAAGATTTCTAAACGGCTTGTTGTCCACCGTGGTTGGGGGCTGGCAGTTTTGTAGATAGGCCGGAGAAGTACATATCGTCGGCCTTTTCCAGCACGTTCCGAATGGTCTTGCAGTTCGAAGCCGGTTTGTAGACGAGGCAGTAGAAAAAACAGTGGGATATAACATTGACAGGGCCATTCGGAAGAGATAGATTTCAGGAGGTTTGATGGCAGTTAACTACTACCGCGCTAGCAGTGGACTCGCAGCATGATAGCAGTTAACTTCCCGGTCGGTAGCAGTAGACTGCTGACGAGCAAGTAGTCCACTGCTGCCATTCACACTTACGGCTGCATCGGCTTACGGATACGGCTGCGTTGACCAACAGATACGGCTGCGTGGGTTCACGCAGCCGTATCTGTTTCTGTAAAGTCCCTGTTTAGCACTCTAAAGTCCTTGGTTAGCATCCCCAAGTCCCTGTTTGGTAGTATTGAAAAGGGTAGAGAAAACTAAAAAATGCACTGATACTTTCAAGTTATCATCCCTCTATTTGCTTTGGGGATTATGTGAAAGAAGCGCAAAAGCATATTCTTCACCCGGCAGAATATGTTTTTCCCGTTTGAAGTTTCACGCTTTCACGGTGAAATATAATTTTCTGGCATATAGATAAATACGGTGAAAGATTCATCCGGGAGTATCATTCACGCTGCAAGGACTGTACCTTAGACCCCGCATCAAGTGCGGGGTGACAGCTTTGCCTCTTTATGGGAGAGAAGTCAGGGCGGGAGGCTTTCGCCCGGATGGTCATCCCGCACTTGATGCGGGATCTTTGTCGTTAATACACAGTCATTCTTCACTTTCATCTTTCACCGCAACTCGTTTGTTTTCAGACTCTAATGGTGAAACTTCACCAGAATGACTTCTTCTTTCCCTGTGAAACTGTGTTTTCTTTCACCTATCCCCAATGTTTCTCCTCCCATTGGCAAAGGCTTTTCAGATTCTGTATATGCAGACTTTTATATGAAGCACAGTTTGGCCATCCTGTGGATTATCAGCCGTCATTTGCAGAGGACAGTTGTTCAATGAAGGTGTTGATAACTTTGTTAACAGAAAATCCGTCAGGCAAGCAGTTCGCTGAAAAACAAATAGATGAAATATCCGCATACGGCACATTTCAGTACTGTGCCCAGCAGGAAGCCGATGAGGCTTCCGATACCTGACTTTAACGCCAGCTTTTTATCGCTTCCACCCAGCAATTCACCGATGAATGCACCCAGAAACGGACCCAGGATGATGCCCCAGGGCATGAAGAACAGGCCGACCAGCGTACCGGCCATGCAGCCTCGGGTGCCCCAGCGGGTACCTCCGGTGTATTTGCTGCCCAGCATGGGCACAAAGTAGTCGAGTACCTGGATAACCACCACTACGATGAGCCATACGACGAGCTGGGTGGTGCTGAACTGTACCTTGTCGGTGAAGTGCAGGAGCAGCAGTGCGGCATAGGAGAGGGGAGGACCGGGCAGAGCCGGAAGTATGCAGCCGGCCAGTCCGACCAGCAGGCAGAGGATTCCTAAGATGATGAGTATGATGTCAGCCATATTTTTCTTGGTTGGATATTATTATTGTTCCAGTTGTCAATGTTTTGTGTGGCAAAAATAAGGTCCTGTCTGCTGAAAAACAAGCTGCCGGCAGTAAAAAGTATGTCAAAAGACCTGTAAATACCTTCTTTGCAGGCTTTCTGCCTGCTTCTTTGCTTGGGTTGGTAGGTTTTTTTAGCTTGCGTATTTTTTCTTATCCAAGTGGAAGCACTATCTTTGTAAGCAAAACTATTGAAACGATTATGGAAAATCAAAGACCTTTGATATTGGTTTCGAACGATGATGGCATCATGTCGAAAGGAATCAGTGAGTTAATAAAGTTTATACGCCCGCTGGGCGAGGTTGTGGTGATGGCTCCCGATGCTCCCCGCTCGGGCACGGCCTGTTCGCTGACTACCAACGAACCTATTCATTACCAGTTGGTACGCAAGGATGTGGGCCTCACCGTTTATAAATGCTCGGGCACGCCTGCCGACTGTGTCAAGCTGGCTTTCCATGCCTTGCTCGACCGCAAACCCGACCTGGTGATAGGCGGTATCAATCACGGCGACAATTCGGCCGTCAATGTACACTATTCGGGTACGATGGGTGTGGTGATAGAAGGATGCCTGAAAGGTGTTCCGTCCATAGCCTTCTCTCTGTGCAGTCACGAACCCGATGCCGACTTTGAACCGGCCGGTCCGTATGTACGCGAGATTGTGCGTAAGGTGTTGGAGAAAGGGCTTCCTGAACTGACTTGTCTGAACGTCAACTTCCCCGACGTGAAAGAACTGAAGGGCGTGAAGATTTGCGAACAGGCCAAGGGACAGTGGACCAACGAGTGGGAGAACTTTGCCCATCGCGGCGACTCGCACTACTACTGGCTGACCGGACAGTTTGAGGAAACCGATGCTGACAACGAGAAGAACGACCATTGGGCGCTGGCTAACGGCTATGTAGCTATTACGCCGACTACGGTGGACGTTACCGCCTACCAGCTGATGGATGAGCTGAAGACGTGGTTCTGATTTTTCAATCTTCATTCCTCATTCTTCATTTATGAAGTACTATCTGATAGTGGGCGAGGCTTCGGGCGACCTGCATGCTTCGCATCTGATGGCAGAACTGAAGAAGGCCGACGCCTGTGCCGAGTTCCGCTTTCTGGGCGGTGACCTCATGGCGGCCGTCGGCGGAACACTGGTGAAGCACTACCGCGATATGGCCTATATGGGCTTCATACCCGTGCTGCTCCATCTGCGCACCATCTTTGCCAACATGCGACATTGCAAGGAAGACATCATGCAGTGGAAGCCCGATGTGCTGATTCTGGTCGATTATCCCGGTTTCAACCTGAATATAGCGAGCTATGTGAGGAGTCACTCTTCCATACCTATCTATTATTATATAGCTCCCAAGATATGGGCCTGGAAGGAGTACCGCATCAAGAACATCAAGCGCGACGTGGACGAACTGTTCTCCATCTTGCCTTTCGAGGTGGATTTCTTCGAGGGAAAACATCACTATCCCATCCATTACGTGGGAAATCCTACGCTCGACGAGGTTGCCGCCTTCAAGGCCGGCTATCGGGAAAGTTTTGAAGACTTTGCACGGGCCAACGGATTGGACAACCGGCCGGTGATAGCCCTGCTGGCCGGTAGCCGAAAGCAGGAAATAAAGGACAACCTGCCCGACATGTTGCGGGCGGCCTCTTCCTTTACCGACCATCAGCTGGTGCTGGCTGGTGCTCCCGGCATTGCTCCCCAGTACTACGACCGCTTCATCGGGCAAGCCCGGGTGAAGGTCATCTTCGGACAGACCTACCAGCTGCTCACCCATGCTAAGGCAGCGCTGGTCACCTCGGGCACAGCTACGCTGGAGACGGCTCTCTTTCGTGTGCCGCAGGTGGTTTGCTACCATACGCCCGTGGGCAAACTGATTTCGCTGTTGAGGCGATGCCTGCTCAAGGTCAGGTATATTTCGCTGGTCAATCTTATTGCCGACCGCGAGGTGGTGAAGGAACTGGTGGCCGACACGATGACCGTGGAGCAAATATGGCGGGGGCTGGAGCGCATCTTGTACGACGACGACTATCGGAACCGGATGCAGGAAGGCTATGAGCTGGTGGCCCGGCGCCTGGGACAGCCCGGTGCGCCACAGGTGGCTGCCCGTCAGATGGTGGAATTGTTGTCGTGCGTGTAGAAGGGCAGGCATGGTTGTGGCAAGCTGTTGAATCAGTAAGACTTAGAATATGTTAAAAGATAGGAGAGACGGTGCAGTAATTGCACGTTTCTCCTATTTCTTTTGGTGTAAGAGGGCGCGAAGGTGCTTCGCTTTTTGGAGAATGATGTATTTTGCGTGTGGAGAAGAAAATGCCCTCTTTTGATATATGGAGAAAAGAAAGGAGAATAGAAATATGAAAAAATTTCAGTCATTATTGTATGCAACGGTTTGCCTGCTTGCCGGGCTTTCGTTTCAGTCGTGTGACAGCGACGGTTATTCCATTGGCGATTTCACGCCACCTTTGTGGGCTACGGCTCGTGTAACAGGCAATTCTTTCTATTTGGATTGTGATGTGTGGGGCACGTTGTGGCCTGTCAATACCAATCTGGCCTATTATCCGGCCGACGGTCAGCGGGTGATAACGGTTTTCAATCCCTTGGCCGACAACTATGAGGGCTTTGACCATGCGGTGAAGATACTGGACTTGCGCGAAGTGCTGACTAAGGAGGTGGAAGAAGTGACACCCGAAACCGAGGAAGAATATGGCAACGACCCGATAACCATCTATCAGGGCGACATGGGAATCAGTGGCGGCTATCTGAATGTCATTTTTTATCAGGACGTGCCGGCCGACGATACCAAACATCGCATCAGCCTGGTGAAGGCTACCGACTTGTCCGAAGAAGAGGCTGCCGACGGATATATTCATCTGGAGCTGCGCTACAATACGTACGATAGTCTTTCGGGCTACCGCCTGTTCTCGCCGGTATCGTTCAATCTGAACTCGTTGGAGATAACCGACGCGACAAAAGGTATCAAGATAAAGCTCAACTCGGAAGTGAATGGCGAGGTAGAGGTAGTCTTCGAAAAGATGGTGGAGACGGCATCCCTGAAGAACATCGACAACCTGGACACGACTTCCGGTGTAGCCCAATATGCTGTCAGGTAGCATAGTTGCTGACCGGCCTGACGTTTTAACTCCTGCCACAAAGGGTGCTGACTTCCCTTTGTAGCAGGAGTTTCTTGTTTGTAGGCAGCTGGAGGCCGGTTCCTGGCTGTGGCTTGTCCGGTGTAATCCTATTGTAACCGCATTGTCAACCATACGTTGCCTGTTGGTAATACATGTGTAACGCCGTCGCCTCATCTTTGCAGCGGAAAAAAGAAACGCATAAAAGATGAGTACGAAAGTAGATTTAGGAAAAGTCCTTTTCCTTATTTTATTCCTCACCCTCTCTGCCATGACGGTTATGGCAGGCACCATCAAGGGTACCATTATCGATAAACAGACTCGCGAACCATTGACCGGAGCTACCGTGCAGGTAGCCGGAAGTACTACTGGTGCAGTGGCCGATATTGACGGTAACTACACGCTCAGCGTAGCCAATGGAACATACGACCTCGTGGTACGCTATGTGGGCTACGTAGACCAGACGGCACAGCAAGTGAAGGTGAATGGCGAAGTAGTCCTGAACTTTGAATTGGAAAGTGATGCCCAGGCACTGGGCGAAGTGTCAGTGGTAGCCAAGAAAAACTTGGAAGGCGAACGCGCCCTGCAAGTGGAACGGCAGAAAGCTACGCTGGCCATCGAAAACCTGGGAGCCAAGGAAATGAGTGTGAAAGGTATAGGCAACGTGCAGGAAGGTGTGAAGAAACTGACCGGTATCTCCATTGCCGAGTCGGGCCAGCTGATAGTACGCGGTCTGGGCGACCGCTACAGTGCCACCACGCTGAACGGACTGCCCATCGCATCGCCTAACCCCGATAACAAACTTATTCCGCTCGACCTATTTCCGTCGAGCACGGTACAGAATATCACTGTCAGCAAGGTGTACGACGCCAGTGCCTTTGCCGACTACAGCGGTGCGCACATTGACATCAGCACCAAAGAAAATGTGACCGACGAGTTCCTGAACGTCAGCTTCAACGTAGGCGGACGCTTGAATACACTGGGCAAAGACTTCTACCAGATGGACCGCGACGGAACACTGTTCAAGACGCCTTCGCTGGACGAGAAGATATACGATATGCCCCTGCTGGATTTTGACGAGTATGTGACTAAAAACAATATTTTCCGCACTTCCTTCGATGTGGAAAAGAAGACGGCTCTGCCTGAATTTGGCGGCAATCTGGGCTTCGGACGCAACTTTGCTGTGGGCGAACAGACGTTGAGCCTGCTGGCTTCGCTGAGCCTTAGTAACGAAACGCAGCGCATGGACGATGCTTTCTATAAGACACTCGAAGCAACGGGCAATGTGCAGAACGACTTCAGCTACGACGAATATACTTCTACATTGAAGATGGCTGCTCTGGCATCGGTGGGCTATACCCTGCGTCAGCACGACCGCATTGGCTACACCTTCTTCTATGCCCGCAACGCCAGCGATTCCTACCAGAGCCGCGAAGGAGTGGATGCCGAAGGACACAATCTGCTGGGCAGCAACGATATTACGCACATCTACACGCTGCAGAACCACCAGCTGAACGGCCATCATGAGCTGGGCAAACAGTGGCAGTTGAACTGGGCCGGCTCTTACGGCAAGACCGGCAGTGAAGAACCCGACCGCCGACAGGTGATGTTTACCAAGGACGATGCAGGCAACCTGCAACTCTTCAAATTGAACCGTCAGGAAACCATGCGCTACTTTGGCGAACTGAACGAAGAAGAGTGGGTGGGCAGCTTGGACCTGAAATACAACTGGACCGAACAGAACTATGTCAAGATGGGTCTGGCCTACAAGAACAAGGACCGTGACTACATGGGTACCCGCTTCTACTACAACGTGAACAAGCTGAATCCCAGCATTGACAACATCTACGACACTGATGGCTTCCTTAACCAGGACAACGTGGAAAATGGCAGCATTGTCATCGAACGCAAGATGCAGCCCCACGATACCTACCGGGCAGGCATGGACATCTACGCCGGTTATGTGCAGACCGATTTCTATCCGCTCAGTTCACTGCTGGTCAATGTGGGTTTGCGCTATGAAATGACCAAGCAATGGGTGGAATATGCCATCGAGGGCGACCAGAAGTACCAGCGTCGTCGCGACCTGAACAAGAATGATATTTTCCCTACCGTGAACCTGAAATACTCCATGAACGAGCAGAACAACCTGCGCATGTCATTGTCGCGCACCGTAACACGCCCGTCGTTCATCGAGATGGCTCCGTTCCTCTACCAGGAATCTTACGGTTCGGCTCAGATACGTGGTAACGAGGAGTTGCAGAATGGTTACAACTATAACTTCGACTTGCGCTATGAACGCTTTACCCAGAATGGCGACATGCTGTCGGCCACGGTCTACTACAAGTTCCTCGACAAGCCTATCGAACGTATCCAGAAACTTCAGGGTGGAGCTACCATGCACTCTTTCCAGAATGCGGACCAAGGTATGGCTGCTGGTGTGGAACTGGAGTTCCGCAAGCAGCTGGTGAAAGATTTCCGCCTGGGTGCCAACGTGTCTTACATGTACACCAACGTGAAGTTGCCCGAAGGTGGTGCCTATACCAACAAGGACCGCTCTTTGCAAGGTGCTTCGCCCATTCTGTTGAATGCCGACCTTACCTACTCGCCGCGCTTTGGTGAAGACCGCCAGCTGAACCTCTCGCTGCTCTACAACCTGCAAGGCAAGCGCATACATGCCGTGGGCGTATCGCAGCTGGGCGACATCGATCAAATGGCAGTCCACACTCTGAACTTCAATGCCAGCTACAACTTCAACAGCCACTTCACAGCCAAACTTCAGGTCAGCGACCTGCTGAACCGTGCGATAGTCTTCAAACAGGAAGTTCCCAAGACCGGCGAATACGTGGAAGTGGAACGCTTTAAGGAAGGCACCGGATTTGAAGTAGGCATTAGCTATAATTTTTGAGTAAATGAGTTGACAAGGAGACGAGTTGACAAGTAAAAAAATGACAATCCAACCGTTGACAAGAGGACAGGATAAGCCTCGTGGTCTGAAGCCTTGTTCCTCGTCAACTAAACATAAACAAAGAAAATTTAAAACCTCAACTATTTAAAATTTTAAGTTATGAACAGAAAATTGTTTTCAATGGCCCTTTTGGCCGGTATGACCCTTTTTGCCGCATGTAGCGACGACGACACAACAAACAATGGTGGTGATAACAACGGAATTGCCGACGGTACAACGTTGAGCGGTACGGTTACGGAAGACGTTACGCTGAAATCGGGCAATACTTATAAATTGAGCGGTGCATATACCGTAGAGGAAGGTGCTACGCTGAACATCGAACCGGGTGTAACGATTGAAGCTATCTACGATGACAACGTGGACTACATCCTCGTGAAGCAGGGAGCCAAAATCAATGCCAAAGGTACAGCCGACTCGCCCATCGTGATGACTGCCGAAAAGAAAGAAGACGGCGCATGGGGTGGTATCCACATCTGCGGACGTGCACACACCAATGCTGAAGGTGGTAAGGGTAGCTCTGAAATCGGTGGCGCTGAATACGGTGGCAATGATGACAAAGACAACTCGGGCGTACTGCAATACGTTCGTCTGGAGTACACAGGTTATGCCTTCGACGAAGAACACGAAGCCAATGGCATCAGCTTCTATGGCGTGGGCAACGGTACAACGGTAGACCACTGTGTAGCTTACAAAGGTTCGGACGATGGCTTCGAGTTCTTCGGTGGTTCGGTTAATGTCAGCAACATGGTAGTCATCAGCTGTAGCGACGACTCTTTCGACTGGACAGAAGGATGGAACGGAACAGCCACTAACCTGGTAGCTTATCAGGAAAACAAGGAAACATTGGGCTATGACTGCGACTGCCTGATTGAAGCTGACAACAACGAAAACAATTACCAGGCAAGCCCCATTGCACATCCTACGTTGAAGAACCTTATTCTGGTAGGTAACGGCGGTTCAAAGCAGGGCGTACGTCTGCGTCGCGGTACTCAGGTGACCATGGACAACGCACAAATTTGCGGCAAAGGCCAGGCGCTGACTGTAGAAAGCGATGAAACTGAGAATGCACTGGTTGACGGAACTTCAAGCATCATCAATACGACCATCAGCAATGCCGTAATCAGCGAAAAGAATATCTATACCAACGATGTATTTGCCGCTGCTGAAGGCAACAAGGTAGACGCCAACTTGAGCTACAGTTCGCTGGATGACATCAAAGCTGCTTGCAGCTGGATGGATGGCAAATGGGTAAACTTCTGATGCAGTAAAGAGTCAGTGCCTGACGACACGGCGACTCGTGCTATACGGCACGGCGACCCCTGTAACACGACACGGCGACTCGTACCCTACGACACGGCGACCCGTCTTGCGCGATAAAGAGGCTAGTGCTTGATGAAGTTACGACTTGTCTCATGTGCCTTGCCAAACGGCCTTGTCGGATTACTGGATACGTCGGTGCAAAACTCCCGATAGATTAAAGTTATAATCCCCGATGCGAGGGGGTTATAACTTTTTTCTTTTTTTTCGCCTCGGTTCTTGAAAAATAAGTAGACACAGGGCCATTACAAAGTGTTGAAAGAATTTGTATCTTTGCGCCGCTTTTTCAGAAAGCAGGGATTCTTTTCCCTCTTTTTTCCAAAAACTTACCGTAAATATGGAACTATATACAAAATTGGAACTTCCCTCTGACCTTCCTTTGCTTAACCATGCCGACCAGCTGATGATGTTGGGCTCCTGCTTTGCCACTGGCATGGGCAAGCGGTTGGTGGCCGGAGGTGTCTGCTGCGATGTCAATCCGTTTGGCATACTTTACAATCCGCTGTCCATCTCCACCGCGCTGCGCGAGGTCGTGGCCAAGCGTGTTTATACAGCCGATGACCTGTACTTTCATCGCGACTGCTGGCACAGTGCCATGCACCACGGCGACTTTTCGTCGCACAGTGCCGATGAAGTGTTGAAGCGCATCAACGAGCGCATTTCCCGCGCCCACGGCGAACTGGGCAAGCTACAGGCTTTGTTCATCACCTGGGGGACGGCCTGGGTGTACGAAGACAAGGAGTCGGGGCGGGTAGTGGGCAACTGCCATAAGCTGCCCGAGCAGAATTTCCGCCGTCGCCGGCTGGAGGTAGACGAAGTGGTGGCCGACTATAAGTCGTTGCTGTCAAGCCTGCTGGCCCGTCATCCTTCCTTGCAGGTGGTCATTACCGTAAGCCCCATTCGCCACATACGCGACGGACTGCACGAGAACCAGTTGAGCAAAGCTACCTTGCTGCTGGCGGCCGACAAGCTGCAAGCCATCTTCAAAGGCCGTCTGAGCTATTTTCCCGCCTACGAACTGCTGATTGATGAGCTGCGCGACTATCGGTTCTATGCCGACGACCTGGTTCATCCTTCGCCTTTGGCCGAAGAATATGTATGGCAGGCATTTACGAAATGTTGTTTTACAGAGGAAGCTCGCCGGGCCATGGACGAGTGTGCGGCCGTGAAGCGCATGCTGGAGCACCGTCCGCTGCATCCCGGCACGCAGGAGCATAAGCAGTTTTTAGAACAATTAATGTTAAAAATAGAACGACTTACCAAAAAATACCCGTACTTAGACTTCCAAAAGGAATGGGAGCAATGCAAGGCGCAAGCCGGGCTGCTGTAGCGGCTCTTCCTTTCACACTTGCCTTATAAACATATTAAGGATTATGTCGTACACAATAGAAAGAATTGCAGAATTGACAGGTGCCAGCCGCATAGGTTCAGCACCTGCCACCATCGACTGGCTGCTGACCGACAGTCGTTCACTGAGTTTTCCTGAAGAAACGTTGTTTTTTGCACTGACCACCAAACGCAACGACGGTGCACACTATATACCCGACTTGCTGGCGCGCGGTGTGCGCAATTTTGTCGTGTCCGAGTCGAGCAGCCGTCTGCCCGAAGTTACGGCTCTTTCACAGCAGCCGGATGTCAATGTGCTGGTAGTGCCCAGCGCGCTCAAGGCCCTGCAAAAGCTGGCCGAGGAACATCGCAAGCAATTCAACATACCTGTCGTGGGCATTACCGGCAGTAACGGAAAGACGGTAGTAAAGGAGTGGCTGCACCAGCTGCTCAGTCCCGACAGGGCGGTCGTACGCTCGCCGCGCAGCTACAATTCGCAGATAGGTGTTCCCCTGTCTGTATGGCAAATGAACGAAGACGCCGAGGTGGCCGTTTTTGAGGCCGGTATTTCCGAACCCGGCGAGATGCGTGCCCTCCAGAACATCATAAAGCCTACCATCGGCATCTTGACCAACATAGGCGGCGCTCACCAGGAAAACTTTTTTTCCCTGCAAGAGAAATGTATGGAGAAGCTTGCCCTGTTCAAGGATTGCGACGTCATCATCTACAACGGCGATGATGAATTCATCAGCAACTGCGTTTCCCGCGCCCTGCTTTCTGCCCGTGAAATAGCGTGGAGCCACACCGATATGGAGCGTCCGCTCTACATCAGCAAGGTGGAAAAGCACGACGACCACACAATCATTGCCTATCGGTATCTGGACATGGACAACAGCTTCACGCTGCCTTTCATTGATGACGCTTCCATAGAGAATGCGCTCAACTGTCTGGCTGCCTGTCTCTACCTGGTGATGTCGCCTCAGAAAATTGCCGAACGCATGTCGCGGCTGGAGCCTGTGGCCATGCGTCTGGAAGTGAAGGAAGGTAAGAACGGCTGTCTGCTGGTGAACGACAGCTACAACAGCGACTTGGGTTCGCTGGACATAGCCCTCGATTTCCTCTACCGCCGTTCGCAAAGCAAGGGACTGAAGCGTACGCTCATCTTGTCTGACATCTTGGAGACCGGACAGAACATCCCGACCCTATACCGCCAGGTTTCGCAACTGATACGCAACCGCGGCATTGAACGCATTATTGGCGTAGGACGCGACATCAGCTCCTGCACCGACCGCTTTGCCGACCTGGAGCATGCTTTCTTCCCCGACACCAAGTCGCTGATGCTGGCTGTGGAGAGAGGTACATTGCGCATAGAAAACGAAATCGTATTGATAAAAGGTGCCCGCCAGTTTGGCTTCGATGCCTTGACTGAACTTTTGGAAAAGAAGGTACACGAGACCATTCTGGAAGTCAACCTCAACGCCATGACTGCCAACCTGGACCACTACCGCAGCTACCTGAAGCCCGAAACTAAGATGGTTTGCATGGTCAAGGCTTCGGCCTATGGAGCCGGCTCTTACGAAATAGCCAAGACGCTGCAAGACCGTCATGTGGACTACTTGGCCGTAGCCGTGGCTGACGAGGGATCTGAGCTGCGCAAGGCAGGTATTACCGCCAACATCATCATCATGAACCCGGAGATGACCGCCTTCAAGACCATGTTCGACTACAAACTGGAGCCTGAGGTCTACAGCTTCCACTTGCTCGATGCGCTGGTGAAGGAAGCCGAGAAGGAAGGTATCACCCACTTCCCCATACACATCAAACTGGACACCGGCATGCACCGTCTGGGTTTTGCCCCGACCGACATGCCTGCGCTGATAGAGCGTCTGAAGAATCAGGATGCCGTCATCGTGCGTTCAGTCTTCTCGCACTTGGTGGGCAGTGACGCGCCCCAGTTCGACGCCTTTACCCGTCGGCAGATTGAGACCTTCGAGGCAGCCTCTGCCCAGTTGCAGGCAGCTTTCCCGCACAAGATATTGCGCCATATCTGCAACTCGGCCGGTATAGAGCGCTTCCCCGGCGCACAGTTCGACATGGTCAGACTGGGCATCGGCCTGTATGGCATCAACCCCATAGACAACTCCATCATGCACAACGTCAGCACGCTGAAGACCACCATCCTGCAAATACGCGACGTCAGCCAGGAAGACGCCGTGGGCTATAGCCGCAAGGGACACTTGCAGCGTCCTTCCAGAATAGCCGCCATCCCCATTGGCTATGCCGACGGCTTGAACCGACACCTGGGTAACGGCCACTGCTACTGCTTGGTGAACGGCCAGAAGGCACCCTACGTGGGCAATATCTGCATGGACGTCTGCATGATTGATGTCACCGACATAGACTGTAAGGAAGGCGACGCGGTGGAAATCTTTGGCGACCACCTGCCCGTCACCGTACTGTCTGATGCGCTCGAAACCATCCCTTACGAGATACTGACCAGCATCTCTACCCGCGTCAAGCGCGTGTACTATCAGGAATAAGCGCGCCAAGTGTAGGATAAACGGTAACGGTTGCAAGATAAATGCCCGCAAATGCAGAAAAATGTGAATTTACGCCGATAAAAGAAAGCATTTTATTGCGTCAGCTTGTTGTTTCTGCTATCTTTGCCACCAATAAAAAAACATATGTATATGACAAACTTGCTATTATTAAGCTTCTTGCCAAGCGGCTCGGAATGGATTATCATTGCACTTGTAATATTGCTGCTCTTTGGTGGCAAGAAGATTCCCGAACTGATGAAGGGGCTGGGAAAGGGAGTGAAAAGCTTCAAGGAAGGTGTGAACGAGGCCAAGGAAGAAATCAACAAGGCCAAGGAGGAAGTTGACAAGCCCGCACAGGAAAAGTAACACGTGCCGCTTCCGCATCCGACAAATGACTCAAAGAAAAGAAATGAACCAATGAAAGTATAGGGGAGAAGGACTGTAAGGAGCATCGGCGAATGCCCGTACAGCCCTTTTCTGTATGCTGTGTATATCGTTATGGCTGATAATGAACTGACATTCTGGGACCACCTGGACGTGCTGCGCAAGGCGCTCTTCCGCATCATAGGTGTATGGTTTGTACTGGCTGTGGGCTACTTCATAGCTATGCCCAGCCTGTTCGACAGTGTCATATTGGCACCCTGCCACAACGATTTCGTATTCTACGACCTGCTGCGCTACATCGGCCGCGAGCTGAACCTGACCGACGAATTCTTTACCCAGGAATTCAACATCAAGCTCATCAACATCAACCTGGCCGCCCCTTTCTTCATCCATATTTCCACCGCCTTCTGGATGTCCGTAGTGACAGCCACGCCCTACTTGTTTTTCGAAATCTGGCGTTTCATCAAGCCTGCCCTCTATCCCAACGAGCAGCGAGGCGTGCGCAAAGCCCTGCTGATAGGCACCGTGATGTTCTTCATCGGCGTGTTGCTGAGCTACTTCATGGTCTATCCGCTCACGCTGCGTTTCCTTTCCACCTTCCAGTTGAGTGCCACCATCGAGAACCAGATTTCGCTCAATTCCTACATTGACAACTTCATGATGCTGAACCTCTGCATGGGGTTGGCCTTCGAACTGCCCCTCGTTACGTGGCTGCTTTCAGTCCTGGGCCTTGTGCACAAGAGTTTCCTGCGCAAGTATCGCCGTCATGCCATTGTGCTGATTGTCATTATAGCCGCCGTTATCACCCCTACCGGCGACCCCTTTACGCTGACCGTTGTGGCTGTTCCCCTTTACATGCTCTACGAACTGAGCATTTTGCTGATACACGAAAAGCGTGAGTCGGCCGAGATAGAGGAAAATGCCGAAGGTGAAGCGTAATGACTTGTAAATCATAATTCTGTATTTTTAGCAGGAGTTCTCCTTACATGTCATCTAACGTATTTGGAATGGCATTTTACTCCCCTTATGATAGTAGTTAACTCCTTTCCCGATAGCAGTTAACTCCTCTCCTGATAGCAGTGGACTCCTCTCACGTTAGCAGTTAACTCCTCTCCCGATAGTAGTCCACTGCTATCACGACCCTTCCTTTTAACATGTTTAACTGACTTCAGCCCCCTTTGGCATGTTCTTTGCTTGGGGCTGGCTGATATTAATAGTACGTATTACATCATAAGAGAGAAAGGAGGTTTTAACTATGGGAGCTGCCGGTAATAAGAAACCGAAAAAGCCGAAAGATAAACATCATGTTCCGGCTTATGAAAGGGAGGAAGCACTGAGCGAAGCAAATAAGAAACCAAGAAGCCAGAAGAAATAATGCTTTTTCCGTACCTTTGCCTGCATGGAAAACAAGGAGGTAAAGGAATACTATCAACTACTGCTGGATGCCTGCCGGTGCGAGGATGCGCAGCTGGCCGGTGCCTACAGGCAACTGCGCGAGTTGCTCGAACATGCGTGCCGCACGCAGTTGCCCGACAGCAGCCTGCAAATGACCGACCTTTCCGCCCGTGTCAATTTCGTGGCGTCCAGGGTCGGCCTTTCTGTTGTGGAGCAGAATCGTCTGCACACATTCCGGCTGACGTCTAACGACATCTTGAACCATCGCACGCCGCCTGTTCGCGAGCAACTGTTGCGCGACGCCAAGACGTTGGCTTTCTTCATAAAACGCCTGACGGGCGAAAACATTCCCGACGAACTATACCGACTTTTGCCGCAGGCCGATGCCACCTATATCATTGCACCGCCTGCCAGTAAGCACTTCAGACGCCTGCGTGTCAGCTTCCTGCATGCCGACGAGAAGTTTCTTTACGTCATGCCAGTCGATACCGTGACCGACGAGCCGCTGCGTGTGCGCTACAACGTGCCGCAGGTGAACGATGAGTTTGCCGATACCTGCCGCCTGCTGTGGCAGCACGCCCAGCTCAACCTGGTAGACGTTGCTGCCGATGAGGCCGGCATTCTGACCCCTTCTTTCATTATTCTGGAGCCCGACTACCTGATTGACATCAGTTCGCTGGCCGAGTGCTTCAAGGAGTACGGGCACCATCCGGGCAACTATCTGTTGTCAAGACTGATGCCTTCGGAGAATGCCCGTCCACTGTTGTTGGGAAACATTGCCAACCAGTTTCTGGACGAGTGGATTCATGCCGACGGCACGCCCGACTACCGCGCCTGCATGAAGAAGGCTTTCCAGACCTATCCCATCGAGCTGGCTGCTTGCCAGGACCTGCTGGACAAGAAGACCGAACGGGCTTTCTTCGACGACTGTCTGCTTCATTTTGAGAATATCCGAAAGACCGTGCAGGAGGTGTTTCCCTCGCCCGGATACGAGCTGGACAGGGCCGACGCAGTACTGGAGCCTACCTATATTTGCGAGGCCTTGGGCCTGCAAGGTCGCCTGGATTACATGCAGCGCGACATGACGTCGTTCATCGAAATGAAGTCGGGCAAGGCCGACGAATACAGTATTCGCGGCAAGGTGGAACCCAAGGAGAACAACAAGGTGCAGATGCTGCTCTACCAGGCTGTGTTGGAGTATTCCATGGGTATGGACCACCATCACGTGAAGGCCTACCTGCTCTATACGCGCTATCCGCTGCTCTATCCGGCACGTCCCTCATGGGCTATGGTAAGGCGTGTGATGGATGTCAGAAACCGTATTGTGGCAGGCGAATATGCCATGCAGTTGCACAATAATCCGGCCTATACGGCCCGCTGCCTGGAGGTGCTCAACCCGGCGGTGCTCAACGAAAGGCAACTGAACAATATCTTGTGGAACCGTTACATAGGTCCTGCCGTCAGTCGCCCCTGGAATCAGTTGCAGGGACTTACGCCGCTGGAGCAGACCTACTTCTATACACTCTACAACTTTATAACCAAGGAACTCTATACTTCCAAGTCGGGCGACGTGGAGCATGAAGGCTGCACGGGAGCCGTCTCGTTGTGGCGTGCCACGCTGGACGAGAAACGGGAGTCGGGCGAGATACTCTACGACCTTCGTATGGAGGAGAACAAGGCCGATGATGTGGCTCATCCTTACGTTGTGCTGCACATGCCGATGGCTGACGATTGCCCGGCACTGGATACGGATGAACGGAATGCCCCGCCTAACTTCAGGCAGGGCGACTCGGTAGTGTTGTACGAGCGCAATGCGGACACGGACGACGTGACCAATCATATCATCTTCAAGGGGAACATAGAGTGGATAACAGACACCGGCCTCTGTATCAGGTTGCGCATGGCACAGCGCAATACGGCCGTGCTGCCCGCCGGCAGTCGCTATGCCGTAGAGCACGACAGCATGGACACAGCCTTCCGGGGAATGTACAGTGGCTTGGCTGCTTTTCTGCAAGCCACGCAGGAGCGGCGCGACCTGTTGCTGGGCGTCAGGCCGCCGCAGACCGATGTGGCTTTCCGTCCCCGCATAGTCGCTGCTACCGACGACTTCGAACGCATCACCCTCAAGGCACAGGCTGCCCGTGATTATTTTCTGCTTGTCGGTCCGCCGGGCACGGGCAAGACTTCGAGGGCACTGCGCGGCATGGTGGAAGCTTTCTTGCGCGAGGACAAGCAGATATTGCTGCTGTCGTACACCAACCGGGCGGTAGACGAGATATGCAAGGCACTGAGCAACATCACGCCGGCTGTCAGCTTCATGCGTATTGGCAGTGAATTGTCGTGCGAGGAGGCTTATCGTCCTCACTTGGCAGAGGAGATGCTGAAAGACTGTCCCAACAGACGTGCCGTGCAGGAGCGCATTGCCGGTTGCTCCATCTTTGTGGGCACCGTGGCCACGCTGACCTTGCGCACCGACCTCTTCAAGCTGAAAAGCTTTGATGTGGCCATCGTGGATGAGGCTACGCAGATACTGGAGCCGCAACTGCTGCGTCTGCTCTGCCTGCGTGGCAGTGACGGCAAGGATGCTATTGGCAAGTTCATTCTGATAGGCGACCACAAGCAGTTGCCGGCCGTAGTGTTGCAGTCGGCCGAGCAGTCCGAGGTGTACGACGAGCGTCTGCGTGCCATAGGGTTGCGCAACCTGAAGAATTCCCTGTTCGAACGGCTTTACAGTAGTCTGACCGGGGATGGTGAGGAGCATGTTGCTGTCGACAGTCCTTTTTATGATATGTTGTGTAGGCAGGGGCGTATGAATAATGAGGTGGCTGCTTTCCCAAATCAGGCGTTTTATGGAGGGCTGTTGCGCCCCATCGGGCTGGAGCACCAGACGGGCGACTTGACTCTTGCGCCTCAGTTGGTCGGCAGCCCTTTGGCGTCTTTGCTCACAGCCCGGGTTGCTTTCATTCCTTCCGAAGCCGAGCCGCCTTTGCAGTCGGTCAAGATGAACCATGCCGAGGCTCGCATCGTGGCCCGGCTGGCTGCCGATGTCTACCGCCAGTATGCTGCCCTGGAGGACTTTGACGAGTTGCATACGCTGGGCATCATTACTCCTTATCGCAGTCAGATAGCGCTTATCAGGCGCGAACTTGCCGCGCTGGGCATAGAACCACTGAACCACATCACGGTAGATACCGTAGAACGCTACCAGGGAAGCGAGCGCGATGTCATCATCTACTCCTTTTGTCTCAACCGCGCCTGGCAACTGAAGTTCCTGGCCAATCTGACCGAAGAGAATGGTGTGCAGATAGACCGTAAGCTCAATGTGGCGTTGACACGGGCGCGCAAGCAGATGTTCATCACTGGCGTGCCGAAGCTGATGGAATTAAACCCGATTTATGCGAGACTGTTGAAAGAAATACACCAATTCTCCCTGAAAAAGGCCTGATTTAATAAACATTAAAACAGTTGATTGATAATATAGAGAAATTTAATAACTGTATATATAATAAAGATGTATCTTTGTACACGTTTTTTTCATAGAGATTTAGATTTAAGGTTAGAAGAATTGTGGAAGTCGTGAGACTTCCCTTTTTTTTATACTTACTTTTACTTCTCTTGTGCTTGTTTTGTGAAGCGGCGACGGCTTCCATCTGCTATGTGAAATGGCGGGGTGGAAGCCGTCGCTGTTTGTGTGTCATTTGTCACTATTGACGTAGGACAGTTGTTAGAACTGTACCTGAGGTACCTGTTCTGCTCCTTCGGCTGCCTCAAAGTAAGCGCGCTTGTCAAAACCGAACATGCCTGCCAGCAGGTTCTTGGGAAAGCGGCGGATGGCCGTATTGTAGGCCTTGGCGGCATCGTTGAAGTTCTTGCGGGCTACGTTGATGCGGTTTTCCGTTCCTTCCAGCTGGGCTTGCAGCTCCAGGAAGTTCTGGTTGGCTTTCAGGTCAGGATAGTTCTCGGTGATGGCCAGCAGTTTGCCAAGGGCAGAAGTGATGGCTCCCTGTGCCTTCTGGTATTCGGCCAGCTTTTCGGGAGTCAGGTCTGTCGGGTCTACCTTGATTTGGGTAGCTTGGCTACGGGCGGCTATGACGCCTTCCAATGTTTCTTTTTCGTGGGCTGCATAACCTTTGACGGTGTTCACCAGGTTGGGGATAAGGTCGGCACGACGTTGGTATTGTGTCTCTACGTTAGACCATTGGCCGCTGACGTTTTCGTCCATGCTGACCAGGCTGTTGTAGCCGCTGATGGCCCAGATTGCGATAATGGCCACTACGGCCACAATGATAATGGTTCCTTTCTTCATTTTGCTTACTGTTATTTGTGATATACTATGTTTTTTATGTTATGATGCTATATTTGTTCTCGTCAGAATCTTGAACCGGCACCACCACCGCCTCCGCTACCTCCGCCGAAGCTGCCACCGAAACCACCTCCGCTGAAGCCTCCGCCTCCACCGAAGATGACCGGTCCGCCTCCGCCACGTCCGCGGTAGTTCTCGTCATAAGACTGTTGGCGTCGTACGACCCGGTGTCCGCAGTTGCGGCATACGTAAGTCACTTCTTCTGTCTTTATGCCTGCCCGGCGGGCTATCAGCTGGCTGCTGGTGCGTTGCAACTTATGTTGGCCGCATTGCGGACAACGACTGGCAGCATATTGGGCCATGATGCCGATGAGCAAGGCTACACCCAGAAGTCCGAAAACTCCCAACAGGATGAATCCCAGGGAAGGGGAATCGTTGTTTCCTTTGTCGGGTGCTCCTACAGGTGCCGAACCATCGAGGTGTGCGCAGGTGGCGCGTATTCCGGCTTCCATGCCTTCGCTCCAACGTTCGTCTTTCAGATAGGGAATCATGTCGCGCGTCTGAATGCGCTTGCAGATGGCGTCGGGCAGTGGCCCTTCAAGGCCATAGCCGGTATAGAACTGTATGCAGCGCTGGTCGGTGACGAGCAGGATGATGAGTCCGTTGTCTTTACCCTTCTGGCCTACTCCCCATTTGTTGAGCAACTGATGGCAGAAGTCGAAGCAGTCTTCCTCGCCAATGCTGGGTACTACAGCCACTACGGACTGGATGCCTGTTTTTTGCTCCAGCTGGTAAAGCATGCGGTCGATGCTGTTGCGTGCTTCTGACGTGAGGATGTTTTCAGGATCGGTCGTATATCGGGTCTTGTCTTGCAGGTGTACATTGGGCAGGTTGTCGGTAGTATAGACAGTCTGTGCCCATGTAATCAGGCTTAATGTCAGGCAGAACAAGATTGTGGTAATGGAACGTTTCATGTATGAACTTGTATTTAGTGGATATATTTGCTTACGAAATCACTGACCTTACGGGTATATTCTTCCGGATTTTCCTTGTAGGCCACAGCATGTTCGGCACCGGGTACTATCCAAAGTTCCTTGGGCTGAGGCTTGGCTTCGTATAGCGGATGTACCATCCAGGTAGGTACGAAGGTGTCGGCATCGCCGTGGATGAAGAACATGGGTAATGTGCATTTCTTTACCTGCTTTAGCGGTGATGCTTCCAGGAAGCTCCAGCCATACTCCATGTTGCAGAGAGCGCTGGCTACGTTGAGCAAGGGGAAGGACGGTAGATGGAACTGGTTCTTCAGTTCTCCCTTGAATTCGTCCCATGCGCTGGTATAGCCGCAATCTTCTACAAAACATTTGATGAAAGGCTGTTGATTTACGCCATGTTGTACTTCACCCGCTACGCACATGGTAGTGGCCGCACCCATAGAGATGCCGTGTACCACCATCTGTGTGTTG
This sequence comes from uncultured Bacteroides sp., assembly GCA_900553815.1. GTDB lineage: Bacteria > Bacteroidota > Bacteroidia > Bacteroidales > Bacteroidaceae > Bacteroides. Next base: position 37,290 of record USEY01000017.1, read on the forward strand.
CCGCCAAACAAGTGGTTGGCTTCGTCGGTCCAAAGCAGTACATCCAAACGGTCCTTCCAGCCCATTTGCACTTCGGTCCCTCCGCTCAGCCCATGACCATACAGGTCGGGCAACAAGATATTGTAGCCCAGCTGCCGGCTATACAGGTAGCCTATCATCAGCATGCGGATAGAGTTGTCCGTATAGCCGTGGACAATGACGGCGGTGCGGTTGGTAGAGTCGGCAGCCGGTACGTACAATGCGTGCAGGGGTGTGCCTTCCTCATTTTCAATGTAGCGGTCGTACAGGGCGCCTGCCGTTTGCAGGCTGTCTATCCATTTGCCTACCTCGGGATAAGTCTGATGCATGTATTCCAACGAGGCTGCTATATTGCGGCTGCGGGAGGCAAGTGCTTCGGGTTTCAGGGCAAAGCCCAGCATGTAGTAGCCAGCACACAAAAGGACAGCGGCCAGCGCAAGAACGCTGATTAGACTGTATTTGAGGGCTTTTTTCATTCTAAGTTCTTTCATTTGTTCCAGATTTCCCATGATGCGAAAGCTTGCAGAAGCAGCATTTCCAGTCCGTTCTTTACAACAGCACCTTTCTCTTTGCCTTTCTTCATGAAGAGGGTTTCGTTGGGATTGTAGAGTAGGTCGTAGAGCAGGTGGTTGGGAGTCAGCTGGTCGTAGGGAATGTCAGGGCAGAAGTCAACTTTGGGGTACATGCCCAAGGGGGTTGTGTTGACGATGACAGTGTGCTCTTGCATGATTTCTGGGGTCAGTTCGCGGTAGGTCAGTATGTCGTCACTTTTCTTGGTACGTGATACGAAAGTGGCTTTGATGCCCAGGTTGTCTAATCCGTGGAAAACAGCTTTGGAAGCGCCACCGGTTCCCAAGATAAGGGCTTTGGTATGGTGCGGTTGCAGCAGTGGCTCAATGGATTGGGTGAAGCCTACAATATCGGAGTTGTAGCCCACCAGCTTTACTTTTCCTTTGGGCAGGCGGATAATCTTTATCACATTGACGGCACCTATCTTGGCAGTATCTTTGTCAAGTTCATCCAGGTAGGGGATGACTTGTTCCTTGTAAGGAATGGTAACGTTCAGGCCGCAGAGATTTGGATTCTCTTCAATTACTTCCATGAAGTCGCGTATGTCGGGAATTTCAAAGTTTACATATTGGGCGTCAATATTTTCCGCTTCAAACTTTTCATTAAAGTATCCGATGGAGAAAGAGTGCTTCAGCGGATAACCGATAAGACCATATTTCTGCATAGGGCGTAATGTGTTAAAGTTAATATTCTTGATTTATTTGGTAGCGACGTACAATGTGCAAATTCCAAAAGTCAGCCGTTTGAAGTGCACTTCGCTGAATCCGGCATTTCGGATGGCCTTTTGCATTACTTCGCCTTGCGGGAAGGCTCGAATGCTTTCAGGTAAATAGGTGTAGGCACTGTTGTCCTTTGAAATCAATTTACCTATGAGCGGCATTATGATTTTGGAGTAGAGAAAAAACAACTGCTTCATGGGGAAGCGGTCGGGAGTGGAAAGTTCGAGGATGACCAAGTGGCCTCCGGGGCGTAGTACGCGACACATTTCATGGAGTCCGAGGTCCAGGTGTTCAAAGTTTCGGATGCCGAAGGCTACGGTCACTGCATCAAAGCTTGATTCGGCAAAGGAAAGAGCCGTACAGTCTTCGCGCGCAAAAGAAATACGGTCGGCCAAACCTGCCTGCCTTACTTTTTCGCGTGCTACATTCATCATGCCTTCTGAAATATCAGTCCCTATAAGCGATTGAGGCTGCAACTCGCGGCAGGCTAAAATGGCAAAATCTCCGGTACCGGTAGCCACGTCCATCATCTGTTGCGGGTGGTAGGGGCGAAGTGTATGGATGGCTTTCCTGCGCCAACTACGGTCGATACCCAACGACAGGGTATGGTTTAACTGGTCGTAGGTCGGTGCAATGTGGTCGAACATCCGTTCTACCTGTTTTACCTTTGTACCTTCGTTACCGTAGGGCTTGATGTTTTCTTGCGGATAATCCATGATGTTGACATATTACTTCGCAAAGTTAAGAAAATAAGTATTCCAACGTGTGCTTTTAGATATATTTTCCCGTTTTATCAGTACTGCTCTTTCATTAAAAGTAAGGTTTCGGTTTGGTTTCAATGGGCGAAACTATTAGTTTCAGTGGGTGAAACCATTAGTTTCAGTGGGTGAAACCACTAGTTTCAGTAGGTGAAACCATCAGTTTCAGTAGGTGAAACCGTCGGTTTCAGTTGATGAAAACAACGGTTTCAGTCACTGAAACTAACATGTTTTGACAGAGTTGTCTGGTAAAGTATGGGAGCCTGTTCGTTTTTTCTCCTGTAGGCAAGTTTGTGGTGCAGACATCTGACATTCTTTTGATATACCCGTTGGGGTATAATGTTGAACCGGAATCTTTAAATTATACCCAAAGAGGTATAATTAATAAAGTGTTTTATTATATTTGTACCCGAAAGGGTATAGATATGGAACATACAGTGCTATCAGACTTTGTAAAGGAGATGCGGCGTCAGTTTGGATTGACGCAGGTAGACCTGGCAGACAAGTCAGGTGTTGGGCTGCGCTTTGTGCGTGACCTGGAGCAAGGAAAGCAGACCTTGCGGCTGGATAAAGTAAATCAGGTTCTTGGCTTGTTTGGCCGTCAGGTCGGACCCGTGGAGATAAATGAAAAGAGGCAGGAGGGTAGGTCATGAAGCGGGCAAAGGTATATCTTTACGACCGTCTGGCAGGTAGGCTGCTGGAGGATGAAAACGGCTTTACTTTTACGTATGATGCTGACTATCTGAACCTATCGGATGCAATGGCTATCAGTCTGACGCTTCCTCTTACCGCTAATCCTTATCGCTCTACGGTGTTATTCCCTTTCTTCGACGGACTGATACCTGAGGGGTGGTTGCTGGATATTGCAGAACGTAGCTGGAAGATAAACCAGCGCGACCGCATGTCGCTTTTGCTGGCCTGTTGCAAGGACTGTATTGGAGCTGTCAGTGTAATACCTGATGATGAAACAGAGGAGGATAAATCATGAGTCGGTGTTTGTATTGCTATAAAGAGTTGGGCGAGGGAATGACAGACTTTCATCCGGCTTGCGCCCGTAAGTTTTTCGGTGTGCGGACGGCACCCGAGTTGCCTTATGTACGCGGTCAGTTGGGAGACCTGGCCCGTGAAGTGGTTCGTAGCCAAACGACGTTGACTGGCGTTCAGGCCAAGCTTTCGCTCGACATCAATCGAGGAGGTCGTAATGAGCCTGACCGGTTTACTATAGTAGGCCTTTGGGGGCGCTTCATCCTGAAACCGCAGACGCAATCCTACCGTGCCCTGCCCGAACTGGAGGACGTCACCATGCACTTGGCCGAGGCAGCCAAAATCAGTGTCGTTCCTCATAGTCTGATACGGTTCAGCGATGGTGAATTATGCTACATAACCCGTCGGATAGACCGTTTGTCCGATGGACGGAAAGTGGCGATGGAAGATATGTGCCAGCTGTCCGAACGGCTCACGGAGTATAAGTACAAGGGTTCTTACGAACAGATAGCCAAGCTCATCCGTCGATATTCGGCTACTCCGCAGTTGGATGTTATCAATTTCTGGGAAGTGGTAGTCTTTTGTTGGATAACGGGTAATGCCGATATGCATCTGAAAAACTTTTCGCTTTATAACCTGATGGGAGGATATACGCTTACGCCGGCCTACGACATGTTGTCCACCGCCCTGGTGATGCCTGAAGATACGGAGGAACTGGCGTTAACGCTCAACGGTAAGAAGAACAAGCTGCGCAAGACCGACTTTTACAAGGCCATTACCGCTTCGGGAGTGGATGAAAAGGTTATTGAGAATCTCTCGCGCCGTTTTAGTCGGGCCTTGCCCAAGTGGTTCGAACTGATTGATAATTCTTTCTTGCCCGATGACATGAAGAAGCAGTACAAGAATCTTATTCTGCGGCGGGTAGTGATGTTGAGGTAAGTAGGAAAGAAGGATATAACAAAATCCCCTCTTCTGCAAAAGTCTACGGAAGAGGGGATTTATTTCGTACTTATCAAGCTGTTGGTTACTTGCTAAGATATTCTGTTACGTTCTTTTCAATGCGGGCAGCAATGTCTTCGGTAGTTTCGCGTACAAACTTTTCGCCGGTGATGTGCTCGTAAAGTTCAATGTAGCGCTCGCTGATAGAAGTTACTATTTCGTCAGTCATTTCAGGAACCTGCTGGCCTTCCTTACCTTGGAAGCCGTTGTCCATCAACCATTCGCGTACAAATTCTTTTGAAAGCTGCTTCTGAGGTTCGCCCTTGGCAAAACGCTCTTCGTAGCCTTCGCTGTAGAAGTAACGGCTTGAGTCGGGAGTATGGATTTCGTCCATCAGGTAAATCTTGCCGTCGTGCTTACCGAATTCATACTTGGTGTCTACCAGGATGAGGCCACGTTCGGCTGCAATTTCAGTACCGCGTTTGAAGAGAGCCAGCGTATATTTCTCCAGCAATGCATATTCTTCGGGAGTAGCCAGGCCGCGTGCCAGGATTTCTTCCTTAGAGATATCAGCATCGTGTTCACCGATTTCGGCTTTGGTAGTCGGAGTGATGATGGGTTCGGGGAACTTCTGGTTTTCCTTCATTCCTTCGGGCAGACGGACACCACAGATTTCGCGAACACCGCTCTTGTAAGCGCGCCATGCCGAACCGCAGAGGTAGCCGCGTACAATCATTTCTACCGGGAAACCCTCGCACATTACGCCGACAGTAACCATCGGGTCGGGAGTAGCGAGCTTCCAGTTGGGGCAGATGTCAGTTGTAGCGTCAAGGAACTTGGCTGCAATCTGGTTCAGCATCTGACCTTTGAAGGGAATTCCTTTGGGCAGGATGACGTCGAATGCTGAGATACGGTCGGTTGCTACCATGACGAGCTTTTCACCATTGATGTTATACACGTCGCGAACTTTCCCATGATAGACACTCTTCTGTCCGGGGAACTGATAATCTGTTTTAGTTAAAGCTTTCATATCTTCTTATAGTTAGTTGTTGGTTTCTTGAACTTGTTTTTCCTCCTTCTTTCTTTCCCTTTCCGCCTTTTGCTCCTTTTCATATCGCTCGTAAGCTTCCACGATGTGTGTCACAAGCTTGTGGCGGACAATGTCTTTCTTGTTCAGTTCCACGAAGCTGATGCCTTTCACCCCTTTTAGTATCTTCAGGGCCTGCACCAGTCCGGAAGTCTGCGACGAAGGAAGGTCGATTTGTGTCATGTCGCCCGTTACAATCATCTTGGTATTAGTGCCCATACGGGTGAGGAACATCTTGATTTGGGCTGTTGTCGTATTCTGGGCTTCATCGAGGATGACAACAGCGTCGTTCAGCGTGCGTCCGCGCATAAAGGCCAGGGGAGCAATCTGAATGATGTTCAGTTCCATGTACTCCTTAAGCTTGGCGGCAGGTATCATGTCTTGCAGCGCATCGTAGAGCGGTTGCAGGTAGGGGTCTATCTTGTCCTTCATGTCACCGGGCAGGAATCCAAGCTTTTCGCCGGCTTCCACAGCCGGACGGCTGAGTATAATCTTTTTGATTTCTTTGTTTTTCAATGCCCTTACAGCCAGTGCAATGGCGGTATAGGTCTTGCCCGAGCCGGCCGGACCAATGGCAAACAGCATGTCGTTCTTTTGGAAAGCCTCTACCAGCTTTTTCTGGTTTTCGCTGCGGGGGATGATAGGTTTGCCTGTCACACTGAAGACGATGACATTTCCCGCTTTTTCGGCTTGCGGGCCATTCCCTTTAATAATGTCAATGATGACCTCCTCTTTCAGTGAATTGTATTCGGCGCAATATTTCTCCAGCTTGGTAATGCTTTCTTCAAATGCACACATTTCCTCTTCATCGCCCAATACCTTGATGACATTTCCGCGTGCCACGATGCGCAGCTTGGGATACAAGGCTTTTATCAGTTGCATGTTGGCGTTGTTCACGCCGTAAAAGATGACCGGATCAATATCCTCCAGAACAATCAGTTTTTCTATCATTGATATGTTTTAAAGTTCATGAAATGTGTCGCAAAGTTAGTGAAATGTGCGAAATACTATATCACTTCACTCTGTTATTTTTTCAGTATGGGCTTGACTACGATACCATTGGCATTCTTCGTGCAGCGTATGCACTCGTGGCGCAGCGTGCGTTTCTCCATATTGAATATGATGTTGGGGTTGAAATGCTGTCCGTTAATGCGCGTTTCGAAATGCAGATGCTCGGTGGTTGCCCGTCCTGTGCGTCCTGTCAGGCCAATCGGTTGTCCGGCTCTGACGGTATCACCGCTCTGTACCAGGTTCCTGGAGTTGTGGCTGTAGATAGTCTCCAGTCCCGACTTATGGCGCACGACGATGACATTGCCGTATGCACTGTAAGGCTTTGATATACGCACTACGCCATCGAAAGCACAGCGAATGGTATCGTTGGCACGTGTCTTGATGTCTACACCGCTATGCCTGCCTCCGCCACGGCCGTATGGCGAAATTACCTTTCCGCCGGGCAGTGGAAAGCAATATTCCGTTTCCTGAAGGCTGTCGAGGTGTATCTTGATGGATTTTCCTTTATCGAACAGCCCCGGTGTGGCTACCCGTATATGGTTGACTTCCATTGTTGTGAAAGCCGCTTTCTTTTGTTGTGCCAAGGCCGGCAGGGAAAGCATGCCGGCCAAGATGGCAAATAATATTGTTCTCATTCAAAGTAGTAGACGCTTCCTCCGTCGGACGAGGCATATTTCTTTAATAGTTCTTGAGTCATCAGGGCTGCTTCCTGCAAGCGGGCTGCATCGCCGTCGTATCCGTTGATGATGGCCAGAATATGGCGGGTGCCTACATCCATCTTTGTGCGTTCGTTGTCGCTGGTGGGTGTACCGATGCCACCTACGGCATCGCGGTAGACGGGCAGTCCTTCTATGTTGAGTACGCCGCGTCCGATGCCTTCGAACGGTTCTTCGGCACGTCCGATGCCCAGGCAGAGGTCAGTGCCCTGTATCTTGTCGGCATCAAAGCCGCCGATGCTGTAGCCCGTGCGCAGTGATACGAGATTGATGAGGTCGACCAGCGTGTCTATGCGGTAAAGTTCCAGTCCGCGCAGCAGGCGTCGGCGCAGGGCTTCGGCCGAGGGACGGTAGCGGCTGGGGTCTTTGCCGCAGCGTTTGTAGGCTTCGCGGGTGGCGGCAATGGCCGGTTGATGTTTGATGCCCTCTGTAGTTTCGGCAGCACGCAGCTCCTGGGTAAAGGCATTTATTTCTTGCCAAAGTCCCTCGCTGAAAGGGGTATTGATGACTTCGGCATAGACAGCCGCTCCCCGATATTCGGGACAGTGCGACTTAAGCTCTTCAGATACGGTTAGGTTGTACATGATTGCTATATAGAGAGTTTTGTATGGTATATGATTGATTATCGTTTGGCCTTGACTGCTACGCTGTCCAGTGCCTTTCCGTTTCGGTCGTATAGTGTCAGTTCCAGTTTCTTGTTGTCGCCTTTCAGCAGTAAGGCTCCCACTGTCTTTGCTCCTTCCGACCAGCGGATTTTTATAATGTCCTTATTATCGGTCCATTCTTTCAGTCCCTGTCCGCGTTCGTTGTCCGACGAAGGGGTTTGTATGTAGACAGTACCCTTGGTGCCGTCGGTCTCCCTGCCCTGGTAGAGGGCGTTGGTACGTGCATAGATGTGGTTGTTGGCTCCGATAGCCAGGTCCACTCCGCATTCGTCAAACAGTTTGTTCCAACGGGCGTATTGCGAGGTGTTTCCGTTTCTGGCCAGGAACCACTGGTAATGCTCCACCACGACCACAAAGCGTGCCGGATTCTCTTCGATAACCTTTCTGACCCATTGTTGCGCCTTGGCCAGCCCTTCATCGCTTCGCATGCTTTCGCTGTTGAGCATTATAAATAAGGTGTTGGCATAGGTGAAATGGTAGCATACTCCTTCTTCACCTTCATATCCGTTGCCGGGATTATTGTTGGCATAGCGGAAGAACTGGTTGGAAACCTTGATATACTTGCGCGACATGTTGTCGTGATTGCCGTTTACGCCGGCCCACATGTATTTGGCAAAATAGGGTTGGCTGTACAAGTCGCGCCAGAAAGAATAACTTCCACCCCAGGCGCAGATGTCGCCACCATGCAATATCCAGTCGAAGTCACCTCCATTGCAGCCTTCCAGCGTGCTCAGCATCGACATGGCCGACTCCACCCGTTTGGGCAGGGGAGTATAAGCATGGAAATCGGAGATGACGGCTGCCGACCATTCGCCCGATTTGGGTGCGGTCTTGAAATAGCGTATCTCGCCTTCGTTGCTCGAACCTACCCGGTACATGTATTCAGTGTCGGGTTTCAGGTTGTCAAGCTCTACGGTATTGCGCAGGAAGCGTGCCTTTTCATAGAAGTCCTCTCCCGAAGCTTTCTGCGAGTAGAGGCTGTCGTAGGCAGTGCATAGTTCCTGATGTGCTTTGACGGCTTTTACCTTTTTCCAGTTGGTGTCTGTGCGCTTGGTGTAGTAGCAATAGCTGTCGCCACTCTTCAAGTCGGTGTGCCAATTGATGCGGATGCTGCGGGCAGCCACTTCGCCGGGATTGGCTATGACGGTATAGGCCGTCTGTTTCTCGGCCGCTTGTTGTTCTTCTCGTGTATGGCCGTAAACGGCGGTTACGGCAAATGATAACAATAATGTAGCAATCAGTCTGTTAAATGTCTTCATGTTGTTTTTATGGTATTTATTCTTTTATAATGATTCCCGACAGGATGCGCCCTGACTTAATGCCCAACCGACGTGCAGAGAAGAAGTCTTCGTGGCGGGTATAGGTGCAAATGCGGGAAGTCTCTATCTGTGTCTGGGGCAGGCCGAAGTCGAGCAGTTGCAGCTGGTTGGCAGCCCAGAGGTCAATGTGGTATTTATGGGTATCATTGTGCCACTCCGAGATGTAGGCCATGGGGAAGCCTGCGGTATGGAAGGCGTCGTACACTTCTTGTCCTACTTCGAAGGCTGCCAGCGATATGCCTGGTCCGATGACGGCCCAGACGTCCTGTCCCATGGTGCCGTAGAGGGCGTGCATGCGTTCCAGCGTCTTGGTGGCAATGCGGTTTACTGTTCCCCGCCATCCGGCATGCACGGCGGCTATCGCACGGTTGCGCTTGTCGTATAGCAGAACAGGAATGCAGTCGGCCGTAGATATGCTGAGGCAGATGCCCGGCAGGCGGGTGATGAGGGCGTCGATGCCCTGTAGCCGTTCGTGGCGTGCTTCGGGAGAGGCCAGCAGATAGTCATCGTCGATGACGAGCGACTCCGTGTCGTGTGTCTGCCAAGGGATGACCAGTTCCTGTGGTCGTTGTGGCAGGGCTTGGAGCAGCAGTTCCTGGTTGCGGCTGACGTTTTCTGCAGCGTCGCCGGTGTAGGGCGTACAGTTTAGCGAGGCATAGTTGCCGGTGCTGGTGCCGCCATGACGGGTGGTACTGAAAGCAAAAATGTCGGGGCATGCGTCGTTCAACGCATACTCCAACATTCGTTTATCAGGGCTCAATCGCGTCATTGCTTGTCGTCCTCCCAGTCTTCTTCTTCGTACTCAAAGTCCTCGAGGTCTTCAATGTCGTCCTCGTCCACGTACTCTATGCTGAGGTCTTCGTCTTCACCCTCGTCAGCCAGTTCTTCTTTCAGGTGGCTCATGTCTTTGGGACGGTGGGCTATACTTTCTATCTTGCCTTCAATCTTGTTGCTTTCCTTGTTCAACTCTTCCCACAGGATGTCTTTCAGCTCCGAGATGCCCAGACCCGATATGGCCGAGATGAACACGTGGGGCACGTCCTTGGGCAGGGTAGGTTCTATTTCGTCCATTAGCTCCTGGTCCAGCATGTCGCACTTGGTGATGGCCAGCACGCGCTGCTTGTCCAGCATTTCGGGATTGAAGTTGCGCAACTCGTTCAGCAGGATGTTGTATTCCTTGGTAATGTCATCGCTATCGGCCGGCACCATGAACAGCAACAGCGAGTTGCGCTCAATGTGGCGCAGGAAGCGTAGACCCAGTCCGCGGCCTTCGCTGGCACCTTCGATGATGCCCGGTATGTCGGCCATGACGAACGACTTGCCGTCGCGGTAGGACACGATGCCCAGGTTGGGCTCCATGGTGGTGAACGGATAGTTGGCTATCTTGGGCTTTGCCGACGATACGGCCGAGAGCAGGGTTGACTTGCCCGCATTGGGGAAGCCTACCAGACCGACGTCGGCCAGCAGCTTCAGCTCCATGATGACGGTCATTTCCTGCATCGGTTCGCCCGGTTGCGCAAAGCGCGGTGCCTGGCGGGTGGCTGTCTTGAAGTGCCAGTTGCCCAGTCCGCCGCGTCCGCCCTTCAGCAGGATGACTTCCTGTCCATGCTCGGTGACGTCGCAGATGTACTCGCCCGTCTCGGCGTTGTAAACCACCGTTCCGCAGGGCACTTCGATAATCTTGTCGGCTCCGTCCTTGCCAAAGCTGCGGTTCTTCGAGCCGCTTTCGCCGTGTCCGGCCAGAATATGGCGGTCGTAGCGCAGGTGGAGCAGTGTCCAGTAGTTGCGGTTGCCACGCAGGATGACGTGTCCGCCTCGTCCGCCGTCGCCGCCGTCGGGGCCTCCATTAGGCACGTATTTGGCGCGTCGCATGTGTGTGGAACCTCGTCCGCCCTTACCCGAGCGGCAATATATCTTTACGTAGTCTACAAAGTTCGATTCTGCCATAACTGTTTAATTAAGAGTAATGAGTGAAGTATTTCGGGACAAAGATACGAATAATTTCCGGGATTGCTTAATTACTGGCTTTTCCTGCTTGTTTATCTGCTTTTGGCAT